>NZ_CP043499.1:300000-600000 GCF_009498215.1 Rhizobium grahamii | reverse complement strand
TGCGCTCCTCGACCCGGATGTCGCCCTCGGTGATCGTCTCCAGCCCGGCAATGGTGTTCAGCAACGTCGACTTGCCGCAGCCGGACGGGCCGACCAGGACGAGGAAGCCGCCCTTTTCCAGTTCGAGATCGATCCCCTTGAGGATTTCAAGGGCGCCGAAGCGCTTTCTGAGGCCGGTGATCTTGAGAAAGGTCATGGTTTATCCTTTGACGGCGCCCGCCATCAGTCCGCGCACGAAGTAGCGGCCGGCGAGAATGTAGACGAGGAGCGTGGGCAGCGCGGCAATCATCGCCGCTGCCATGTTGACGTTGTATTCCACCACCCCGGTCGAGGTGTTGACGACGTTGTTCAGCGCCACCGTCATCGGCATGACGTCCCCGGTGCCGGCATAGGCGGAGGCAAACAGGAAGTCGTTCCAGATGTTGGTGAACTGGTAGATGACGGTGACGACGATGATCGGCAGCGAGTTCGGCAGCATGATGCGGTAAAAGATCTGGAAGAAGCCGGCGCCGTCGACCTGGGCCGCCTTCACCAGTTCGCTCGGGAAGGCCTCGTAGTAGTTGCGGAAGAACAGCGTCGTGAAGCCCAGCCCGTAGACGACATGGACGAACACCAGGTTGACGGTGGAATTGCCAAGCCCGAAGGCAAAGCCGGTCAGGTTCTGCAGGGTGACGCCGAAGCGCCCGAGGCTGCCCAAGATGGTCGCCATCGGCAACAGCACCGACTGGAAGGGAATGAAGCAGGCAAACAGCATCAGTCCGAAGACCAGCGTATGGCCGGGAAAGCGCCACTTGGTCAGGACATAGCCGTTCAGCGCCCCGACCAGGGTGGAGATCGCCACCGCCGGCACCACCATCTTGATCGAGTTCCAGAAGTAGCCCTTGATGCCGGCGCAGGTGAGCCCGACGCAGGCCTCGCCCCAGGCCTTGAACCAGGGCTCGATCGTCGGCGATTGCGGTAGGGCCAGCATGTTACCGTTCTGGATCTCGTCCATGGTCTTGAACGAGGTGACCAGCATGACGAACAGCGGCGTCAGGTAGAACAGGGCAAAGCCGACCAGCAGTCCGTAGATGACGACCCGGCTGATCCAGCGGCTGCTTGCGGTGCTGCGCGAGGGCGCCAGCGCAGTGGAGAGCGCGCTCATCGGCCCTTCTCCTTCAGTTCGGAATAGAGGTAGGGAACGATGATCGCCGAGATCGTCATCAGCATGATCACAGCACTTGCGGAGCCGACCGCCATCTCGTTGCGCTTGAAGGTGTATTCGTACATGAAGTTGGAGGGCAGCCAGGCCGAGCCGCCGGGCCCGCCCGAGGTCAGCGCCACCACCAGATCGTAGGACTTGATCGCCATGTGCGCGAGCACGATGAAGGCCGACAGGAAGATCGGTCTGAGCAGCGGGATGATGATGCGGCGGTAAAGCTGCACCGTCGTTGCCCCGTCGATCTGGGCCGCCTTCATGATCTCGCCGTCGATGCCGCGCAGCCCCGCCAGGAACATCGCCATCACGAAGCCCGACGCCTGCCAGACGCCGGCGATGACCACGGTGTAGATGACGAAGTCCTTGTTCTTGATCCAGTCGAAGTGGAAGCTCGTCCAGCCGAGCTGGTGCAGCGTCTG
Organism: Rhizobium grahamii; assembly: GCF_009498215.1. Taxonomy (NCBI): domain Bacteria; kingdom Pseudomonadati; phylum Pseudomonadota; class Alphaproteobacteria; order Hyphomicrobiales; family Rhizobiaceae; genus Rhizobium; species Rhizobium grahamii. The sequence goes on along the minus strand of NZ_CP043499.1, from coordinate 598,383 downwards.
CTCAAGCCCGAGGCCGGGATCGAGGAACCACTTCCAGGCAACGCCCGTGACGATGAAGGACAGCGCCATCGGATAGAGGAAGATCGGCCGCAGGATGCCCTCGCCGCGGATCTTCTGGTCGAGCAGGATCGCCAGCAGCAGGCCGAGCGCCAGGCAGATGCCGATATAGAGGACGCCGAAGATCCCCATGTTGGTGATCGAGGTGTACCAGCTGGACGGCGGGTCGCTCTCGAAGGTCCACCGCCACAGGCGCTGGTAGGAGCGCGCCCCAGTGATCGCGTAGGACGGAAAGGTCTTGGAATTGGTAAAGGACAGATAGATCGTCCAGAGGATGAAGCCGTAGACGAAGATGACGGTGATCGCGAAGCTCGGCGCAAGCACGATCTTCGGCAGCGCGTCCTGCATCCGCCCTCGAATGGAAGCTCTTGTCCCGCGCGCGATGGCGGGTTCTGTTGTCGCAACAGAACTCATTGGCATTCTCCAGAAAGGCACGTTCTTCAGAAAAGCACTGACTTCAGAAGGTACTGGCTTCAGAAAGACACTGGCGAGCGCACCTTCCCCGACCATGGCCGGAGAAGGGCTCGTCATGGACGCCGGGAACTGACCCGGCGTGACTACTTGGCCCGACTTACTGGGCCGAGTTCCTGGGCCTGACTTACTTGGCGTCGTCGATCGCCTGGACGAGCTGCTTCACAGCCTCGTCGGAGCTCTTGATCTGGCCGTGCACGAACTTCGACACCACGTCCTTGTAGGCATTGGCGATTGCCGGAGGCGCGCCATAGCCCTGGGCCAGCGAACCGAACAGCGTACCGCCGTCGTTTGCCGCCTTCAGATCCGCGATCCCCTTCTTGCCGCAGGCGTCGAAGTCGGTATCGGGAACGTCGGTGCGAGCAGGAACTGAGCCCTTGACGACGTTGAAGGCCGACTGGAAGCTCTTCGACAGCGTTGCCGTCGCCAGCGCCACCTGTGCCGCCTTGCGGTCCTCGGGGACGTTGAACATGCCGAACATGTCGGAGTTGTAGATCACGCTGCCGTCGGTGCCGGGGAAGCGGTAGCACAGGAAGTCGTTGCCCGGCGTCTTCTTGGCCGCCACGAACTCACCCTTGGCCCAGTCGCCCATCACCTGCACCAGTGCATCGCCCTTGATGACCATGGCGGTCGCAAGGTTCCAGTCACGGCCGGAGAAGTTCGGGTCGACGTAGGTGACGATCTTGGCAAGGTTGTCGAACGACTTCTTCATCGTGTCCGACTTCAGCGATTCCTCGTCGAGGTCGTTGAAGGCCTTCTTGTAGAACTCCGGCCCACCGGTCGACAGCACGATGGAATCGAACATCGTCGCTTCCTGCCAGTTCTGGCCGCCGAGCGCCAGCGGCACGACACCGGCCGCCTTCGCCTTGTCGAGAAGTGCGATCAGGTCGTCGAAGGTCTTCGGCTCGGTGCCGCCGATCTTGTCCATGACAGCCTTGTTGATCCACAGCCAGTTGACCGAGTGCACGTTGACGGGGGCTGCGACCCACTTGCCGTCATAGACCGAGAACTTCTGCAGGGCTGCCGGAACCGACTTGTCCCAGCCTTCCTTCTTCGCCGTCTCCGTCAAGTCGCCCATCACGCCCGCCTGGGCATAATCGAGAACCGTATAGCCCAGCATCTGCGATGCCGTCGGATAGTTGCCGGCCGCAACCATCGCCTTCAGCGCCGTCATCGCCGCGTCACCGCCACCACCGGCAACCGGAACGTCCTTCCAGGCATACCCCTCCTTCGAAAGATCGCCCTTCAGCACGTTCAACGCAGCAGCCTCGCCGCCAGACGTCCACCAGTGCAGCATCTGCACTTCCTTGACATCCGCAGCATGCGCAATACCAGCCCCAAGCAAAAGCATTCCCGCAATCGCCGTCGAACTCATCAACTTCAACATGAAAATCCTCCCATCGTGCAAGTTTGGTGATGCGGGATCATTCCCGCATCGATCACCCGCCCTCCTCAGGCGCAGTCTCGTTGCCGGTTAAGCCGGCGTCTCCCTCTTCGGCATCCACCAGCTCGTGCGGGCGCCGATATGCATGTTCAGTGTCTTCGTCTCGGTGTAGTCCTCGACCGCATGGCGACCGAGCTCGCGGCCGAGACCCGACTGCTTGTAGCCACCAAACGGAAGCTCGGAAGCGCCATCCATGAAGGTGTTCATCCAGACCGTACCTGCCCTGACCTTGCGGCCGATCGTCAGGCAGGTATCGAAGTCGCGGCTCCAGACGCCGGCTGACAGGCCATAGTCGATCGAGTTGGCGATGCTGATCGCTTCCGCCGTCGTCTCGAAGGTCAGCACCGACAGAACCGGACCGAAGACCTCCTCGCGCGCGACCGCCATGTCAGGGGTGACCGCATCGAGGATCGTCGGCGCCATGAACTGGCCCATCCCGAAATCAAGCGCCTCGCCGCCGTGCACGACCGTCGCCCCGCTCTCCCTGGCGCCAGCGAGATAACCCGAGATCTTTTGCAGGTGCTGAGGGGTAATGATCGCGCCAACCTGCGTGCTCGGGTCGAGCGGATCGCCAACCTTTACCTCCCTGGCAAGCTCTGCGACGCGTTTGACGACGTCGGATGCGATGCTCTTGTGCAGGATCAATCGCGAACCGGCATTGCAGCACTCTCCGGCATTGAAATAGGCACCGAACACCGCCGCATCGATGAAGGCATCCAGGTCTGCGTCGGGGAATACGATCTGCGGGTTCTTGCCGCCGAGTTCGAGCGAGACCTTTTTCAGGGTCTGCGCGGCATTGGTCATCGTCAACTTGCCGACGCCGGTCGAGCCGGTGAAAGAGACCATGTCGACCTCGGGATGCGAGGTCATGACCGCGCCAACTTCAGGCCCGGTGCCCGTAATGATATTGACGACGCCGGCCGGCACGCCCGCTTCCTGCAGGATCTCGCCGAGCACGAGCGTCGATCCCGACGTCAGCTCGGACGGCTTGACCACAGTGGTGCAGCCCGCAGCCAGTGCAAAGGGCAATTTCTGGCCGACAATGAGGAACGGGAAGTTCCAGGGCGTGATGATCGATACGACACCAATCGCCTCGCGCAGCACAACGCCAAGCGTGCCATCGCCAAGCGTGTTGTAGCTTTCGCCATGCAGGTCGCGCGCAAGGGCAGCAGCGTATCGCCAGATGTCAACGGAGCCGGCGATCTCGCCCCTCACCTGTGAGATCGGCTTGCCCGCTTCTATCGCATCAAGGTAGGCCAATTCTTCTGAGCGGTCCGAAATCAGATCGGCAGCCTTCAAGAGGACGGCCGAACGCTCGGACGCCGTCATCCGCGGCCAGGGACCATTGTCGAAGGCGTTGCGGGCTGCGGCAATCGCCCGCTCCGCATCGGCCTTTGTTCCTGCCGGATAGCGGCTGACAATGACGCCGTGGCTCGGCGCGACGCGCTCGATCGGTTGGGTTGTTCCCTCTTCCCACCGACCGTCGATCAGCATCTTGAAGTCGCGAGCGCGATGATCGACAAGCGCCTTCGGCGTGACCAGAACCGTCATTACCATTCTCCCTTGAACTGTGCCGGGCGCTTTTCGCTGAAAGACGCCACGCCTTCCTTGAGGTCGCCGGTCTTGGCAGCCAGGATTGAACCCAGAGCTTCCACAGCTGACCCATTGTCTTCGCCGCTTGCCGAAGCAATCATGAGCTTGACGATCTCGAGGGCCGCAGGGCCCTTGCGGCGATACGCCCGGCGTATTCCTTTGCCGCCTCGACGGCGTTTCCTGATGTCGTGACAAGATCGACGATACCGAGCTCTCGTGCCTGCTCTGCCGTGAAGATCTCGCCGCCAAGGGCCATGCGTCGCACGACCTGGGCTCCGAACCGCTTGACGAGACGCTGCGTTCCCGACCAGCCGGGCACCATGCCAAGCCCGGTCTCCGGAAGGCCGATCTTGATCTGCTCTTCGGCGATGCGGATATCGGCAAGACCAGCAAGTTCGAGACCGCCGCCCAGCGCATGTCCGTTCAATGCGGCGATCAACGGCACGCGCAGCGTCGCCAGTCTTTCAAATATACGATGGCCATGCCTGACCCAGGCGTGGCCGAATTCTTCCGGACGCATGCCGCCCCAGGCCTTGATGTCGCCGCCTGCCGAGAAACCCTTGCCCTCGCCAGTCAGGATCGCCACACGCGCATTGGTGTTCGCCTCGACCTCGTCGGCCGCGATCGAGAGTGCCTTCAGCATGTCGAGATCGAGAGCGTTCAGCTTCTCCGGTCGCGACACGGTCATGATCGCGGCGTGTCCCTCGAAGGCGACCTTGACGGTGCCGCTAGTCATGGAACACCCCCTCAAGCACGCGCGCCTTCCTCGTCGGAAGTGCAAGGCCGATCGTATCGGTGCCGAAGAGCCTGGCGTCCATGACTTTCAGGTCATCCGCCACGATGAGCGGAAACTCCGACTGATCGAGGATATGTTCCTTGACGTCGACACCCGGCGCGATCTCGGTCAGGACGATGCCTGCAGGCGTCAGCTTCATGACGCAGCGCTCGGTGACATAGGTAATGTCCTGGCCCTGTTCGACTGCCCGCCTGCCGGAGAAGGTGACGTGCTCGACCTCGTTGACGAGCTTCTTCAGCTTGCCTTCCTTCTCGATCACCAGCGTGCCGTTTTCGATACCGAGCTTTGCGCCCGCATTGAACATGCCTGAGAAGACGATCTTTTTCGCGCGCGCGGTGATGTCGACGAAGCCTCCGGCCCCCGCCGTGACATGCGGCCGGAACGACAGTTTGGAGACATTGACCGAGCCGTCCTTGCCGATTTCGAGGAACGACAGCAGCGATGCGTCGAAGCCTGCGCCCTGGAAATAGGTAAACTGGTAAGGCGAAGGCATATAGGCGTCGGCATTGGAGGCACAGCCGAAGGCGAAGTCGAGCAACGGCACGCCGCCAACCGCCCCCTGCTCGATGACCCAGGTGACTTTTCCGTGCAGCCCTTCCTCAAGGAGAATGCGAGGTACATTGGCAGAAATACCGAAGCCGAGATTGACGCAGCTGCCGGCCTCGAGCTCCTGCGCGACGCGGCGGGCGATCACCTTCTGGATGTTGAACTCCGGCACGCGGAAGCTTTCCAGTGGGCGGAAAATCTCGCCGGAGATTGCCGGATCATAAAGCGTCTGGGTGGTCTGTTTCTGATCGGGATCGACGATCACGTAGTCCACGAGCATGCCGGGCACACGCACATCGTGCGGCTTCAGCGATCCTTCCTTGGTAATCCGCTTGACCTGCGCGATGATGATCCCGCCGTTGTTGCGCGCCGCGAGCGCCTGGTCGAGCCCGCCGAGATAGGCGCCCTCGTGCTCATAGGTCAGGTTGCCGCGCTCGTCCGCTGTCGTCGCCCTGATGATAGCGACCTGCGGTACGATCGCGGGGAAGAAGAGGTATTCATCCCCTTCGAACGGCACGCGTTTGACGACCGCCTCGCGCGACCCGAGCTCGTTCATCGCGCAGCCCTGGCGCCTGGGATCGACGAAGGTATCGAGACCGACCTTCGTCAGAACGCCCGGTCGTTTGGCGGCCGCTTCGCGGTGAATGTCGAAGAGGATGCCGGACGGAATGTTATAGGCTGGAATCTCGTTGTTGGTGATCATCTGCCAGATCAGCGGGGGCTCCGCACTTGACGGGCCGGACGGATAGGAGCCGCCGATGATCCGCTTCAGCAAGCCCTTCTTCGCGATGTAGTCCACACCCTTGATGCCGCTCATATCGCCAGCGGCAATCGGGTGGAGCGTCGTGATATTGCACGGATGGCCGGTCGCATCGAAGCGTTCGCCGATCGCCTTCAGCATCAGGTCGGGGCATCCAAGGCCACTCGACGACGAAACGGAAACCACGGCCCCGTCGGGTATGAGTGCTGCGGCCTCTGCCGGGCTGATGTGCTTGCTCATCATGCTGCTCAAAGTCCTGTTTGAATTTGGACGGCTTTGCCGGTCGCGGCGGATTCGACGACGGCCAATCCTGTTGCCAGGGACCAGATACCGTCCTCAGCCGTTGCAGCCGGCTGTCCGTTCCCTGCAACGGCGCGATGAAACGCCTCAAGAGCGGTCTGGTAGAGATTCTTGTCGGTGGTCGGGAGCGCCCGCTCGCCACTGGCGTTTTTGAGAGTGACGGTGCCGACCGGGCGCTGCGTCATCACATTTCGCGCGATCAGAGAACCCTCGGTGCCGTGGATTTCAAGCCCTGTCTCTGCATACTTTGCCGTGAAGGCATCGTGAAACTGGGCGATCACACCATTCTCGAACCGCATGACACCCATGACGCCGTCTTCGATACCCGCCTTGCCCATCCCGCCTTCCTGGGCGAACGCGGTCACCTCGACCGGATTGCTTGCCAGAATGAAGCGCAGGGTGTCCGTGTCATGGACGGTAATATCGAGGATCACGCCGCCACCTGCATCCGGCCGTTCCAAGCGCCAGCCCTGCAGATGCGGCGGCAGATAGACAGCATGGAACACCCTGGCTGCGAGAGGCCGTCCGATCTGCCCTGACACGATGGCTTCGCGCATGGCTGCGTGGGTGGAGGCATTTCTCAAGTGATGATTGGTCGCCAGCACGACACCCGCCTGATCCGCAGCGGCCATCATCGCCTTCGCGTCCTCGACCGACATTGCCAGTGGCTTTTCGCAAAGCACGTGCTTGCCGGCATTGGCCGCTGCGATCGCCTGGTCGCGATGCAATTCATTTGTCGTCGATATGTAGACAGCATCCACGTCACTGTCGGACAGCAGCGATGCCAGATTGTCGGTGGACCTGCCGATGCCGTTCTCTTTTGCAAAGGCGGCACCACGCTCGGCATTCGAGCTCATGACGTTCACGACGTCTCCGCCGGCGGCGCGGATGGCATTGATCACCCATTCGCGCGCAATCGTGCTGGCGCCAACCAGACCCCACCTGACCGTCATGCTTCTTTCCTCCCAATCGTATCGTGAATAGGGCGCCCACAACTCTCGCGAACGACAAGCCGCACCGATGAGACAATGGCCTCCGGCTCCGCCTTGCCGGCATTGATCTGCTTCAGGAGCAACTGAGCGGCGCGACGGCCCATTCCCTGAGGATCGACCGAAATTGTCGTCAGTGCAGGGACTGCCGTCTTGGCCTCGATCACGTCGTCAAACCCGACGACGGCAAAGTCTCTGGCAGGCTCCAACCCGCGTGCGCGCAGACCATCGCAGACGCCAAAGGCGACAGCGTCGTTGAAGCAGACGGCGGCTGTCGGCCTGTCGGCAATCGACAGGACCCGCGCGACCGCCTCGGCGCCCCCTGCCCTTGATGGCGGACCGGACACAATCAGCTCCTCGTCGAGTGGCAGGCCACATGTCTCGATCGCATCCCGATAGCCTGCGAGCCTCTCCTCAAAGACGGCCGTGTCGCTGAAACCACCGACAAAGGCGATGCGGCGATGGCCAAGCGACGCCAGATGCTTCACGCCGGCAAAGACACCCTCACGATTGTCCGAGATGACAGATGAAGCCTTTGCTCCCGAGACATTTCGAACCGCGACGACCACCGGGATTCCGGCGCCGACCAGCGGCTTCAGGTCCGCAGCCTCCGTTCCACGAGCCGGCGACATGATGAGACCGGATATTCCGTGCTCGCGCATCGAGGCGATAACCTCACGCTGCCGGTCAAGGCTCTCGCTGGTATTTGACAGAAACTGCACGAAGCCTGCCGACTGCACGACCATGTCGACACCGACGGCAAGCTCGGCAAAGAAGCCATTGGTCAGATCGTTGACCACGACGCCGATGATCTTCGACTTCGACGCCGACTGCCTGAGGTTGGCAGCACCCCGATTGTAGACATAGCCCAGATCGCGCATGACGGCGCTGACCTTCGCGCGGGTGCCATCGTTGACGAGAGACGATCCCTGCAGAACGAGCGAAACGGTCGACTTGGACACGCCAGCCGCTCGCGCGATATCGATGACGGTAACCCGTCTTTTTGACATGAGATCCTCCCATGGCGAACCCGCCATTTCGACCTGACAATAATTGGAACGTTCCAATTTAGTCAAGAACGAAACGCCGATAACCCACAAGCCCGAATACAATATTTGCTAATATGTTGCTTTTAAATGTCTTTATTTTCGTCATGCGACGAAAAACGGATACGGAAGAACACGTTAAATTTGGAACGTTCTAATTGGCGAAATTGATCCGGAGCTTGATCCCATGTCTGGCCAGACATGGTCCATAAGCTCCTTATGGGAGACGACTTCGCCTGCCCTGCTGACCAACTGAGGGATGGCGGCCGCTTTTGCGTGCGGAACGGCTGAGCGAGCAAGATGCCCCGTAAACATCGCCAACTGCGCCGCCTCAATTGAGATTATTCGCTTTGCTCGACGAAGCTGCCGGTTACTAAAAAGTACAATCCTAATCCGACCGACAGAAGACTTATAAAGAGCAGATAGTAAGTATGAAAGTGTGGTTGAACGCCCAAGAGGACAGCCAGTGCTACGGGCGTGATGCCACCGAACACGGCGTAGGCTACGTTATAGGAGAAAGATATCCCGGAAAAACGCACTTCTGGAGGGAAGCATAGCACCATCACCACGGGCACGCCCGTCGTGATCGCTCCAGACATTCCGATACAGGAAGCGAGCAGGTAAACGGTACCGGATGTCACGCCTGTCATGTTAATGAAGGCGAGGTCGCCGACCAGCATAAGGAGGCCGCCGAGAATGAAAAACCTCCCGACACCAATCCGATCAAGAACAAAGCCCGCTAAAATAACGCTGATCACGAGTGAGATGGTGCTTATGGACGCTGCGACGAGCGCAATCTGGTGGTCCAAGGCATAGACACGTTGCAAAATCGTCGGCACCATTAGCAGGAGCAGCACAACGGTCGCCGAAAGTATCCACGTACAAAGCACCGAGATCACGATCCCTCGGCAATGCCGCTTGATCACGACCTTTAGCGGAAGCTCCGGGACGAGCATGTTCCTCTCGCGAAGGGAAACGAACACAGGCGTTTCCTGTAGCATTTGCCTTAGGCGCACTGCCAGCAAACCAAGCGCTCCGCCGACCAGGAACGGAACCCGCCAACCGAAGGTCAGCATGTTTTCTGGCGATAGCAGCCAAGACATCATCGCCGTGATGCTTGCTCCGAAGAAGACGCCGAGCCCCAACCAAGCACAGATAAATCCGCAGGCCGCCCCGACGCGACGTTGAGATACGTGTTCAGCAGCGAACGTCCAAGCGCCGGGAACTTCACCCCCGATCGCAATACCTTGCAGCATCCGCAGTCCAACCAGGATAAGCGGAGATATGAGCCCGACCGTCTGGTAACCGGGAAGGAGGCCAATCGCCAGCGTGGAAAAAGCCATCAGCAGTATGGAGAATGCGAATACTCGCTTCCTCCCGAAGATGTCGCCGAAGTGCGCAAGAACGACCCCGCCAAGCGGCCGGAAAATGTAGCCTGCCGCAAATATCCCAAACGTTTGCACCGCGATCAGCCAGTTCGGGAGCCCCGGGGGGAAAAAAACTAGGGCGATAAGGTCAGCGAGGAACGCAAAAATTACGAAGTCGTAGAAGACGAGCGCCCCACCCGCGCCAACTATCCCAAGCATCCTCAATGTCTTAGTACGCAGCTCGTGCCGGTGAAGACGCTGCAGCTCTTGGTTGGTTACGGGGCGCTTGCTGTCGAGGTGGGTCAATGCTGTTCAAGGCTTTCCGAGGCGCAGCACGCAGTTAAGCGCTATTAGTATTTCGCAGCATACCAGGGAAGCGTTTTTCCATTACATGTGTAATGGATTCGCTCGGTCTCAGGCTATTGGGATCCGGTTCCGAGTTGGGGCTGATGAACAATGTTGGTTCTTGACCGATTTTCACTGGAACGGCTCTTATCTCACCGCTAGGCGCACTCGTTCGAAGGATTTCCTTACCCAACGCAATGTTGGCCTATCGGTGACGTGGATCGGAAACCTCGTTGGAGCCTTAACGATCGCTGCAGTGGTTCACTTGGCAGGAGGAGGTTCACTGCTGGACGACGGCCGAATGGCATTCCTTTCGACGTTGGCGCAGAAGGAAACAGTTGGCATCGCTCAGCTTCTCGCACGTTCGGCAATCTGCAGCTGGCTCCTTTCCTTGGCCGTGTGGATGTCGAATCTTTACCAATCCACGTTCCCCATAATCCTCCCGCTGTTGTGCCCCTTGTGTGTGCTTCTCATCGCCGGCCCTCAAGAATACGCCTTGGGCAAATCTTTTTACATTCTCACTTGCACTTATCGCAGATCATCCGACCGATGTCGGTTGGGCAGGTGCAGGATATAACGTCGTTTGGGTTACGCTTGGCAACTTGGCCGGGGCGGTCATCTTCGCGCTGATGCTATTGGCATTGGGGCACTTTTTAAGAACCGAGGCGCCGAAGGTCGCACCGTCGAAAGGGAGGCGTAACGCCGAAGATCGGCCGTCGCACGATATAGGGCGGCGTTACTGTTATGAAGGTCGATGGGTAAGAATGCGGTCGCGGACCCGAAGGAACGTCCTTTCAACACAGAATCACTGTATCGCAGCGACGGCGAAGCCGGTTGCGACCTAGACCGCGACGCCCAAAGCACCTTGCAGATTCCCAAATAGCAGAAGACGCCCACGCAACACGCGGGCGCCCAAACCGCTGCTGGCAAGTCTGCGTTAGAACTTTACACCCACGCCGACCTGCACGACATTTTGCTTGAAGTCGACATTGGTTCCCAAGAGATCACCGCGGCCGAAATCGTTGTAGCGGTACTCGACGCGCCCGAAAATCTTGTCGGTAAACGCATGATCGACGCCAGCGCCGATCGTCCAACCATTCAACGTGTCGCTGTCATTGCCAACCGGCGTCTTGAGCTTCGCGTTGGTTGCCGTCCAACCACCTGCGGCGTAGATCAGAGTGTGATCGATTGCGTAGCCTGCTCGAGCTCTGGCCGAACCCGAGAAGCCGCTTTTCAGCTTCGTGCCTCCGCCGTAGTCCTTGTCGGACCAATCGTAGTTGAGATCACCTTCCACACCGGCAACGAAGCCGTTCGAGAACTGCCAGTTGTAGCCCGTAAAACCGCCAAGGCGCCAACCGTCGAAGCTGTCGGAGCCCAGGCCGACAACCTTTCCGGTGCCCCATCCGTAACCTGTGATCCCGCCAAGATAAAAGCCGTCCCACGTAAACGAGCTGGCGTCGGTGGCGACTGGCGGGGCCGGGATCTGATCGACGGCGTCAGCGGCAAAGGCCGATGTTGAGATGCTAAGCGCGGTCAGGGAAGCCGCGACGATGAGAAGACCCTTCATCCTATTCTCCATTGAACTTTTCAGTACTGTCCAGAAACGACCGCGAAAGCCTCGGAATCCCGGAAAGCAGGGCTCATCAAACAACAATGACAATGGTCGGGCTTGTCGATTCCTTTTGTTTTTGTTTGTGAGCCTGGCGGAGTTGGAGAGCATGTTTAGAACCCCGTTTGCCGAAGGCCCGGCCTTCAACGCGGCAACCATGACGTAGTAGCCACCGGCAGCTCGCTTTATTGTGAACAATTGGTAACTTGCCAAATGCGGGCTTCCACGCTTTATCCGACGGATGTTTTCGAAGCACCTGATCACGGCGATGAGCATTGCGGTTCTAACGGCATGCTCGCATACGGAGCCCCTCGAGACGCCCCTTGCCCAAGCCAACACCCCGTCCGCGCCGCCTTTGACCGACCAGGCGGTAATCGCCGATACGGTCGGCCGCGGAGAGGTCGGCGCAACCGCGCTTGCTTGGGCCAACCCATCGACTGGAAGCGTCGGCGTCATTGAACATATCGACGCCGGCCAAGGTGAGGCCAACGGATGTCGCGGCTTCATCACCAGTCGTCAATCACTCGAAGGCATCACCCGTTTTAACGGTGTGGCCTGCCCTGCGGGAGACGGTTGGAAGGTCGGAGGCGACACCAAGGCTATCCGCTAGTTGCCGTGTGGGCGTCGCTTGAACAGAACAAAGCGGCAAATGCTGGAAGTCGGCAGAAAGCAGCTCCGGTGGGTCATCCGCGACGCACACCGGCAACCAGTCGGAGAGCTTGGAGCAAGATTGAACGTTTAATCATACACCAATAATCGCCACGTAATTTCAGCACGGATGCCCCGCTCGAAGCGGGGCTTTTTCGTTTGGCCTACTAGACGCGATCGATCGCTACGGATCCAAGGTCGGCACAGCTTCAGGCGAAAGGCCACGCTGGATCATTCTTCTCGTCAGATGGACGGACCATCGATAGCCACGCGGTCGAACCGGACGAAGACGGCGTCCTATCCGACCAGCCAGTTCAGTGATTTCGTCCGCACCGAGATCGCTTGATCCAAGCCGCTCCAACGAGTAGCGGGCATGCAACACCCGAGTGCAATTTTCACCCCATGCGTCTCTTGTCGTGCACGATCTCTTTCATTCCCGCTCAAAGGGGATCAAGCTCCGGTTGACGACAAGTCCATTCATACCGCAGCCTTCGGGGGAAGCTGATGTTTCGTAAGATTGGGTACGCAGCCGGCATTGTCACTGCACTTGCCATTTCCTCCTCGGCATTCGCCGCCGACCTACTTCCGGCCTCCGCTCCGCAACCCGTACCACAGAGCGCCAACGGCTGGTCCTTCTCCTTCTCGCCCTACTTCTGGGCGGCCGGCCTTGACGGCAAGTCAGCGGTTTTCGGTCTGCCGACGGTGGATGTCAGCGAAAATTTCAGCGACATCCTGTCCGATCTCGACTTCGCCTTCATGGCGGCGGGCGACGCCCGTTATGACAGATACAGCATTTTCACCGACCTCAGCTATGTGAAGGTGACGACGGACTCCGCGACGCCTCGCGGCGTGGTCGCCGACGAGGTGAGCCTCAAGTCCGTGACCTTCACGGCCATGGTCGGCGGTGCCTACACGCTTTACGAAGACCAGCAGACGAGGTTCGACGTGCTGGCGGGTGCGCGTTTCTGGCACGCCGAGACGCGTATCGGCCTGAGCGGTGGCCTCGTCGGCGACATCTCGCGCTCTGACGACGCCAACTGGGTGGACGGCCTGGTCGGCTTCAAGGGAAATCATTCATTCACCGACAAAGTCTTTGTCACAGGCTGGGCGATGATCGGCGGCGGCGGGGCCGATCTCGATTGGGATGTGCTTGGTGCGATCGGTTACCAGTTCAACGAAACGGTGTCGGCTGTTGCCGGTTATCGCGCGCAGGGGGTCGACTACAGCAATGACGGCTTCACATATGATATGATCCAGCACGGACCGATCCTCGGCGTACATGTGCGGTTCTGATCGCGGGCCGCAGCCGCTCCTTGCTAAGACGATGGCTCAATCCTGACGCCTGATCTGAAAATCTTGAAAACGGCTCCGTGGCTTTCTCTTTGTCCCTGAGCAGCATTCGTGAGCTTGCTTGGGCTCCTGCATATACATCTCCCTATGCAAACCCGTCTCAATCAGGCTTTTTTTTACGCTCTTGGCGCGGTAGTTTGGATCGCGGACCAAGAACTTGGATTCCGTGAAGAAAGTTCAGTGTTTGGGTGGTTCATGGCACCATTTTCGTGGACGCGGCACAGTTGATTGAAGGGCGCCACCGGCGGCGCGCTTGGGATAAGGCAATAGGCTTTGAAGCATCGTCCACTGGCGGGGACCTCCCTCGCACTCTCTGAACTTGGCTACGGTTGTGCCGGCCTCGGCGGCGCCTATCGACCGATCACTCGAGAAGAGGCGCTGGAAACATTGTCAGCTGCCTGGGAGGCGGGCGTACGCTACTTCGACGTCGCTCCCGCTTATGGTGCGGGCGCGGCAGAACGCGTTCTTGGCGATTTCCTGAGGGACAAACCGCCCGGCGAGTACGTGATATCGACGAAAGTCGGGAAGCTCCTGCGGCCATCCGTGTCGATCTCGCCTCCCCGCATGCCCTTCGAGATCGACCTCGATTACAGCTATGACGGCATCATGCGATCCGTCGAGTTCAGCCGCTGCCGCTTGGGCTTGGCCAAGATCGACATGCTCTTCGTCGACGATCTCGAGCCATCGACGCTCGGTTTCTCGAACTATCGGCGCCATCTCCCGGCGTTTCTCGATACCGGGGTGAAGGCGCTCGAGCGGCTGCGCTCTTCGGGCGAGATTGCCGCCTTCGGCTTGGGAGTAAATGACGTCGGCGCCTGCATCGACGTCATGCATCGCGTGAAGCTCGATTGCCTTCTGTTGAACGGTCGATACACCCTTCTCGATCGGACGGCGGGAACGCGCGTCATCGGAATGTGCGAACGGTCAGGCACGCCGATGATCGTCGGAAGCCTCTTCAACAGCGGCGCGCTTGTCGGGCGCGAGGCTGCTTCGGGAACGATCAGCGAGGACGTCGCCGCCCGCGCTCAAGCCGCCCGCCAGATTGCCGATGACGCGAATATCAGCATCGATACGGCCGCGGTACAGTTTCCCTTGAGAAACACGCTGGTTGCATCGGCGCTGCTCGGAACGACGCGGCATGAGAGAATCCGCAGCGCCGCCTCTGGTCTTGCACAAGTCATACCTGAAACCGTCTGGGGCCGGTTTACCTCTCTCGCCTTTAACTGAGGTGTCGCGCGACAGCGCGGATGCTCAACGCTCCTGCATGTTCCCAAGCGATCGGAATGACTGCCGATACCTAAGTGCAATACGTCGCCCCGAACTTCGCACCTAAATTTTGATTGTCGAGCCGAACCTCTCGGTCGACCTTGTTCAACGAACCGTAATGCTAGTTATCCGCTCCGCGATCGAGAGGTCTGCGGCTTCCCGAGACATTTTGAAGTTCAGCGCTTCGAAAACAAGGAGGCACAAATGAGGTTGATTTGGCCAATCGCGGCCGCATTCTGCGTTGCTGTTGTGCCCTATGCGCAAGCTGACGACCCTGTCACTGCTGGCGACGATAGGCGCTCGGCGACCATTGACCGGCTGTACAGGGTGGACTGCGGTCATTCCCTGGCGAACGACGAGTCCGTTTGGACGCCCGGCGAGAACAAGGGCAAGTCGATTGAGTTTTCATCGACATGCTATCTCATCCAGCATGGGAACGAGTACATCATGTGGGATACCGGCGTGCCGGAGGCTGCGATCGGCGACCCCAAAGGCTGGTCTACACTTTCCAGTCTGATCGTCTATCATCTCGACAAGACGATCTCATCACAACTCGCTCAAATCGGGCTGAAGCCCGCCGATATCGACTATGTCCTTGTCTCGCATACGCACGGCGACCATATCGGAAACGTCGGACTTTTCCCGGACGCGACGGTCGTGATGCAGCAAGCCGAATACAATTGGATCAATTCGCCTCCGCCTTCAGACCCGAACCTCAACACTCTCGTGCGACTCGCCCGGAAACTGCTCGGACATCCTCGCCGTCTCGAACTCGTGACCGGAGATGTCGATTTGTTCCGCGACGGCAGTGTCAGATTGCTATCGACACCGGGGCATACACCGGGAAGCCAGTCGCTGATGGTTCATCTGGCCAAGACCGGTTACGTCATCCTGTCCGGCGATGTGGCTCACCTTGAGGACAATTTCGAGCGCGACATCGTTCCCGCACTGAATGTCGACAAGCCCGAATCCATCTCGTCCATGGACCGGATCAAGCAAATCATGCGCGAATTCGATGCGCAGCTCTTTATCAATCACGACAAGCATCAGGCGGACGGGCTCAAGCTTCTGCCTGATTTCTACAACTGAAAGAGAGGCAACCGTTTGATGCGTCAGAAAGCTGGCGCTTCGGCGGCACGGCCACCGTTCATTGTCAGCGAACCGTCCGTTGGCCAGGCCGCTGGCGTCCTCGGCCAGCCTAACCCCATTCTTCAAAAAGCAGCTTCCTAAGGTCCTCGCGGCCTAAACCGCGCTGATATAGGCTGACCAGATATCGAGCGGCATCCTCCGCAACATCTCCCTGCCTGTCGCAGCGGCGCAGTGCGCAGTATTCCTTGACAATCCCGCGCATCATCGAGACTTCTTCGGGACCAAGAGGCCGCCCGCCTAGGGAAAAGCTCTCACGCGTTTGCGCCATCCAAGCCGTGTTATGCGGGATCGATCGATCTGCAGGTTGTTGCACATTTCGCGATCGCGCCTTGGCTCGGGCTATTTGTGCCCGCCGAGGCACCCGGAATCCAAACCCGCGCAGCTTGCGTCGGCTGTCTCACGGACACCAACACAACAACCAAGGCAGCGATAGCCACTAGGAGCGCAAACCCGGGGAACGAGGAACCCGACGGTTTGTAATCATGCGACATCGTCATCTCCTATGCGTGCGTTTCAGCGCCATCCTGGAGAATGAATAAATCGAGTGCGTCCCGTCCGGGATTGCACATAGGTATCGCCGATACCTTTGTATGACCAAGACCTTCGTTTAGTAGCGGAGCGCGGTCCATCTCTCCAAAGTCTCAGTCGATAGCGCGCGCAAACAGCCGCGATCGCGGACAAGTGCTTTTTGCCTTACCCTGGAGAACGAAACCATGAGCAACATCGAGATTGCCAGCCTGACACGCCGCTCCCTGGGCGGCGCCGCTTTGGGTTTGACAGCCACCGGACTGCTGGGCGCCATCGCCGGAACCGCTCGTGCGCAGCAGGCCAGCGGCGTTCAGAAGACCGTGGCTCCCTTGACAGCAAACGAAACTGTCGATGCCGGCGATCTTAAAGTCGCCTACTCAGCCGTCGGCGCGCAGAACGGCTCACCCGTGATCCTACTTCACGGCTGGCCGTACGACATCAACAGTTTCGCAGAAGTCGCGCCGATATTGGCAGCACAGGGGCATCGGGTGATAATTCCCTTTCTTCGCGGATATGGCGGCACCACGTTCCTCTCGAAAAAGACCAAACGCAACGGCCAACAGTCAGCGCTCGCGATCGACACCATTAAACTGATGGATGTCCTCAAAATCGATCAGGCCACCATTGCCGGTTTCGATTGGGGAGCTCGCACGGCTGACATCGTCGCTGCGCTTTGGCCCGAACGGTGCAAGGCGCTGGTCTCGGTCAGCGGTTATCTGATCGGAAGCCAGGCCGCCGGAAGAAATCCTCTGCCGCCATCCGCTGAACTGCAATGGTGGTACCAGTACTACTTCGCAACCGACCGCGGACGTGAGGGCTACGCGAAATACACGAACGATTTTGCGAAGCTGATCTGGAAACTGGCCTCTCCGCAATGGGGCTTCGATGATGCCACGTTCGATCAAAGCGCGACCGCCTTCCTCAATCCGGATCATGTCGAGATCGTAACCCACAACTATCGGTGGCGGTTGGGGCTGACGGCAGGAGAGAAGCGGTTCGATAAGTACGAGGCAAAGCTTGCCACGGCTCCGGAAATTTCGGTCCCGACGATCACCATGGAGGGTGACGCCAACGGTGCGCCGCACCCCGACCCAAAGGCATATGCGGGCAAGTTCAAAGGAAAGTACGAACACCGCCAGATATCGGGCGGTATTGGTCACAATCTTCCTCAAGAGGCTCCCGCCGCATTTGCGCAAGCGGTTCTCGACGTCGATACATGGGCTTAGGCCAAGCGCCTAGCGGCCATCGGCCCGCCCAGGAACTCCGATAGCGCTTTATCGAAGTCCTGGGCACAAGCTTCAGAAATCAGGACCGAAGAGATGGGCAACCTCGCGACAGGATCGATCCGTCGATCGCGTTCGTGGCAAACGCCTACGCTAGTGAGATCGACAGGCGAGGTCCACCTCAATGGAACGGAACTTAGGCCGCTCGCCGGTTCGGAGGCTTCAAGAAGCCACGGTTCAGACGGGGTGCCACAAGGAGCGGCGATCTACACCGCCACTCCTTCGAGCTATCGGCCGAAGATCAGCCGTTGATAATCGCGAAGCATATCAGGGTCTTCGACCGAACCATGATGATGGAGTTGTCGCCAGCCATTGTCTTGCCTGACGAACCAGCGCGTCGTTCGAAACGCGATTTCGAGCCTTTCGGCTGCGGTTACACAACTCCCGCGCTCCCTGCCGACAAAGAGATGCCAATCGTTTCCTCCCTGACTGGTGAAATCATGGAAGGTGACATGGAGGTTCGCCGGCCCGTTGAAGAGCTTGGAGTAACCTTCCGCGATCTCCCCCCAACCACGCCGGATGCCGCCGATGGGGTTATCCATGCTTGGGGCTTCTCCTCCAAGCCAGACGGCTTCAAGGCCGTGAAGATCGCCAGCATTGAACGCTTGGTAGAATTCGATCAAGGCATCAAGGGGACTACCGTCTTCAGCCTTGGGCTCGGCGCCAGCGATCTCGAGGAGATGAGTTTGCATTTCTCGGCCTCACACGGATCAGAGCAAGCCAAGCAGCGATTTTGCTGCCGCAGTCGATGAGGCAGGGTTTTGGCCGGTGATCAGACGACCGTCCACGATGGCGAAGCTTTCCCAATCCCCTACCTTTTCATAGCGCCCGCCAAGCGCCTTGAGGTCATCTTCGACGAGGAAGGGAACTACCTTCGTCAGTTGAACCGCTTCTTCTTCAGAGTTCGCAAAGCCCGTGACTCGCTTACCCTTCACCAGCGGTTGCCCCTGGAAGGTCACGTGGTGAAAGACGGCCGGCGCGTGACAAACTGCGGCCACGGGTTTTCCGGAACCATAGAATTCTTCGATGAGCGAGATCGACTTCCGGTCTTCGACGAGATCCCACATCGGGCCATGCCCGCCCGAATAGAAGATCGTGTCGAAGTCCTTGGCATCGACGGTCGCAAGCCGAACGGTGTTCGCAAGGACTGCCTGCGCATCCTTGTCGCCCTTGAACCGGGCCATGGAATCAGTCTGGTTGCCGGGCTCGTCGCTCTTTGGGTCGATGGGTGGTTGCCCACCTCTCGGCGAAGCCACGGTTATGCTCGCGCCGGCGTCCTTGAAGACATAGTAGGGCGCAGCAAACTCTTCGAGCCAGAAGCCCGTCTTTCGGCCCGTATCACCAAGCCGATCATGCGAAGTCAGAACCATCAGGATCTTGCTCATCGTTATCTCCTTGAAATATTTGACGACGTTCGGCGTCTTGTCCGGTCCCTGGCGATCAGAAGCGAACTCCATGGACAGCATCAGCACGCTCGATTGACCCTTTCAGCATGCTCAAGAGCCGGCCTGCGTGCCATTGTACGATGGTGTCGTCGAGAGCGTGGCACGGACTGCCGATACCATCGTACAATGGATTTTCGCCCATAAACGCGCATGCTCCCGGTTGAGGGGTGGCGGCATACGAGTAATCGGGGCAGTATCGTCCGTGCCCACTCGTGATATAGTCTTTGCACTCGATAGGTTGGCGCCCTCTTCAAGGAGGCAGCAAATGTACCGGATGGTCTCGGCGATGACTCACGTGACTACCTCGCCTTTGAACGCCCCGGACGGGCCGACGGTGTTCGTGGTTGACGACGACATTTCGGTTCGAGAATCCCTGGAGCTTCTGATCGGCTCGACGGGATGCCGCCCGGTTCTTTTCGACTCTGCCCAGGCATTTCTGGCCGCAACGCCGACTGCGGGACCGAGCTGCCTCGTCCTGGACGTGAATATGCCCGGTCTGAACGGGTTGGATCTTCAATTTATGATCACCAAGAGCGGCAACCGAACACCGATCATATTCGTTTCCGGCTTTGGCGACGTCCCTATGACCGTTAAGGCTCTGAAGGGCGGCGCTCTCGATTTCCTGACGAAGCCGATCGACGCCGAGGCGCTGCTTGAGGCGATACAATCGGCCCTTGCCCAGAGCGAGGCGCTCATTCGCGGCGAAGAAGAATTGATGCGACTCCAAGCCTGCTACGATGCCCTGACCCCGCGGGAGCGCGAAGTCATGTCCGGTGTGGTGAAGGGACTTCTGAACAAGCAGGTTGCTTTCGAACTCGACATCAGCGAGATCACCGTCAAGGCGCATCGTGGCCAGGTCATGCGGAAGATGAGTGCCCGGTCTCTCCCGGACCTTGTGAACATGGCCGCAAAGCTTCGGATCGAAGATGGCAGAGAACTCTACTAGCATTCCTGCCACTAGCGATGGACCTTCACGATCGCCGCTTCGAGGATGCGCCTCGAGCCGGCAGGCCCTACGCCGAGGCATGCGTAGGTATCTCGCTTCGCGCTCTTCCCGATCCCATTCCCGCGCGTCCTCGAAAAAACGCGCCAGGTAAATGCGCTCCTCGTAGCGGATATCACCGCAAATCTCGCCCAACCCATCGTCCTGCAATCGGGTCACCTTCGCTTTCAACATTCGGCCTGATCCAAAGGTATCGGAGACACCTTGGTACAATAGCGTCTGCAGGCCCTTGGCGCGAAGGTCTCCAACAGCGCCCCTTGGGGCAGCCCCTGAAAATCTAAAGTGTGATGCCCCGGCGCCTCTTCGCTGGCTGGGGTAGCTCGCGCGCAAGCAAATGGAGGCAGCACGAATGAGTGTGCACAAGACCGTGGTAATTACCGGTGCATCGCAAGGCATCGGGGCCGGACTGGTCAAGACGTTCCTCGATAAAGGCTGGAATGTAGTCGGAACGTCGCGGCGGATCAGCGAGGCGACGTCGTTCGATCGCGCCGGTAGGCTGGAACTTGTCGATGGCGATGTGAGCGACCCTGAAACCGCCGAACGCGTTTCGCAAAGAGCTATCGAACAGTTCGGCTCCTTCGACGCGCTCGTGAACAATGCCGGCGTATTCTTCACCAAACCCTTTCTCGAATACACCATCGACGACTTCCGTCAGCTCTCTGCCACCAACATTGAAGGTTTCATCCACTTCACGAAGCATGCCGTCGGACAGATGCTCCGGCAGAGGTCGGGGGGAAGTATCGTAACCATCACCTCGTCGCTGACCGATCATCCGATCGCCGGCGTGAAGGCATCCCTGCCTATGATCACCAAGGGCGGGCTGAACGCGATCACCAAGAGCCTCGCATTGGAATTTGCAAGCGACAACATCCGAGTGAATGCGGTCTCGCCAGGCGTCGTTGATACGCCGCTGCATGCCACCGGCTCCAGGGACTATCTGCGCTCACTGTCGCCGATGGGCACGATAACCGCGGTCCAGGAGATTGTGGACGGGGTCGTCTATCTCACGGAATCGTCCAACATCACCGGGGAGGTGCTGCACGTCGACAACGGCGCACATCTGGGCAAATGGTAGCCCCGAGCGCCGAGGCCAGAATGCGCGAGACAGCACTGGTCCTCCCCCCTCCTCCAACGCCGTTTGGCGCATACGTCGAGGCGGTTCAAATCGGCTCCCTGCTGTTTCTCAGCGGGATGCTCCCCGTCGTCGGGCACGCGCCCTTGTACATCGGCCGGGTCGGCAAGGAACTGTCCATCGCCGAAGGTTACGATGCCGCAAGAACCGCATGCTTGAGCGGACTTTCCGCGGCGCGGTCGCATCTCGGTTCCCTGGACCGGATACGAACGATCGCCAAGCTCGGCGTCTACATCGCGGCACCGGACGATTTTCGTGACCATCCGAAAGTGGCGGACGGCGCTTCGGAACTGTTGCTGTCCATCTTCGGCGAGAAGCGCATCCCACCCCGCATCGTGCTCGGCGTCTCCAGTATTCCTCTGGGGATGCCAGTCGAAGTCGAACTGGTTCTGGAGATCGACTCCTAGCAACGCCCCTTTCCCAAGCTCAAATGGAGGCAATTATGAAAATCAGAACTCCGAGATCGACTGGAGTCGCAATGTCATCGAAATTTCTGACGGCCGCGGCTCTCCTGATGCTTCCCGCACTCGCGCTCTCCGGACAGGCAATCGTGGCCGAAAAGTCCGATCGGCCGGCGGACGCGAAATCCCAATCCGAAAGCGAACGCCCGCAAATCCGGGTGGAAAAGCGCACGCCCGGCTACTGGCGCGTGACCTTCGATAATCCGCCGTTCAATATCTTCGGTCCGGAAACCATCCCGCAGATGGAGAAGGTAGTCGCCGAGATCGAGACGGACCCGAATCTTAGGGTCGTCGTCTTCGACAGTGCTGTGCCGGGATTCTTCCTGACCCATTACAATTTCACCCCTCCGCTCGCTGAATCGACCGGCCTTCCCGCGGGGCGCACGGGGTTACATCCCCTGCCCGACATGCTGGTTCGCATAAGCAAAGCACCTATCGTCTCGATCGCCCTGATCCGCGGCCGGGCGACGGGCGTCGGTAGCGAGCTCGCGCTTGCCAGCGACATGCGGTTCGCCAGCAGGCAAAAGGCAATCCTTTCTCAATGGGAGGTCGGCTCCGGCTTTGTTCCGGGCGGCGGCCCGATGGCCCGGCTCCCCAGGCTGATGGGACGCGGACGCGCGCTCGAGGTGCTCCTGGGATCCGACGACGTGAATGGCGACCTCGCCGAGGAGTACGGCTACGTCAACCGTTCCTTCGACGACGACAAGCTCGACCCGTTCGTCGATGCGCTGGCCACTCGCATCTCCGGATTCGACCGCCAGGCCATCGCCGACACCAAGCGCCTCGTCGACTTTGCGAGCCTTCCCTCGGATCCTGAGATCGGAGCCGGATGGGATGCATTCATCTCCTCGGTGCAGCGACCCGTCGCGCAACAGAAAATCGGCAGGTTGATGGAGATGGGCTGCAGACCAACCCGGACATCGAAACACGGCTCGGCCATTATACCGGAACCTTGGCTGAGAAGTAGGCCAAGCGGCACCCACGCATCGGTTCGGCAGGTTGCGCGGGTGCCGACACGCTAAACAATCGCGTTGCTACGGTCATCCTTTCCTGCTTGCCGCGCAAGCAACCGCAATGAACCAGGCCATTGCAGGCGGTGACCGATCTCGCGGAACCGAGAGAAGATCTCATCCACCACGATGGTGATAGGTTCGCGGCGTGCAAAAGCGCCGCCTACTGCTCAATCGCGTTGATTTTCGTGAAGCAATGGGCCACCGGCCGCCTTGGGTCGAGAGAGCCTCATTCAGACTAACGGTAGCTTTCGCTAGACTTTTTTAGCGAAAGCTACTTGCTCTTGGAATGCTTATGCGGCCGCTGACTTCGCCGCCATGGTGGCCTTCGCCCACCAGACCAACTCATCGAGCGCAGTCTTCGCCGAAGGCAGAAGGTTGGCCTCGATCTCCTCGATCGGCTTGTTGCCGCCGAGCGGAGACGTCGCGAAGAAATCGCCGGCGCCGATGTGCACTGCGGCATGCGTTGAAACCATCTGGAGTTCGACGCCGATACCGCGCAGATGTTCGAGTGCCCGTGCACCGCCCATGCTTCCGTAAGCGATGGCAGTGAAGGGCTTGCGGCCCCATTCGACATAGGCCTGGTCGAGCGCATTCTTGAGAACGCCAGTGATCGAGCGATTGTATTCCGAAACCACGAAGATGTAGCCGTCGTAGCGGCCCACGGTCTCCTGCCAGCGGACGGCCTCGGCGCTCTTGCTCGGCGCCCATGCGTTCGAAGCCACCTCATCGAAGAACGGCAGCGGATGATCGCGGAGATCGACAACCTCGACGTCGATATCGCCACGTTGCCGGGCCTGCTTCAGCATCCATTGTGCCGGCTTATCGGCGAACCGGGTCGGGCGCGTGGAGCCAATGATGAGGGCAATTTTCGGTTTCCTAGACATGCGAACCTCTTTGTTGGTCATGGGGGTCGGTTGGCAACTACTTTGCGGTGAGAACGTCGGCGTAGGCGTAAAGACCGGGAGAACCACCGGTCATGATGAAGAGAACGTTGGATTGCGGCGCAATTGCTCCGCTTTCGATGTCGGACAGCAAACCAGCGAAAGCCTTGCCGCCGTAGACTGGGTCAACAAGCAGACCCTCGGATCTGGCAAGAAGCTCGACCGCCTCGATCATGCTGCTCGTCGGCATCCCGTACCCTTCTCCAAGTTGCGCTTCGCTGATCCGAAGATCGGCCGGAGCCACTCTTGCATCGATCGACAGGAACTTCAGAACCGCGTCGATCTTTTCCGCTGTTGCGGTCAAGCACTTCTCCGCCGGCGAAAGCACCGTGTGTGCGGCAATCCGAGAGGGGTGGGAACCCGCGATCACCAGACCGGCGGCCAAGCCGGCATGCATCCCGCCGCTTCCATTTGGAATGACGATCTGGTCAAACGTGACACCGATCTCAGTCGATTGTCGAGCAAGCTCGAAAGCGCAGTCCACATAGCCCAGGCAACCGACTGTCGTTGAGCCGCCGAGGGGCGCCATGAATGCCTTCCTGCCGGTTTCGCCGATCTCCGCCACCCGGAGCGCCGCAAACCCGGCCGCATCCTCGCCAGGGTTCAGGATGTGAATGCGCGCCCCGAACAATCGGTCGAGCAGGACGTTGCCGTTAGCCTGGTAGATTTCGGTGTTGCGAGGGACCATCTGGGCTAGCACCAACTCACAAGCGAGGCCAGTCCTCGCGCAAGCGGCCGCCGCCAATCTCGCAAAGTTGGACTGAACGCCCCCTGTGACAACGAGAGTGTCACAACCCTCCGCCTTCGCCTGCCCTATGAGAAACTCGAGCTTGCGGACCTTGTTGCCGCCGCCGCCGAGCTCCATGAGATCGTCTCTCTTCGCCCATATCGATACGCCGCGGCTGCGCTCGCCCAGGACCTCTTCAAGACGCGCCAGGCGCTGGATTGGAGTCGGCCCCTTCATCAGTCGCTCGCGAGGAAGGCTGCGCAAAGGATCGTGGTCAGTCATTGGATTACCCTCAAATGTCACGGTTTTTTCGGCTTCCCTGCCATACATGAAAATGAAGCTTGCAACACGACAGTCACCACTCACGACCGCAGCTAGTGCGCCGCCGTCGGAATGCCATACCGAGAAGCCGGAACACTACGTGACAGATTCGGCATCAGCTTTTGACGTGCCGCCTCATAGGCATTCCAATCGTCTTCGTCAGGCACGGATGGCAGCGTGATCAACTCGCCCATGTCCAGCCCCGCAAGAGCAGCATCGACCGTATCGTCGGGCTTCATCACAATGTTGCTTGGGAGCCGATCCAGAGATCCGCCCGAGGCATCCCAGAACGGTGTTCCCACTGCGCCTGGGAGCACAGCCTGGATCCTGATGTTTTTCTCAGCCAACTCCTTCTGCAGTGAGAAGGTCAAGGCGATGACGAACGCCTTGGTCGCACCGTAAACGCCGTTGAGAATCTCCGGCGCGATCCCCAGTGCCGAGGCCATGTTGACGATGGTGCCGTTGTCGCGGGCGACAAACGATGGAGCCACTGCGTAGACGAGACGCGTCAGCGCGGTGACGTTGACCTTGATCATCCGCTCCATGGCTTCAACATCAGACATGAGAAGCGGCTCGACGGCGCCGACGCCTGCGTTGTTGACGAGCATCGTTATAGTCGGATCGCTTCGAAGAATTCCTTCGACCTTGAGCAAATCGTTCCGCTGTTCGAGGTCGGCGCGGACGGTAGTGACATTCCGTCCGGTGGAACTCGACAAGTTCTTTGCAACTCTATTCAGAGCGTCCTGGTTCCGAGCCACCAGCACGAGGTCGTAGCCTCGGCGTGCGAGGCGGTCAGCATAGATCGCTCCAAGTCCAGACGACGCGCCCGTGATAAGCGCAGTGCCTTTGCCGGTGATGGTCATTGCAGGTCTCCCTTTTTGTTCATCGGATGAAACGAGCTGAGGGTCGTCAGGAATTTGGCAGTTGTCAGACAGCGGTTTAGGGTTCGCCAGGTAGTGGCTCAGACGCTATTGCACGATGGTATCGGCGATACTTATGGATTGGGCGAAATGGGCCAGCAGTCGACACCATCGGATAATGGACAGCCGATCGGCGCGAGTGCATCGTCTCCCCCGTCGCGGCAGGTGTCGCCGAATTCAAGGGGAAGCGAAATGACGATTCAGGAAAGCGTCAGAGCCACGACGACGGTAGAGGGCAACGTCGACATGAAGCTCGAAGTCATTGTCATTCCGGTCTCCGACGTCGACCGCGCCAAATCGTTCTACACCGGTCTCGGGTGGCGGCTCGACGCGGACGTATCTGGAAACGACGGCTTCCGAGTGGTGCAGGTCACGCCTCCGGGATCCCCCTGCTCGGTCATTTTCGGATCGAAGATCACTTCCGCTCAGCCGGGTTCGGCACAAGGACTTCATCTGATCGTATCCGACATTGAATTGGCTCATGCCGCCCTGGCCTCGCGCGGCGCTGAAATGAGTGGCGTCTTCCATGATGCCGGCGGGCTCTTTCATCGCCGCGGGACCGAGGGTCGACTGGCCGGCCCGCATCCGTCACGCGCCAGCTATGGCTCCTTCGCCTCGTTCAGCGATCCGGACGGGAACGGCTGGGTCTTTCAAGAGGTGACGACGCGCCTCCCGGGCCGCATCGATGCAAAGGGAGCGGCCTATACGTCTGCCACAGATCTCGCAGGCGCCCTTCGCCGAGCCGCCACCGCTCACGGTGAGCACGAGAAGCGGACTGGCGGGAACCACGACGAGAACTGGCCGGATTGGTATTCGGAATATATGCTCGCCGAGCAAGCCGGATCGACGTTGCCGACCTGAGCCTCAACTCGCGGGCCGGTGCACTCGTTTTGCCGATTCCGCGAGATCACGGTCGCCTTCCTCGACCCTTTGCGCGCGCGTGATCGCCGTAGCCGGCGCATTAGCTTCGGGGCAGCGGCAGCCAGACGTCGTATCACTCCGCATCCAACACCATTGGACAATAGACAGCCGAAAGCCCATAATGCAGCTTTCACGCCCATGGATTGGAATGGCGTGCGGATGAAGGATAACAACCAGACAAGATCAGCACGTCCAAGCGGGGTCGCGTGACAAAGGCGCTCCCCGACACTATCCGCTTTGCGGGCGCCAGCCTTGGAACCCATCGGCACGTGTGTGCATTCTTCAATGGCGCCGAAAACGCCTTCGACGTTCTTGCCCCCTTCATATGCGATGGATTTCAATGTGATCACAGGGCCATCCACCTGGTCGGCGCAGACAAGCGCGAAGAACACATCGCGCGTTTGCGTTGTGAAGGGATCGACACAGAGGCGTCGCAACGTTCTGGACAGCTCGAAATCCGCAGCACGGTCGACACCTATCTCCAGAACGGACGATTTGAACAGGACCGTATGGTGGAGGCATTCACGGCGCTGGCGAGCGGCAACGCCGATGCGAAATATCCCCTAAGCCGTATCGTCTGCGATATGGATTGGGCAGCCGATGGGCAGGCGCATCTGCAAGATCTCATCGAATTTGAATCTCGGGTCAACGACCTCTGGAGCCAGCACGACGACGTCGTGATCTGCGTCTATGACCTTGCCAAATTCGGCGGTGACACGATCGTGGATATATTGCGGACACATCCGCTTGTCGTGATCGGTGGCATCCTCAGGGAGAACCCTTTCTTTATCCCGCCAGCGCAGTTTCTGAAGGAGTTGCGTGCAAGGCGTTCCGGAAAAGAGGAGCAGTCGGTCGCTGCTGAATGACATGCCGGACATGATCGTGGTGGCGTCTGAGAACGATAGGCTCCGACGTTGCATGAACGATATTCTCAGCATCACGGCACTTCCGGCAACGTGGGCTGGGGGTGACGTAGATGGCATTGCCGGCACCCTGCTTGATGCACTGCGGGCGATCCTAGACGTCGACTTCTTGCTGCTTAGAGTCGACAGACATGGGGATCAGCCCGAAATGCTGATGGGGCGATTTAGCGACACTGATGTCCGTGCCCCCTCCACCCTTCTCGCAAATTTGTTAGCGGCCTTCGGAACGAGCGTCGGCGATTGGCCTCACCACGCCGAGTTTGAGAGGGGCGGATCCACCTTCAGATTGCTCACTGAAAAACTCGGCATCCAAGGGAAAATTGGTGTTCTTGTTGCCGGATCGAGCCTGCCTTCGTTTCCAAGCGAGCAGGATCGGATCGTCGTGCACGTTGCCGCCAGTCAGGCTGCCATCGCGGTCGCCGAGGCATTCAGAGTCCGCGAAGACACCCGCGCGGCCGCAGCCCGTGAGCTCAATAAGGTTGTAGACGCGATACCGGTGATGGCGTGGTCGACGCTTCCGGACGGCCGGGCAGATTTCTTCAATGCACACTTCCTGACGTATCTAGGGATAACGACCGAGCAAGCTGCGGGATGGGGATGGGCAGCGGCCCTGCATCCCGAGGATTCGGGACGGCTCCAAAGCGTCTGGACGCGATTACTCGCTTCCGGTGCACCCGGAGAAACCGAGGCTAGGCTCCGGCGATGGGATGGACAATACCGATGGTTCCTGTTCCGCGCCAATCCCGTGCATGGCGAGGATGGATCCGTCGTTCGATGGTACGGCACCAACACTGACATCGACGATCGTAGGCGGGTTGAGGAAGAGTTGCGCCGGAGCGCGGCATTGATGACGCAGGCCCAGCGGCTGACGGTGACAGGGAGTGTGTGGTGGAGGCCCGCTACCGGAGAAATCTATTGGTCCGACGAGGCATACCGTGTGGCGGGGCAAGCGGTGGGTACTTCGCCGACCGTGGAAATGATGTTCGATCGCTGCCATCCGGAAGATTTGTCGATCGTGCGGGACTTGATCTCGAACGCGATGAACTACGGTCAGAATGTGGACCTCGAGCACCGACTTATCATGTCCGACGGGGCCATAAAGTATGTCCATGTGGTTCTACAGAACATCGGTGCTGACCCGGCAAATCCGGAGTTTATCGGTGCGGTCGCCGACATCACCGAAAGGAAAATCGCCGAAGAAAATCTGCGGCGAAGCGACGTCCTGCTAAGCGAGGGACAACGAATTAGCCGTACGGGAACGTTCTCGTGGAAGGTTGAGACCGACGAGATCACCTTCTCGGACGAGCTTAACCGCATCTTCGGCTTCGAACCCGGAAAGGTCGTAGATTTCGATGGAATTGGCCAAAGGGTCTATGAAGAAGATTTGCCTCTGCTCGCAGCCCAGATGGCTGAAGTCAGGCAGGGTGGCGACAACCCGGATTATGAAATTCGGCTCTTCGTCGATGGGCAGGTGAAGCACGTCCGGGTGGTTGGGCGCATAATCAGGCATCTTGACGGTTCGAACGAATGCATCGGCGCCGTGCAGGATGTTTCGGCGCAAAGGATAGCGGAATTGGCGCGCGACAAGCTGCGTTCCGAACTGGCGCAACTGGCCAGGGTGATGAGCCTGAGCACAATGGCCGCGTCGATTGCACATGAGGTCAACCAGCCGTTATCGGGTATCATCATGAACGCGAGTGCCTCCCTCCGCATGTTGTCCGGATCGCCTCCAAACATCGATGGGGCGGTCGAGACAGCAAAACGAACCATCCGGGATGGGAATCGCGCATCCGACGTTATCACGCGCCTGCGAAATCTCTTCAAACGAGGCGTGGCGACGGTTGAGCAACTCGATCTCAACGAAGCCATCCGCGAGGTACTTGGATTGCTTGCCAACGACCTGCAGCGCGGAAGAATTACTTTAACGGCGGAACTTTCGGCTGCACCCCCTCTTATCATGGGAGACCGTGTTCAACTGCAGCAGGTTATAATGAACCTTCTTCGCAACTCGACCGACGCCATGACGGATATTGACCCACTGCAGAGAAAGATACTCGTTCGTACGGCGTTCGAGCACCGCGAAATCAAGGTCGCAGTAGAGGATCAGGGGGTCGGCCTCGCACTTGTGGATATCGAGCGTTTATTCGATGCATTTCACACGACGAAACCCAACGGCATGGGGATCGGGCTTTCAGTGAGCCGCTCGATAATCGAGGCCCATGGGGGAAGAATATGGGCGGAGGCTAATCCTTCCGGCGGCGCCATTTTCAGCTTCTCGCTGCCGATTTACGGGGGCGCAGGAAGTGAGCGGCCGCTTTCGGAACTAAATTCATGAGCAAATTGCATGAGCCACTCGTTTCGGTCGTCGATGATGACGAGTCCGTAAGGGAAGCCCTTCCCGATCTCATCCGGATCTTTGGGTTTGATGTCCGCGCGTTCTCGTCTGCGGCAGAGTTTCTCGATTCCGAGTGGCTGGAAAAGACCGATTGCCTCGTGCTCGACGTCGCGATGCCCGGAATGTCCGGTCCTGAGCTTCAGGAGGAACTGGTCAGAAGGGGGGAAACAATTCCGATCGTTTTCATCACTGCACACAAGGATGAAAACGAGAAAATTCCGCTGCTCCAGAGCGGCGCGATTGCCTGTCTGTTCAAGCCCTTCAGCGACGTGGCCCTTCAGGAAGCATTGGATCTGGCGTTGGCCTAACCAGAACGCAAAACTTCCGATCCTCACATGAAGTGCCGCAGGTTGCCGCTCCCGCATCGCTACACCAACACCTTAGGATAATATACGGCAGGTTGCTGTAATCATACCCTATCTGCGTAAGCTGAGCTCGAAAGGACAGTCATGGAAGCGGGGCTCGTTCGAGTTCTCGACACTTTGCCGGGTATGGTTTTCACCGCCCTGCCCAGCGGCGTTATCGATTTTGTGAACAAGGGCTTGGCAGAATTCACCGGTATCCCGCTTTCTGGCGCTGACGGCTGGAGTTGGCCGATAGATCCTGAACTTGCCTGTGCCTCGACGTTTCCAGAGAATTTTCGCTCGATGCTGGCGCTTGCCGAACCGTTCCAGATGGACGTGCCTATCAAGCTTCCTGATGGTGCCAGTCGCTCACTCCTTATTCGGTGCAATCCCATGGAAGACGCCGGTGATGCTCGTCGATGGTACGGGATTGCCACCGAACGTACCGCAGATTGCATCAGGCATCATGACGACAACGATTTTCAGCGCATCGTCGATAGTATCCCCGTCCCGGTCGCCGTCACCACGCCTACCGGAGATGTCGAGGCGCTCAACAATCCGGCGCTTGAATATTTCGGCATGACCCTCGAACAGTTGAAGAAATGGAAGGCGACTGAAGTCGTCCATCCCGAGGATCTTCGAGATACGATCGAAGATCAGCTCGAAGCACACCGCACGGGCACCTTCTACAATGTCGAAAGCCGGCATTTGCGCTGGGATGGGATCTACCGCTGGCACAACGTGCTTGGATTGCCATTGAGAGATACCCACGGAACGATACTGCGGTGGTTCCACTTGCTTGTTGACATCGACGATCGCAAGCACGCCGAACTGGAGCTGGCCGCGCGCGAACGTGAAGCACGTGTGGTCCTTGAAAGCATTCCGGCCGGGATTGGCGTCATTGGCGTCACTGGCGAAGTAGAGGCGATCAACGGTCCACTGTTGCGCTACTATGGCCGATCGCTCGAGGAGCTCCGCCAATGGGGTAGCACCAATGTCGTTCACCCCGATGATATGCCGAGAATGCTCGACGCGGTCGATCGGGCTGTTACTCTTGGCGAACCCTATGACCTCGAAGTTCGGCTTCGGAGAGCTGATGGAGTTCATCGCTGGTTCCAGGTGACTGGCTCACCATTGAGGGACGACGATGGCCGAATTGTACGCTGGTACGCCCTGCACGTTGACATCGACGACCGTAAGCGGGCCGAGCAAGCGCTCGCGGATCGAGAACGCGAATCCCGCTTTATCGTAGACGGCATCGCAGGAATGATTGCGATCTTCTCCCCGGAGGCAAAGCTGATCGGCGGCAATCAACAGATCATCGACTATTTCCAACGCCCCATCGCTGAACTCGACAATTGGGCGACCAACGGGATTACACACCCAGACGACCTGCAGGTATGTATCGACAGCTTCATGGAGGCTATAGTCACCGGTGAGCCCTATGATTACGAGACCCGTTTTCAGCGCCATGACGGAGTTTGGCGGTGGTTCCAGCTGAGAGGTTTGCCGCTTCGTGATGCCGAGGGACAGATTGTCCGCTGGTATGGCCTGTTGACTGACATAGACGATCGGAAGCGCACTGAAGAACAGCTTCGAAGGAGCGAAGCCTTTTTGGCCGACGCACAGCGTCTGAGCAAGACCGGTAGCTTCTCATTGCGATTGGACACGGGTGAAATAGTCTGGTCCGCGGAAACGTATCGGATATTCGACGTAGAGCCGACCAGCCTTGTAACCCTGCAAACCGTGCTATCCCGGCTCGACCCCGACAGCGTCCTCACCGTGCGCAAGGTGATCGAAAGAGCGCGCGATGGGAACACCGATTTCGACTACGACATCAAGCTCATCATGTCGGATCAGTCGGTCAAGTATGTGCGTGTTCTGGCGCACAGCGAAAAGAACAAGGATGGCGAGCAGGAGCTCACCGGGGCTGTGCAAGACTTCACGGAAAGCCGCATGGCCGAAGAAGCTCTCAATGAAGTTCGCACGGAGCTGTCGTATGTGACCCGCGTCACGAGTCTTGGTGTTCTGACCGCATCCATTGCGCATGAGGTGAACCAGCCTTTGGCTGGCATCGTGACCAATGCCAGCACGTGTCTTCGCGTCCTTGCGTCCGAACCTCCAAACCTGGAGATCGCCAAGGATACCGCGCGGCGCATGATCCGTGACGCGAACCGCGCAGCCGATGTCATCGTCCGGCTGCGGGCTCTGTTCAGTCGGAAGCCACCCGCGATTGAGCCGATCGACATGAACGAGGTTGCCAGCGAAGTGATCGCTCTTGCGTTCAGCGACATCCAGCGAGCTCGAGTCTCGGTCGTTTCCGACTTCGGCGTCGGCCTCCCTCGCGTTGCCGGCGCCCGTGTGCAATTGCAGCAAGTTATCATGAACCTGCTCCGAAACGCGATTGAAGCAACCTCAGCGGTTAAGGATCGAGCGGGCCGCATCGTCCTCAAGACCGAAGCGAGCGGTGCAGAGGTTCAGCTGATCGTTCAAGATACCGGAATTGGTTTCGGCGTAGACGGCACCGAGCGAATTTTTGACGCCTTCTACACGACCAAGCCCGATGGAATGGGGATCGGGCTGTCGGTCAGCCGTTCGATCATTGAAAATCACAATGGGCGCCTTTGGGCAGAGAGCAATGCGCTGTACGGAGCGACTGTCGGCTTTTCCGTTCCCGCTCACCAGCCGCACGGGCGGACTGATCGTGACGCAGAGAGTTTAGTACCCGCAACTGAGCTTGCAGGGAGGGCAGAATGACAAACAGACAGAAACATCTCTCCGTGGTCGATGACGACGAGTCCGTTCGAGAAGCGCTGCCAGACCTCCTTCGCTCATTCGGCTTCAGTGTCGATGCCTTCAGTTCTGCGGAGGCATTCCTGAACGCGGAGGCATTCAAGATCAGCGACGGCATGATACTCGATATCGCCATGCCCGGCATGACCGGACCGGAGCTTTACAAGGAGCTATCGAGGAGAGGCCAGCGGGTGCCGACCATCTTTATTACGGCACTCAAGGATGAAATCCTGCGGACCCGTTTACTGAATGAAGGAGCCCTTGAGTGTCTCTTCAAGCCGTTCGGTGACGATGAACTGCAGGAAGCACTCCGCGCTATAGCTTAATGACTACGCCCTCTCGATGTATCGAAGAGGGCTCAAAAGGCTGCGCCGCCACTGTTAGGCGATCTGCTGCAACATGATGTAAGCTTCAGCTCCCGGGTGCGCGATGGGTCGGATATGGAAGCGGATTTCGGCGAAGTCTTGAATGCACTTCCAAATATCGTCTTCACTGTGCGTGCAGATGGCCGCGTCGATTTTGTAAACCATCGATGGGAAGAGTACACGGGGCTGCGGTGGTCGATGAAGGATCATTGGAGCTGGGAGGATGTGGTCGAGCCCACCGATTTGCCTTCGCTGACTGCGACCCTGCATGCCGGCACGGGGAAAGAGGCTCGCGAATGCGAGGTGCGCCTGCGAAGCACAGATGGTCGTCTTCGATGGTTTCTTATCGGCTGCAGACCCATCAGGGCGGCTTCGGGTGAAATATCAAAGTGGTGCGCCATCGCAACTGATATCGACGACCGCAAGATTTCCGCGCTCAGCCTCGCCGAGAGCGAGCGCGAGGCAAGATTGATCCTCGGCACTATCGCCGGGATGGTCGCGCTCTTTACGCCTGATGGGCGCTTGAACGGAAGCAACCAGCAGCTTCTCGACTATTTCCAGATGCCCCTCGAAGAGGTTGCCCAATGGGCGACCAATGGCATTACCCATCCCGACGACCTGGAACACTGCATCGACACGTTCACCTCATCACTCAGGACCGGCGATCCATACGATTTCGAGACTCGCTTCCGACGCCATGACGGCATGTTCAGATGGTTCCAGATTCGGGGCTGCCCGTTCGAGACGAAGGCGGAAATATCATCCGCTGGTACGGGCTGCTGACCGATATCGACGATCGGCGAAGGGCCGCCGATGCATTGCGCGAGAGCCAGAGCCAACTTCATCTGATTGTCAATTCGCTTCCTGGCTTGATCATTGTGCTCCGACCCGATGGTTCGGTGGAGACTGTGAACGACCAATCCCTGCGCTTCTTCGGCTATGATTTTGCCGAGCACCAGAACTGGCAAACCAACGACATCATTCATCCGGACGATCGCGCCCGAGCCGTTGCGCTGTTTGCCGAAGCGGTCGCTTCGGCTCAGTCCTATGAGGTAGTGGAAAGGCTTCGCCGCCATGATGGCGTGTATCGGTGGTTCCAAGTCCGGGGGAATCCGGTGCGAGATCACGAGGGATCCACGATAAGGTGGTATTTTCTCCTCAACGATATCGACGACCGTAAGCGCGCCGAGAGTGCGCTGGCAGACAGCGAGAGGGAATTCCGTCACATCGTCAATATGGTGCCTGGGATGATCATACTTTCCACCCCCGACGGCACGCTTGATGGAAGCAACCAGCAGCTCCTCGACTATTTCGGCATACCGCTGGAAGAGGTCCAAAGCTGGGCCACCAATGGCATCACCCATCCCGACGATGTACAGATCAATATCGATAAGTTCATGGGCTCGCTTGAAAGCGGTGAACCCTACCACTACGAAAGCCGGTATCGCCGTCACGATGGTGCGTTTCGCTGGTTCCAGGTCCGCGGCCAGCCCCTCAGGAACGCCGAAGGCAAGATCGTTCGCTGGTATGGCCTCCTCACGGATATAGACGATCGCAAGAATGTCGAGGAGGAGCTAAGGAGGAGCAGGGCGTTCCTCGCTGCAGGACAGACCGTCAGCAGCACCGGCACATTCTCTTGGAACGTACAGACCGACGCGCTGACGCTCTCCGATGAGTGGTTGAGGATTTTCGAGTTGGACGGTGAGCGCGTCACACTTGAACAGATCAGGGAAAGAATCCACCCTGACGACCTCGGTTTTCTGGCTGAAAAGATGAACTCGGTTCGCGAGGTCGGCGGCAACCTAGATTATGAGCTGCGGTTGTTGAGCCGCGAAGGCGCCATCAAGCATATCCGGGTGATCAGCCAGGCGATTGACCACCAGGACGGACACAGAGAATCGCTCGGTGCCATCCAAGACATCACTCAGAAACGCATGGCGGAGGAGGCAGGCGACCAGCTCCGTGCCGAGCTTGCGCGGCTGACCGGGTTCCTTAGCCTTGGCCAGATGTCCGCGGCAATCGCCCATGAAGTCAACCAGCCGATTTCGGGGATCCTCACGAACGCCGGCACATGCCTGCGGATGCTATCGATGGAGCCCCCAATATTGAGACGGCACTCGAAACGGCTCGACGCACCATTCGCGATGCCAACAGGGCTACCGAAGTCATCGTCAGGCTGCGAGCGCTATTCGGCAAGCGTACGATCAGCTTTGGAAAGCTCGACCTCCACGACGCCGTGAATGAGGTCATCGCCCTTCTGGCCAACGATCAGAGGAGAAACAGCGTCGTGATCCGGACCTCGTTTCTGCGGGATCTCCCTCCAGTCAACGGTGACCGTGTGCAGCTCCAGCAAGTCATCAGCAACCTGCTCCGAAACTCGATCGATGCCGTCAAAGGCATTCGGGATCGGTTGAAAATGATCGAGATCCGTACCCGGATCGACGACGACGGTCTTGTCGGCTTAGCCGTCATTGACAACGGGATAGGAATTGAAACGGATTCCGCTTCGCGCTTGTTCGAGGCGTTCTACACCACGAAAACGGATGGGATGGGCATCGGTCTCACCATTTGCCGCTCGATCATCGAAAACCATGGCGGCAGACTGTGGGCTGAAGCAAATGATGGCCCTGGCGTAACCATCCACTTTTCCCTCCCCGCCTATTTGGCTGCGGCAGAGACCTCGCCAACCTTCGTATAACGGCGTCCAGGACCAAACTCTCGGACCGATACCAAGGTGTCGTCGATACCTTTGTGCAATGGTGAGGCCGCCCCATCGATGTGACCCTCCTGCTCGGAAAACAAGCAACACCCAGGAGGATGCCATGTCCAAGATTCAGCTGACCGTCACGCGTCGAACCCTTCTCGCAACCGCCGCGACCGCAAGCGCGATGGGCATGATCCCACAGGCATTCGCCGCCACGAGTGCCGCTCCCGGGATCAAGCCATTCAAGTTTGTCGCAACTGACGAGCAGCTCGCTGATCTCCACCGTCGCGTCGCGGCCACGCGGTGGCCGGATGAGGAAAACGTGTCGGACGATGGCCAGGGCGTTCGCCTCGGCACGATCAAGAAGCTCGCCAAACATTGGAAAGGCCACGATTGGCGCAAGGTCGAAGCCCGTCTCAATGCGTTCCCGCAGTTCACCACGGAGCTCGACGGTCTCGACATCCACTTCATCCATGTGAAGTCGAAGCACGAAAACGCGCTGCCGATCATCATCACCCACGGCTGGCCAGGCTCCGTGATCGAGCAGCTGAAGATCATCAAGCCGCTGACGGATCCGACAGCCTATGGCGGTACCGAAGCCGACGCCTTTCACGTCGTCATTCCCTCCCTGCCCGGCTACGGCTTTTCCGGCAAGCCTCGGGAGACCGGATGGAACCCGCCGCGGATCGCAAAAGCCTGGGCCGTGCTCATGGAGCGTCTCGGATACACGAAGTATGTCGCGCAGGGCGGCGACTGGGGCAATGCGGTGACCGAACTCATGGCCGTACAGCAGCCTCCCGGACTTCTCGGCATTCACACGAACATGGCCGCCACGGTCCCGGCCGAAATTTCCAAATCG
This sequence comes from Rhizobium grahamii, assembly GCF_009498215.1. Lineage (NCBI taxonomy): Bacteria > Pseudomonadati > Pseudomonadota > Alphaproteobacteria > Hyphomicrobiales > Rhizobiaceae > Rhizobium > Rhizobium grahamii. The sequence continues at coordinate 561,569 of NZ_CP043499.1, read as the reverse complement.
CTGGCCGCCGGGACACCGCCGGAGGGCCTGTCGGCCGACGAAAAGAGGGCCTGGGATCAGCTCGACGACTTCAACAAGAACGGCCTCGGCTACGCGATCGAAATGAACAACCGACCCCAGACGCTTTACGGCATCGTCGACTCGCCCGTTGGACTAGCTGCCTGGATGCTCGACCACGATATCCGCAGCTACCGAATGATCGCGCGGTCGATCGACGGCGGGAAGGAAGGCCTGAGCCCCGACGACGTACTCGACAACGTCACATTGTATTGGCTGACGAACACCGCGATTTCGTCGGCAAGGCTTTATTGGGACAACGCCCACCACCCCAGCGGAGGGTTCTTCGATCCTCGCGGCATCAAGATCCCAGTTGCGGTCAGCGCCTTTCCCGACGAGATCTACCAAGCGCCGCAGAGCTGGGCCGAGAAAGCCTATCCGAACCTTATTCATTACAATCGCCCGCCGAAGGGCGGTCACTTCGCGGCCTGGGAACAGCCTGAGCTCTTCACTTCGGAGCTCCGCGCCTCGTTCAAGTCGCTTCGCGACCAGATCTGATGGAGGCGGCGCCAGTACCTGCGCCGCCTCCATCACCTCCACCCCGCAATCAAGGAGAATGACAGTGCGTGACAATCAGATCGTGGACTCCAGCTTCAGCGCAATCATCAACGCCCCGATCGAGAAGATCGACATTCCGGCTTGGTGCTTCTCTCTCCCGGAAAAGGAATACCAGGGCTGCTCGCCCGCCCATATCGCGGCCGGCTTCACGACGGCTCCTGACGGCACGCGGATGTCGATCAACGTCGAGACGATCGGTGGCAGCCTTATGGTACAGCATTATCACGAGACGCTAGGCGAGAAGACCCATCTCATCCTCGACTCCGACTCCGACGTCTTCACCCCGACGGGCCGCGTGGTCATTCACGTGACCTGGGAGCTCAGCGTCAAGGCACTCGACAAGGATCGCTGCGAATTCACCAATCGCGTCCAGTCCTTCGCGACCGACGAGATGCTCGCGGGTCTGGAGCGCCAGGGCATTCCGTTCGAGATCTTCCGCACCCAGCGCCAGCCGATGTCGATTGCCCACAACAAGGGCGAGACACCATTGTTTGCGGCAAGCATCGAACGTTTCGCTCTGCGTCAGATGTCCGCCAAGGCCGCCTGAGAACGGGGAGATCGACGATGACGCACTTAACCGTTCCATTCGACGCGGCTGATACCGGTCTGCTGGTGGTCGACCCCTACAACGACTTCATCTCGGAAGGCGGCAAGATCTGGCCTCGCATTCAGGCTGTCGCCGAGGCCAACCACTGCGTCGAGCATATGGAGCAGATCCTGAAAGCCGCGCGCGGTGCCAGCCTCCGTGTCTTCTTCGCCATGCATCATCGGTATCGCGAAGGTGATTACGAGAACTGGAAATATATCGCGCCGATCCAGCGCGCTGCATGGCACCGCAAGAGCTTCCAGGACGGCACCTGGGGCGGTCAGTTCCGAGCCGAGTTCGTTCCGCTGGCGGGTGAAACCGTCGCTCAAGAACATTGGTGCTCGAGCGGTTTCGCCAACACCGATCTGGACAACCTGCTCAAACGGCAGGGTATCCAACGGCTTATCGTCATCGGTTTGATCGCACACACCTGCATCGAGGCAACCGTGCGGTTCGCGGCCGAGCTTGGATACGACGTGACGGTGGTGAAGGATGCGGTCGCGGACTATTCGGACGAGATGATGCGCGCAGCGCTGGAGATCAACATGCCGAACTACGCGAACGCGATCATCAGCACGAGCGAAGTCCTAGAGGCCATTTCCGCCGTGCAAAGCCGGGCCGCAGCCGAGTAGAGCGCCGGATCGCCCAAAGCCGGCGCCTTATGCAGTCTTTACCTCAGCGCTGGCCTTCGACTTGAGGAAGATGATGAGCAGCAGGCCGGCGACAATGAGCGCCGCGCCCTCGAGGTGGTAGAACTGCAGCTGCTCGCCGAGGATCAGGTAAGCAAGGATCGCGATGAAGATCGTCTGAATGTAGAGGAGCACGCCCGCCCGGCTTGCCCCCAGCGTCTCGATGCTCCGATTGAAGAGATAATACATCAGCGCGCCGCCCGGAATTGCCACATAGGCAAGCGCGACAAAGCCGCTGGTGGTCAGTGTCGTGCGGTCGTCGGACGCAAGCTCGATAAGGTATAGAGGCAGCGCCGTCAGCACCGCGGCACCGAGAAGCAAGACCAGGAGCGAGAGGCGATCGATATCGAACTTCGCGCGACGAAGAAGGACGGTGTAGAGGCTGAAGCAGAAAGCCCCGGCGATGATCCAGAGCTCTCCTGGGTTGAATTCCAAGCGCATGAGGGCGGCGGGGTTGCCCTTCACGATAATGACAAGGATCCCGAGGAACGCGAGAACGGACCCGACAACCTGCCAGCGTCCCATGGGCTCGGCCAGAATGAAACGGGCGAGGATCATCGTAATGATCGGGATCAGCGCGATGATGATTCCGGCTGTTGTGGCGTCGGCATGTTCAAGTCCGACGAAAATCATTCCCTGGCAGATCGCAAGTCCCATGCCGCCGACAATAATGATTTCCAGCGCTCGCTTTTTCAGAAGAGCGACCATGTCGCCGAAGTGGCTGCTGACCATCGGCATCAGGATCGCCCAGGCTATCAGCACGCGCCAAAAGCAGAGCGCCCAGGGCGGCATTTCCGGCGATACCCATTTGGCGGCGATATAGACGCCCGCCGACAGCAGCCAGCATAGCACGCCGACGGAATAGGCGATCGAAAGCGAATTGCTCGTCGCCTGTTCCGCCCTGCCTCCATCGCGATGGACTGCCAGGAGATGCATAGCCATGGCCATATGTTATGCCACAGTTTCCTGGCGCCGCCCATAGGGCGTATATCCGTTGCCGCAAAGCTTCCCCGGCCGCTCCCCAACAGGTGGGTTATTCAACCAAGTGATACGTCGCAGCCGGGCTTCATCTCAAATAACATCCGGTGAAGAGATCACCTTGAAACGGCAAAGGTATTTGCCGTTGGGGAAATGGCAGTGCTGCATTATCGAAACTACCTTCATGTGCTGCGCAGAAAGATAGGCCGGGCACCTGACCTGGACGAGATAGCGAGCCGGACCCTTGTCGTATCGCCAGCTGAGCGGGGCAGCCGCGAAGCGGCGATCTATCTCCCGAACCAATTGGACCGTGTGCGCGAAGTACAATTCGAAACGACCCGTGAGTACGAGATGGCGCGTATTTCGGCCGGCTCCGTCGAGCATGCAGCCACGCTCGCCTATCTGATCGAGAATGCTCACTACGTCGATGGCGATCTCTACGCGAGAGGCATGCGCCACCGGCAGGTGATCAGGCCCGCTTCGAGGGCAATCTGGAAACGCGCCGTTAGCATCGACGAATGCGCGTTGCCTTCCACGGCAATCGGAGACAGGTACTTCGCCCATCACGTCATCGATGATGCCGCAACCGCGATGCTTGCTGACACAATCGCGCCGACCTACTTCGCACGGGGAAGCTCCTCCGACAACTGGCCGCACTCGAAGGCCTATTACGAGCTGTTTGGCCTCGATTTCCCTGTCCTGGATGCGGCGCTCATTCGAAGGGCTTGGGTCTTTCAGGATTACGGCATGACTGCGAACAGACGTGCTCGCATTACCGCTTTGCGCGAACGCGCCATGTCCAGCGGAACAGCGCCGAACGGGCGCCGCATCTTTATCAGCAGAAAGGCGACCGGCCAGCGCCGTCTACTGGAGAACGAAGCCGAACTGACGGAGCGGCTCACCAGGGAAGGGTTTGACGTCGTGGACCCAGCCAGGCTGACCGTCGCCGAAATCGTCGAGCGAATGTCCGGTGCCTCTCTGATCTGTTCGGTGGAGGGTAGCAACATCGCTCATGGCGTCCTGACCATGGCGAACAAGGGAGCGATACTCACACTTCAACCGCCATATCGCTTCGCCAATCTGTGGAAGGACTATGCTGACGCGCTTGATATGACTTACGGCTTTGTCGTCGGCGAAGGAGGCAAGACGTCCTTCAGCATTCGTCCTGATGACGTGGTGAAGACTGCGGATATGCTCTCCGCACACAGTTAGTTGCAAAACCGATCGTTCGACAGATCGGAGCTAGCCTACCTCTTCGCCGGAGAGATTCCTTCTTCCTTCGCTTCGAGTTCCCGCCTGAGGAACCGCTGCGCGCCCGACGCATTTGTCTGGAAAGGCAGGAGGAAGCAAATGATCCGAAAATTGAAATCCGGTGAATATCGCCTGTACTCTCGCAAGGTCGACCCGAATACCCACAAGCGCCGCAATCTTGGCACGTTCAAAACACGTGAACAGGCTGAAAAGCACGAACGCGAGGTGCAGTTCTTCAAGCGGCACGGGTGATCGAAGCGCCGAACCAAAAGAATGCGGCGATCGCGCCGGCGAAAGTACAGACACCAAACCATCTGAAAAGCGGGCAGCGACGATCGCTGCCCGCCAATCGGCTTTCAGAAACTCTGGGAGCTCAGACGGCCCAGCAGGAGCAGCCCAGCGCACCGAAGAAGCCCTTCAGGTCCGCTATCGGCAATTTCGAGGTCCATGAACCGGCGTGGTCGTGGCCGTGGACACCGCAATCGTTGGCGCAGCCGCACGTAGCGATTGCCGTTCGCCTCAGCGACCGTTGGCCGGCGCCATCCGGTTCGCCCCAGGCTGCATAGCCGCCGAACTTCCGGACGGGCGACCAGTCCGGCATTGCGGGAGGCACATCATTTTCATCGAGCGCCTGGAAACCATGCGCGGCGTAGACGATCTTGCCGCCGACCATCGTCAGTTCCGAGGTCAGGAAGGAGATTTCGTCCTCGGCGCAGGAGAAAAAGTCCTTGTCCGGTACGATCAGGTCCGCGAACTGCCCCTTCTCGATCCGTCCCTTTTTCCCCTCCTCGTTCGAGAACCAGGTGACCTTTTCCGTCCACATCCGCAGTGCCGTTTCGCGGTCCAGGCAATTGGCGCGCGGATAGAGCTGCATGCCTCCAACCGTCTTGCCGGTGATCATCCATGCGAGCGAGACCCAGGGATTATAGGAAGCGACGCGCGTCGCGTCGGTCCCGGCGGATACCTTCACGCCCTTCTCGAGCATGCGAGCAATCGGCGGCGTCGCCTCAGCGGCGCCGTGGCCATAGCGCTCGACAAAGTACTCGCCCTGGTAGGCCATCCGGTGCTGGACAGCGATACCACCGCCAAGCGCTGCGATCCGATCGATGGAACGATCCGAGATCGTCTCCGCGTGATCGAAGAACCAGTTCAGGCCCTCAAGCGGCACATCCTGATTGACCTTTTCGAAGACATCCAATGCACGGGAGATCGTCTCGTCATAGGTGGCGTGCAGACGCCAGGGCCAGCGATTTTCCGCGAGAACGCGCACGACGCCTTCGAGCTCGCCTTCCATCTCCGGCGGCATGTCCGGCCGCGGCTGCCGGAAATCTTCAAAATCGGCGGCAGAAAAGACCAGCATTTCGCCGGCGCCATTGTGACGGAAATAGTCCGTTCCCTGCTTGTATTTCACCGAGGATGTCCAATTGAGGAAGTCTTCCTTCTCAGCCTTCGGCTTCTGGGTAAAGAGGTTGTAGGCGAGGCGAACCGTGAGCTGGTTTTCGTCGGAAAGCTTCTGGATAACAGCATAGTCATCCGGATAGTTCTGGAAGCCACCACCGGCATCGATGACGCCGGTGACGCCGAGGCGATTCAGCTCACGCATGAAGTGCCGGGTCGAATTGACCTGATAGTCGAAAGGCAGTTTCGGTCCCTTGGCGAGGGTGGAGTAGAGGATCCCCGCATTCGGCTTCGCGAGAAGCAGGCCTGTCGGATTGCCGTTGGCGTCGCGGGTGATCTCGCCACCGGGAGGATTGGGGGTGTCGCGGGTATAGCCGACGGCGCGGAGCGCAGCCGCATTCAGCAGGGCGCGATCGTAAAGATGCAGCAGGAAGACCGGCGTATCGGGCGCAACCGCGTTGATCTCGTCGATTGTCGGGAGGCGCTTTTCCGCGAACTGATGTTCGGTAAAACCGCCGACAACGCGCACCCATTGCGGCGGCGGGGTATTCGCCACCTGCCGTTTCAACATGTCCATTGCATCGGCAAGCGAGCGAACGCCATCCCAGCGCAATTCCATATTGAAGTTCAGGCCGCCTCGAACGACGTGGGTGTGGTTGTCGATCAGCCCGGGCAGAACGCGCTTGCCTTTGAGGTCCACGATCTTCGTATCCGGCCCGGCAAGCTCCATGATCTCTTTGTCATGGCCGACGGCGAGGAATTTGCCGTCCTTGATAGCAACGGCGCTTGCCGTCGGATTGCTGCGGTCAAGGGTGGTGACTAGTCCGTGGTGAAGGATGACGTCGGCGTGCATGGTCAACTCCAGGCTCCCTGTTCGACAATGAGTTCGATGAAATAAGTACGGGAGGGAACGGGACCGGTCGGCCCTGCTCCCTCCTCGTTGTCTCAGCTATCCGACTTGGCAGCCGCACCAGGCCCAGCCGCCAGATCCTTGTTTCCGCTGCCCTTCGGCAGATGGCCGAACATGTGCGGCTTGATCTGGTTGATCCACGAAACGGCTGCAGGTTCCTTGCTCCAGATCGTCTTGGCAAAGGGAATGAGTTGCTCGCCGACGAGGATGCCCAGGAGACCGACCAGGGCTACAACAGGCGGAGCCGGCGATCTTACGTTCAGCAGGCTGTAGACAATGCCGACCAGAAGACCGGCGCCGAGCGACAGAAGATAAAGTTTCATGGGATGAGCCTCAGTTGTCGAAGCCGCTCCAACACCAGCGGGTGATGTCAAAGCGGCGATGAAAGCTTACTTGGCGGGTTTCGGACCGATCCGCTTTCCATGGCTGACGCGCTCTGTGCCACCGTGAACGTGGGTAACCGCGTAGTCGATGCCCATGCCGTAGGCTCCGGAATGCTCCTTAACCAGCGAGGTCACGGCGTCGTAGGTCTCCTTGCGAGCCCAATCACGCTGCCACTCCAGCAGGACCTGCTGCCAGGTCACCGGAATGACGCCAGCCTGAACCATCCGGTCCATTGCATACTTGTGCGCATCGAGCGAGGTGCCACCGGAGGCATCGGCCACCATGTAGATTTCGTAGTCGGTGTCGTTCAGGCAGGACAGCGCGAACGTCGTGTTGCAGACTTCTGTCCATAGACCCGAGACAACAACCTTCTTGCGGCCGTTTGCGGCGTTCTGGGCCAAGGCGTCGCGAACGTTCTGGTCATCCCACGAGTTCATCGAGGTCCGTTCCAGGATGTCGTTTTCCGGGAACACGGAAAGCAATTCCGGAAATGTGTTGCCGGAGAAGGATGATGTTTCGACCGTGGTGATGGTGGTCGGGATGTTGAAGATCTTGCCGGCCTTGGCGAGGCCAACCACGTTGTTCTTCAGGGTCTGCCGGTCAATCGACTGAACGCCGAAAGCCATCTGCGGCTGCTGGTCGATGAAGATCAGCTGGCTGTTCTGCGGGGTGAGAACCTGGAGTTTGTTGGACATGTCGTGTCTCCCTTTGGGTCGGTTGGCAGCCGCACATGCGGCAAAATGGGTCTAAAATCTTGAACGATCAGAAAGTGATTTGCTCGTTATCGCCGCCAGCAACGGTCAGGCGGCGAGTGGCTCCAGGTTCGCTTCGATCTGCTCGCGGAAAGCCTCGTAGCGGCCCGGCAGTTTCAGTGCTTCACCAAGATGAGCCGTATCCTCGTCGTGGTCGAAGCCCGGCTCGTTGGTCGCAACCTCGAACAGAATACCACCCGGCGTGCGGAAGTAGATTGCCCAGAAGTAATCCCGATCGATGACAGGCGTCACCTGATAGCCGGTATCCATCAGCGCCTTGCGCACCTCGAGTTGCTTGGCGCGGTTGTCGACCGCAAACGCAATGTGATGGACCGAACCAGCTCCCTGGCGGGCAAAGGGCGTCTTTGGAAGAGCGACCAGGTCGATCGTATCGGCGCCGTTGCCTTCGGGGATAACGAAGCGCGTGACGCCCTTGTCGGTATCGGCACGCTGGTAGCCCATGAAACCAAGCAATTCTTCGGTCGCTGCGGTATCGTGCAGATGGAAGCGAGCGCCGGCAAAGCCGCGGATCGCAACGCCGTCAGCGACACCTTCGCTGATCCATGGCGTACGGTTGTCGCCGTCAACCTCGACCAGGGCAAACCCGTCACCATCAGGGCCGTTGAAGCGAATGCGGTTTGCGCCAAAGGCTGAGTCCGTCTCGATGGCCTTGACACCCCGCGAAAGCAGACGCTCCTTCCAGAACCCGACAGCCCCCTTCGGAACCGCGAACTGTGTCTCTCCCACTTCGCCGACGCCTGGGCGGCCCTGCATCATGTGCTGAAAGGGGAAATACGTCATGACGGTGCCGGGCGTACCCTTCTCGTCGCCGTAGTACAGGTGGTAGACACTCGGCTCGTCGAAGTTGACGGTCTTCTTGACGCGACGCAGTCCGAGGGTATCGGTGAAGAAGCTGTTGTTCTGACGTGCATCCGATGCCATCGATGTAACGTGATGCAGTCCCTTGATGTCCTTGATCATGGCCCGAACCTTTCTGTCTTGCCGGTGTCCGTTTCGATGAAGACAGGTGTAGCCCGGTTGATTGATCTCCGGAATTGCAATATTAATTGCGAATGAATTGCGTTTTTTGAAATAATGAGATGAACGACTATAAGGCTCTCAAAACCTTCCTCCTCGCGGCCGAAAAGCGGAACTTCGCGCAGGTCGCTCGCGAACTGGACATGACGCCAGCTGGCGTCACACGCGCGATTGCCGCGCTGGAGGAGGATCTCGGCGTTCAGCTTTTCGTGCGAACGACCCGGCAGGTCTCGCTGACGACGGATGGCGCCGTCTTCGCGGCCCAGATCCAGCCGGCGGTGGAAGCGCTCGAGAGCGCCAGGCGTGATGTCAAGAACGCCCACAAGGCAGACCAGGGCCGATTGCGGATCAGCGCGCCGACATGGCTCGGCAAGACGGTCCTGCCACCGATCCTGTCCGGTTTTCGGGAGCTTTACCCGAAGATGTGCTTCGAGATCTCTCTGTCTGATGGCCTCGTGAATATCGTCGACGACGACTACGATCTCGCGATCCGCATCTCATCGGCACCTTCAGACAAATTCACGATCTGGCGCAAGATCCGGGTCGTGCCTCGGATCCTTGTCGCCGCGCCAGGAAGCCGCTTTGCGGAGATGGAGCACCCCAACCAGCTGACACCGGACGATTGCCTCGCCTATAGCGGCGAAAGCCGCCGCGAGACCTGGCAATTGTCGGACGGTGGTTCAAGCATGACGATATCGGCGGGCCGAGCATTCAGCGCGAACAATGGCGAGGTGCTGGCCGACATGGCCGCAGACGGAACCGGAGTCGCACTGCTTCCCGGTTTCCATATCGCCGAGCATCTGCGCACAGGCCGGCTTGTTCACATTCTCAGGGGCTGGTCGCCACCAGACCTCTGGCTGACGCTCTACTATCCGCCCTATCAGGCACTGCCGCCCCGCATAGCCACCTTCTCGAAATTCTTCGAAGAGCAGATCCCGTCCTTCATGGTCATGCTCGACTAGAGATCAGACGACTGTTTCGCCGCCGTCGACGACCAGAATCTGCCCGGTCATGTAAGACGAGCGGTCGGACACCAGGAAGAGAATGGGTTCGGCGATCTCGGACACATTCGCCCAGCGGCCGAGCGGCACCTTGCTGCTGATGTAGGATTCGATGGATTCCCGCCCTCCCATCTGCGCGATGAAGGGCTCGTTGAATGGGGTGTCCACCCAGCCGGGGCAGAGCGCGTTCACGCGGATGCCGAACCTGGCGAAATCGCCCGCCATCTGCCGCGTCATGGCGATCACGGCATGCTTCGTCGTGGTGTAGGCGATCATTTCGCGGTCGTACAGCACGCCCGATGACGAGGAAGTGTTGAGAATGACGCCCTTGCCGGCCTTCTTCATGAAGGGCATCACAAAGCGAGAGGCCATGAAATGGGCTCTGACATTCAGGCCCCATGATTTGTCGAAACCGGAAACTGCAACCTGCTCCAGGTCACCGGCGACCTGTGCTCCGGCATGATTGTGCAGGATATCGATGCGGCCATGGCGCGACGCAACTGCCTCGATCCCAGTCTGCAGAGCCTGATCGTCGGTCACGTCGATGACGAGACTTTCGGCGCTCCCACCCGCCTCTGTGACCTCGTCCACCGTTTCGTTCGCGTTCGCGCCATCGATATCGGCAACGACCACATGGGCGCCTTCCCGTGCCATGATGAGCGCACCGGCCCGACCGATGCCCGAGCCCGCCCCTGTGATGATGGCAACGCGATCCTTGAGTATCATGGCATGTTTCCCCGGTCAGTTTTTCGTTGTCTTTTCACGCATCAAGAAGCGCGCGATGAGAATGAGGGCGAGTGATGCCAGCAGCACCATCGTCGCGATTGCGTTGATCTCGGGCGTTACACCGCGCCGGATCGACGCGAAGACATAGATCGGCAGCGTCGTGTTCGAGCCTGCGACAAAGAAGGCGATGATGAAATCATCGAAGGAGAAGGTGAAGGCGAGCAGAAATCCCGCGAGGATCGATGGCATGATCTGCGGAAGCACGATCTGCCGGAAGGTCGTCAGGGGCGTCGCGTAGAGATCGCTGGACGCCTCGACAATGTCCCGCCCAAGGCTTGCGATGCGTGCTTTCACGATCATCGTGACCAGCGCCATGGTGAAAAGACCGTGCGCAGCGATGATCGAACCATACCCAAGCGCCAGCCGTGGCGGTTGGTCGCCCGGCCAAAGAGCTGCGATGACAGGGTTGACGAAACCGAAGACCTCGACCAGCGCCACCAGGGTGGCAATGCCGATGACCACGCCAGGCACGACGATCGCGGCGGCAAACAGGCCGTCGAAGACGGCGCGCGCCCGTGATCCAAGGCGTTCCATTCCGATCGCCGCCATCGTGCCGAAGATCGCGGCCAAAGCGGCGCTGGTGAAGGCGATGATCAGGCTGTTCCGCAACGCTTCCATCAGGAAAGTGTTGGAAAGCGCTCTGCCATACCATTGCGTCGAGAAGCCGACGAACTCGCTCGCGTTGCGGCCGGCATTGAAGGAGAACAATACGACGAGCGCAATCGGCGTATACAGGAACAGATAGACAAACGTAACGAGCGCACGCATCAGACGAGATCCACCTGGCGGGTTCCGGCGACACGCCAGGCGATGCGCATGGCAACGAGAAGAACGACAACCACAACGGCCACCAGCGTCACGGCAATCGCCGAGCCGAAGGGCCAATTGCGCGATTGCAGGAACAGATCCACCAGCGCATTGCCGATGAAAAAGACCTTGCCGCCGCCGAGCAGCTGCGGGATCAGATACTCGCCGAGCAGAAGGATCGTGACGAGCGCCACGCCTGTCATGACGCCGGGCAGCGAAAGCGGCAACGTGATGCCGAAGAAGGTCGATGCAGGCCTCGCCCCCAGATCGGCCGAGGCTTCAAGAAGACGACGATCCAGCTTCTCGAGACTGACGTAGATCGGCATGATCATCAGCGGAAGATAGCCATAGACGATCCCGAGGAGGACAGCCCCCGGCGTATTGATCAGGCGGACGTTCTCGATGCCGAAGAATTCGAGCAGATGCGGAATGCCGCGTGCGCCAAGGAGATACATCCATGCATACGTGCGAACCAGAAGACTCGTCCAGAACGGCACGACGACCAGCGACACTAGCAGCAGCCGATGCCGCGGACTTGCCTTGACGGCGAGATAGTAGGCAACCGGATAGGCGACGAGCAGGCAAGCCGCCGCCCGATCGGCGCCAGGATCAGCGTATTGACGAAAGCCGCGGATCGGGAGCCGAGATTGGCGAATTGTGCGAAAGTGAACGCTGCCTGATAACCGCCCTCGGGCGCACGCTCGCCAAACGCGAAGACGATGATGGCGATAAATGGCAGAACCAGGAAGACGAACAGCCAGAGGCTCGCGGCCCAACGAGGGCGGCGGTCACGAGGCGCCGTTTGGTGGCAACAATGAGTGGCATTGCGTCTTTGTGTCCGACGATTGCGTGAGGCTGTCCGGTCCCCGACAATGCGGGGACCGGAGGCTCGTGGTTTTAAGCCGACTTGAAGCGTGCCATCAGCTCGGCACGACCCGGGTCGGTCAACGTCACGGCCGCGCCGAATTCCAGCGGCGTCAATGCGGCTTCATCCGGATAGACGATCTTGTTGGAGGTGATCTCCTTCGGCAGAAGCGCGATCACGCGAGCGTCCGTGGTCGGGGCGCCGTTTGCGATGTGCTCTTTCACGGCGTTCTGCGGATCCATGAGGTAGTTCAGAAGCGCATAGCCAGCCGGCTTGTTCGGTGCGTCCTTCGGGATCGCGTAGTAGTCGGTCCAGATCTCACCGCCATCGGTGCCGAGCACATAGGCAAGCTCGGGCATGTCGCGGTTCAGCTGAGCGCCGTCGTTCGTCCAGCACATCGTCAGCCATGCATCGGTGGAGCGCATGGAGGGCTGATAATCGGAGTTGATGGCAAACAGGTGCGGTTTGACCTTGACCAGCAGCTCTTCCGCCTTGGCGAGTTCTTCCGGCTTGATCGAATTGAAGTCGTAGCCGAGCGAAACCAGCGCGCTGCCGATTGTGGTCAGCTGATAGTCGTGCACCATGGCGCGGCCATCTGCTTCCGTCTGAGCAATCTCGAAAAAGTCCTTCCAGGTCGAGAGCTTGGTCTTGATCTTTGATGTGTTGACCGAAAACCCTGTGGTGCCCCAGTTCTTCGGAACCGCGTAGGTCTTGCCGTCGATCTGGCCTTCCTTGGTGAAGCGCGGGCTCTCGTCCTTCTGGCTGAAATTGCCGATCTTCGAAAGATCGAGTTCCTCGATCAGGCCAAGCTTGTGGTGGGTCGAGATGGTATAATTGGTGGGCACGAACAGTGACCAACCGGAGGCGCCGGCCTGAAGCTTGGCGAGCATTTCCTCGTTCGAGCCGAACACGTTCACTTCCACGGCGACGCCCGTCGCTGCCTTGAAATTCTCGAAGGTCTGGGGATCGTGATAGTTCGGCCAGGTGGCAATCGACATCTGCGTGCCGAGCCCTTCGGCAGCCTGCGCGGGCGACGAAAGCGCGCCGGGGAAACGTGACAGGACGGCTGTCGCCAGACCAAGACCGGTGACGCCGAGGAAATGCCGGCGGCTGACCGAACCACGCTTCAGGCGCATGAACTCGTCCATGAAGCCTTCGGCTGAAATGGGAAGATTGTCCTTGTAATCCTTGCTCATGATGCTGTTCCCTTTTTTTGGTTTATGCATTCGATGCTGGAAAGACGTGTATCGCTGCGGGGTCAAACCCCATGAAAACCTCCTCGCCCGGTTCGACGAGGTCGCTTTCGTTAGCGCCGCGCCGATCGGCGGTGATCAGGAAATCACCGAGCCCAGGCACGGTCACCGCGTATTCGGCTGACGAACCGAGGAATATGCGATGCGTGACCGTCCCCCTGAAGGAGACCCCGGAGGAAACCTTATCGCGCGAAAGGTGAATAGCCTCAGGCCGAACGGCGGCAATCGCCTCTCCAGGCGCGAGGCGCCGGCTGGAGGCGACGGCCGAGCCATCAGCCAGCCGAAGCGTCGTCCCGTCAGCTTCCATTTGCGCGTGGATGCGGTTCGTCTTGCCGACAAAATCCGCGACGAAAAGATCGGCAGGACGGTCGTAGACCTCCTGAGGCGTTCCTAGCTGCCGGATCTGACCGGCGCTCATGACGCACACGACATCTGCCATCGACAGTGCCTCTTCCTGGTCGTGGGTGACGAGGACGAAGGTGATGCCGAGCTCACGCTGCAGCGTCTGCAACTCGATCTGCATCGCGGAACGCAGCTTCTTGTCCAGCGCTGCGAGTGGCTCATCGAGCAGCAGCACGGAAGGACGGTTGACGATCGCGCGTGCCAGCGCAACGCGCTGCTGCTGGCCACCTGACATTTCATGAATGCGCCGCTTCGCGAAGCCGCCGAGGCGTACCATCTCAAGCGCTTCGCCGACGCGCCGATTAATTTCAGCCGCCTCGATCCTCGGACGCATCTGCTTCAGGCCGTAGGCAACGTTCTGCTCGACATTGAAATGCGGAAACAGGGCGTAGTGCTGGAACACCATGTTGACCGGGCGCCGATAGGCCGGGACGCCATTCATCTCGCGCCCGTCGATGAGCACCTTGCCCTCGCTCGGCTGCTCGAAGCCGCCGATCATGCGCAGGCATGTCGTCTTGCCACAACCAGACGGCCCAAGCAGCGCAAGGAACGCTCCCTTGGGCACATTGAGATTGATGTCCGTCACAGCGGTCACAGCGCCATAATTCTTTGTGACCGAACAAAATTCGATATCGTTCGTCGAAGCGGATGCCACGTCTGTTCCCTGCGGTTGGTTGTGATGGGCAGTCTACGCTGCCTTAATGCCACCGTCGTTAAGGAAAGAGTAAGCCTCGGCTTCCGGCAAGGTATATACCCCGAGAGAGGTATTTTCGCGCATATTGCTTCGTGGAAGGTGTATAAGGACCGAGCCGTCCGTTGGCGCGGCGCTGAAGGAATCCATCGATGAGTACCGACCTTGAAGCATTGTTCAGCGCCTTCGATGGCACGGTCGGAAAGGTGTCGATGTCGGATGCCGAGTTCGGCGAAACCTTCCGTCGGATGATGGCCGCGCTGGTGCGCTTCGACTATGTCGTGGTGTTTGCCTACCGCGGTAAAGAACGCCCCATCGATCTCTTCAGCACGTTCGATGCCGAGGAGCATGTGGTCTTCGTGACCCTCTATCAGGCAGGTCCCTACCTCCTCGATCCGTTCTATCATACGGCGCGAGAGCGTCGCCAAGGCGTCATGCGCATGCGTGAGCTCGCACCAGATCGCTTCTTCTCGAGCGAGTACTATCGCACATACTACGTCCAGACGGGGCTGGCGGAGGAGATCGGCTTCTTCGTCAATGCAGAAGACGACATCACCATCGTCCTCTCCCTAATGCGCCGCGAAGAGACCGGGCCGTTTCCCTCCGGAGAGTTTGCGATATTGCGGAAAGTCGAACCACTGGTGGCGAGCATGGTCCGCCACTACTGGGCAGGGCTGGCGTCCCGCTTCGACGCACAACTGGCGACGCATGGAAAGCGGCGTCAGAGGCGGGAGCAGGACGGAAGCCTGGGGGCCTCAGACGCCGTCTGGCGTGACCTCAATCTCACGAGCCGTGAAGCGGCGATCGTCGAACTGGTTCTGCAAGGACACTCCTCGGAATCAATCGGCCTTAAGCTCAGCATCTCGACCGGGACCGTGAAGGTCCATCGGCGCAACGTCTATCGGAAGCTTGGCATCTCCTCTCAGACGCAGCTGCTTTCCCTCTACCTCAAGCACTTTCAGTAGGCCTGCGAGCGAAACGTGAGCCACCGAGGTTAAATACTTGATATTTCTGCCGTACGCTCCCGTTTAGTGCAAGACGGCTATTACTGGAATGCTCGCTTCGCCAGCGGCCTTGATGAGCGCGGAGCGGGCGTCTTCCGCTGAGAGGCTTCCCTCGATTGCCTCCAGGCAGACCTTGACCGCCTCCATGTATTCGTCACCGTCATCACATGGCCAGGCGCCGATAAGTGTCTCCGCGACATCCAGAAGCGAGCCGACGAACCTGTATTTCTCTCCGCGGCTCATCACCAGCATCAAGGGTGCGAAGTCGCTACCAGTGTTCCAATTCATTACAACAGGTCCCTTGAAGGTTCATATATTAGAAACCTTGCAAGGGACGTGCCGACAGCGATGCTCGGCCATTGCCGAGAGCTACAGGATTTGACAGCTAGCAGAATAGGTGAGCTTCAACGGGCGATAGTCCAAGATATCAACACGTTGAGTCTTGTTCTCACCATTTCGATTCAGACGACTTCATCACTTACCGAGCGCCCAACTCCTGCTCGACGAGCGACAGCCAATATCTGACGCCATGAGCGATCGCCTTGTCGTTGAAGTCATAGGCCGGGTGATGAAGATAGGCACTGTCGCCATTCCCGATTAGGATGATCGCGCCGGGCCGCTTTTCCAACAGGTAGGCGAAATCCTCCGCTCCCATCGAAGGCGCATAGCTGGTATCGACGCGTTCTTCGCCTGCAACCTTAGCCGCAGCCGCGGCGGCTGCCTTGGTTCTCTCGATGTCGTTTACAGTCACCGGGTAGCCTGGAATCCAGGTGATCTCGGCTTCCGTCTCGAAGAGCTTTGCGGTCATGGCAACGATATCGCGGAACCGCTGCTCCACCGCCGCTCGCGTCTCCGGCTGCATCGTTCTGATCGTGCCGCCAATCTTCGCAGAAGCGGGAATGACGTTGAGCGCCTGATCGTTTCCACCGGCCATGAAGGTAACCGAGACGACGACCGGATCAAAAGGATCAGTAAAGCGCGAGGCGATCGACTGCAGTGCCGTGATCATATGGGCACTCACCAGAACCGGATCCCGTGTGAGGTTCGGGGATGCCGCGTGTCCACCCCTGCCATTGATCGTCACGACGAACCGGTCGGCGCCGGCCATGAACGGGCCACTGCGTGTTGCGAAGGAGCCGATGTCGAGGCCCGGCTCATTGTGCATGCCGTAGACTTCGTCGATCCCAAATCGATCGAGAAGGCCTTCCTCGACCATGACGCGTGCACCACCACCGCCCTCTTCGGCGGGCTGGAAGATCAACACGACCTTGCCGGCGAAATCGCGTGCCGAGGCGAGGCATTTTGCCGTGGCGAGCAACATTGCGGTATGGCCGTCATGACCGCAGGCATGCATCCTGTTTGCCACCTTGGAGGCATATGGCAGGTTGGTCTGCTCGGACATCGGCAAGGCGTCCATGTCGCAGCGCAGACCGATCGTCTTTCCCGGACCTTTCTGCCCCTCGATGACCGCAACCACGCCCGATTTCGCAATACCAGTCGCGACGTCGTCGCAACCGAATTGCCGCAACTTCTCGGCAACAAAGGCGGCCGTCTCCGGCAGGTCGAACAGGAGTTCGGGGTTTTGATGAATGTGGCGCCGCCATTCCTTGGCTTCATCAGCAACGCTGTCGACAGATTGGTGGATGGTCATGATCATTCTCGTCATCGGAGGAAAGCGGCGGATCCCGCAGGTCGGGGAAGGTCATAGGACGACCGTCGTCTCCCGGCAATGTATTTGTCACCGGGCGCCAATCTAGTCAGTTACTTAAAAAACTGCGCTTAACGCCACGAGATATTTACAAAAAATTAGCCATAACGGAACCGCGCCGGAACATGCGCTCGGTCCCGTCGTTTGGTGATATGACAAATGGCGAGTTGATCATGAGTGATTGGTTTAACCAGAGATACGTAGCGCGCGATGAGCACCAGCAGATCGTGGCGTTTTATCGAAAGGTGATCGCGCACCTGTCCTGCACCATTCGCGACCTTCGGGCCGAAAGTCGAAGCTGCGCAGACACCAATGCCATCCCGAACGGCCCTCAGCCCTTGGAGGAACACGCGGCGGACGATCGCGCGGGCAGCGATAATGTAGTCTGGCTTGACTTCAAGCGGAGGCAGTAGTCCCCACGCTGGAAAGGCATCCTAACCGTCGTTTGACCTTGCAAAGCTGTCACCAAGGCTCGTAGATCGAGCGCTGCGCTTCAGCGCTCGCCAAATCGCTTGTTTTGAGCACCCTAATGAATTCCTTGTTGCATAGCCCGCCTCCTCAAGAATGCTGGCAAGCCTGGCATCCCCAACAGCTGATGGAGCGCCTGACCGGGCTCGACCTGACCTGGTACGTCGTTGGCGGATGGGCGCTCGATTTGTCGCTGGGTCGCCAGACGCGGGCGCACGAAGATCTGGAATTCGCGATCCTGCCAGAAGACTTCAGCGCCTTTCGCCAACACCTGAAAGAGCTCAGCTTTTTCAGCGTCCATGCCGGCGAAGTCGATCCGATCGCACAACATGCAGCACCTCCGGCCCACGTTTCCCAGTTTTGGGGAGCCGACATTGCGAACTCCTGCTGGCGCGTCGACATGATGCTGGAGCATGGCACACCGTCAGATTGGGTCTACAAGCGCGACACGGCAATCAGCGTCCCTCGCGCGGCGATGGTTCGACGCAACCAGGCTGGTATCCCATACCTCGCTCCATCAGCCGTGCTGCTGTTCAAGGCCAAGTATTGCAGGGCGAAGGATGAGCATGATTTCCAAACCTCGCTTCCGAGCCTTTCGTCGCAAGACAGGTCCAATTTGCGATTCTGGTTGAATCATGCCCACCCAGGCCACGCCTGGCTCGCGCTTCTCTAGAGAATTTGGCATGATGGTTCCCGAGCGGGACTTTGAAAATGGAACGGAAACCGGCGCAATGCCGTTTCCTCTCACCGAGATGCGAGGGCTTTCATGATGGACCAAGCCAACCAAAACACGACCAGGGTCCTTGTCGTCGATGTCGGCGGCTCAAACATCAAGATTTACGCTCCTGGGGTGGACGAACGAAAAATGAAATCCGGCCCCGATTTCTCCGCCCAGCACGCGGTCGAAGCGGTACAGGAACTGGCGTCGGGCATCGAATTCGACGTCGTTTCGATCGGCTACCCCGGACCGGTTCGCGACAATCGTCCTCTCGGCGAGCCTGCCAATTTGGGCGGCGGATGGGATCGCTTCGATTTCACCGCAGCGCTTGGAAAACCCGCGAAGATCGTCAATGACGCACTGATGCAGGCGATCGGCAGCTACGAAGGCGGACGACTTCTTTTTCTGGGACTAGGGACAGGACTTGGTTCGGCAATGATTATCGCCAACGTGGCGCAACCGCTTGAACTCGCACACCTGCCTTACAAGAAAGACGGGACATTCGAGGACCACGTCGGCAAGCGAGGCTTCAAGGCCAATGGTCCGAAGAAATGGAAGAAGGACGTCTTCGACGTCGTTGCTCGCCTGAAGGCCGCACTGCAGCCGGACTATATCGTGATCGGCGGAGGCCAGGTCGACAAGCTCGACGAGCTTCCCGAGGGATGCCGTCGCGGAGACAACCGCCTCGCCTTCCAGGGTGGCTTGCGGCTTTGGCAGAACGAACAGCTTGTCTTATAGGCCAAGCTTGATCGCCTTTAAAAGCTGGCCCAGATTTGCTGGGTTAGCCGCTACTTGACCTGTACCGGCACGACTGTATCCACCGAAATCTCGCCGCTGATGACACCGCGCTCGAGGTCGCTCCGTCCACGTTCGACTTCAATGACCGTATAGAGCTTGTCATCGCGAAATGCGCTGGCATTGGATGTTGTCACGTCTTCGGCCGGCGCCGCGTCGATCTCCATGAAATCGAGTTCACGACTTGCCGCAACGATCCGGGCCTCTCCCGCCGTTCTGGCGGCGACTGTCACCACGCCGTGGTTGGTGGCATTGCCCCATCTCGGATCATCAGACGCTGCGATCGGCTCGAGACGGTAGACATTGATCGGTCCGTCGGACGCCAACGTTCCGAGCGCCTGCGCATCGTTCACCTGCGCCTGGCTTTCGACCGATCGCCCGAACGTCGTTTTGCTGGTTGCGTTGTTGTATCCGCTCGCGCCTGTCTTGACGACATTTGACATGGTTCTTTCTCCTTCTTTCTGCTTTCCGGCTAACTCTGATCGTTGTCGTGTCTCACATCCGCAATGTCATAGTTGATGCTCCAATCCTTCACCTTCGTGCCACCCGGTCGCACGCGGTTCACCGTGGCGTCCTCGGATCCGGTTATGACGGTGGGTTTGGCGCTATGAACGCCGGTGCTTTTCCGGTCGGCCTGCGAGGGCGCGAACTGGCCCGCAGCGTCGGTTTCAGCCTTCGGTCTCATTGCCTTTCCTCCACGCTATGAGTGGCGAACAGCTGACATCCGACTTTGTTCCGAGGTCCACCAATGCTGTTCGTCCGAACGAACGTGCCAGGCATACATTCCTGACTGGAAGACGATATCGGCTCGGTAGGTCCACGGCCTATCAGCGAGAAGCCGTGTCTCAGCATTCAAGGAGAAGATTTGATGCCGACAGAGGTCTGTCTTGTTACAGGTGCCGGATCGGGTATCGGGCGGGCGGCCGCAATTGCGCTTGCCCGAAATGGAACCGGTGTTGCGGCGTTGGATCTCGACCATGCTCAGGCGAACCAGACAGCCAGCATGATTGCCAATGGTGGCCGCTCGACCGCCATTGAAGCCGATGCCTCGTCCGAGGAACCGATGGACGAGGCCATACAGCAGACCATGGGGCATTTCGGGGGCCTGGATAGTGTTGTCGTCAACGCCCGCATCAACGGCACATGGGCACCGATCGACGATCTGCATGCGGACGAATGGGACCGGACCATGCGCATGAACCTCACAAGCACTTACGTCACGCTGAACAAGACGGTTCCCTGCCTGAAGGCCAACGGCGGCGGATCGATCGTCATCGTATCCTCGATCAACGGCACGTGGACGTTCACGAATCCAGGCGCCACTGCCTACAGCGCCACAAAGGCGGCGCAAGTCGCTATAGCGCAGCAGCTGGCGTTGGAGCTCGCCCGCTTCGCGATCCGGATCAATGTGGTTTGTCCGGGCGCGATCGATACCAAAATCTCAGACCGCACCGAAGTACGTCACCCCGAGCGAACGGAGGTCCCCGTGATCTGGCCCCAGGGAAGCGTGCCGATCCGCCCCGGGGAGCCCGGACGCCCCGAGGATGTCGCAGACCTGATGCTGTTCCCGCTCAGCGAGCGCCGACATATCAAGGGAACGCCGACCTTCATCAATGGCGGAGATGGCGTGCTGCGCTGACAATTCGTCGATCGGCTGTGGCAGCCGATCGACGATAATGGCTCAGCCGCGGAAGGTGTAGCGTTCGATCGACTCCGGCTTCATCTCGATCGAGAAGCCCGGCATGACCGGTGGCATGTATGCGGCATTCTCGATCCGGCAGGGATCAAGGAAGTGCTCATGGAGGTGATCGACATATTCGATCACACGACCATCCTTTGTGCCTGACACGGCAAGGTAGTCGATCATGGAGAGATGCTGAACGTATTCACACAGACCCACCCCGCCGGCATGCGGCCAGACCGCCAGGTTGTATTTCGCCGCCATCAGCAGAACGGCCAGCACCTCGTTCAAACCGCCCATGCGGCATGAATCGATCTGCACGATGTCGATCGCGCCGCCGGCGATCATCTGCTTGAAGATGATCCGGTTCTGGCACATCTCGCCGGTCGCGACCTTGACCGGATGAACCGCCTCACGGATCGCCTTGTGACCGGCAATATCGTCCGGGCTGGTCGGCTCCTCGATGAAATAGGGCTTGTAAGGCTGCAGTTCCTTGACCCAATCGATCGCCTGACCGACATCCCAAACCTGGTTGGCGTCGATCATCAGGAAGCGGTCGTCGCCAATTTCCTCGCGTGCGATGCGCAAGCGGCGCTTGTCATCTTCAAGGTCGCGGCCGACCTTCATCTTGATATGGGTAAACCCGGCGTCGACGGCCTCCCGGCAAAGGCGACGTAGCTTCTCGTCGTCATAGCCCAGCCAACCGGCAGACGTCGTGTAGCAGGTATACCCCTCCTTCTCGAGAGTGGCGATGCGCTCGGCCTTTCCGATCTCAGCCTTCTTGAGGATGGCAAGGGCTTCTTCGGGTGTCAGCGCATCGGTCAGATAACGGAAGTCGACGATGGAGAGGATTTCCTCGGCGCTCATGTCCGCGACCAGACGCCAGACCGGCTTGCCGGCCTGCTTGGCCATGATGTCCCAGACCGCGTTGACCACCGCGCCGGTCGCGAGATGCATCGCTCCCTTGTCGGGTCCGATCCAGCGCAACTGGCTGTCGCTCGTGACATGCCGCCAGAAGCGGCCGGGATTATCGCGAATCCATTCCAGATCGAGCCCCACCACCAGGTGCTTCATTGCATCGATAGCAGCGCAGCAGATCTCGTTTCCGCGGCCAATCGTGAAGGTAAGGCCATGCCCCTCCAAACCCGGCTGATCTGTCTCGAGGACGACGTAGGCAGCGGAGTAATCCGGGTCCGGGTTCATCGCGTCGGACCCGTCAAGGCTCTGCGACGTGGGAAAGCGCAGGTCGATCGAACGTAGGCTGGTGATCGTGGTCATGAGGATGCTCTTTTTTGGTTGGTATCAGGCGTCGGCGCGGAAAGTCTGCTTCTGCGACCCGAGCCCTTCGATGCCGAGTTCAACGACATCACCGGCTTTGAGGTAGCGCGGTGGCTTCATGCCCATGCCGACACCTGGGGGCGTTCCGGTGGAAATGACGTCGCCCGGGTGCAACGACATGAACTGCGAGAGATACGAGACGAGGAACGCGACGCCGTAGACCATGGTCGCCGAGCTGCCGTCCTGCATCTTCTGTCCGTTGACCGTCAGCCACATGGAAAGCTTCTGGGGATCGGGAACCTCGTCTTTCGTGACGAGCCAGGGACCGATTGGTCCAAAGGTGTCGCAGGACTTGCCCTTGGTCCATTGGCCGGCGCGCTCTGTCTGAAAGGCCCGCTCCGAGACGTCGTGAGAGACGCAGTAGCCGGCAACATAATCAAGCGCTTCCGCTTCGCTCACATATTTGGCCGTCTTGCCGATAACGACGCCGAGTTCGACTTCCCAATCGGTCTTTTCGGAGCCTCGCGGGATCAACACGTCATCGTTCGGGCCGCAAAGTGCCGACGTGGCCTTCATGAAGATCACTGGCTCCGGCGGAACGGCCATACCGCTCTCAGCGGCGTGGTCGGAGTAGTTGAGGCCGATGCAGATGAACTTGCCCGTACCGGCAACGCAGGCGCCTATCCGCTCAGCTGCAAGTTCGGGAAGAGAGGCCGGATTAAGGGCAGCGATCCTCGCCAGGCCTTCCTGCGAAATCGCAGAACCGCCGACATCCGTGATATGGGCTGAAAGATCACGGATCTTGCCGTCCTTGTCGAGAAGTGCGGGCTTCTCCTGGCCGATCGGGCCGACGCGCATCAGTTTCATGATTAGTCCTTTCCGTCGTCAGATGGTCCAGCCGCCGTCGATGGCATAGGCTTGGCCGGTCGTGTAGGAGGCGGTGGCGAGGTAGACCGCCAAGTCGGCGATTTCCTCAGGCGTACCAATTCGGCCGATCGGCTGACGCGCCACAAACGCGCTGCGCGCGGCCTCGTAGTCTCCCTGTGCGCGCAGCCGATCCTGCAAGGAAGGGCTTTCGACTGTACCGGGGCAAATGGCGTTGCAGCGAATACCATGCCCCACGTAGTCGGCAGCGATGGACTTGGTCAGGCCAACGACCGCAGCCTTCGTGATGGTGTAAGCAGCCCGGTTCGGCACCCCTTTCACGCTCGAGGCAACCGATGCCATGTTGATGATGGCACCATCCTTTCGCTCCAGCATGCCCGGCAGGACGGTGCGGATCGTCCGGACCATGGCCCGCACATTGAGGTCGAAGGCAAAATCTAGGTCAGCATCCGGCATTTCAAGAACCGTCCCGCTGTGGACGATGCCGGCGCAGTTGAAGAGTACGTCAAACGGACCGGTTTCGCTAACGACCGCGTTGACGGCCTCGCCGTTCAGCACATCCAGGCGGCGCACCGAGATGCCGGCCTGACCTTCCAGGGTCGCCAAGGCTTCGGCGTTGATGTCAGTTGCGACGACTTTGGCGCCGGCGCGGGCAAAGGCCAGTGCGCTGGCGCGACCGATGCCCTGACCGGCGGCGGTGACGAGGACTCGCTTGTTTTCTAGGGAACGGGACATTGGTCGCCTCCTTGTCTGCTTGTTTCAGGCGGCCTTTGGCCGGCGCTCGACGACGTAGATGTGGTCAGCGGCAAGCACGACCTCATCCCTCTGGTTTATGACTTCGGTGCGTTCCACCACACGACCGTGGCCGGCCCGCTTCGGGTCGTCCTCCTTCGCGGTTATCGTCACGCGCGTGCGGATGGTATCGCCGATGAAAACCGGCCTCACGAAGCGCATGCGGTCGTATCCGTAGGAAAACGCCACCGGATTGATGACGCTTGCCGTCAGCCCGACCCCGATCGAGAACACCATCGTCCCGTGGGCGATACGCTGGCCAAACGGCTGGGTCTTCATGAACTCGGCATCCATATGGTGTGGGAAGAAATCCCCCGTATGGCCGGCATGGACCACGAAGTCCGTCTCGGTGATCGTCCGGCCATTGGTTACCCTGCCGGCACCAATCTCGTAGTCTTCGAAATATTTCGTCTGTTCCATCGTCTGTAATCCTCAGAACGCGGGGCGCGCTGCGAGCGGCGTCGCCGGCCGGGCGCTCGACTCGTAGGCCGCTTCGACCAGAGCCATCGTCATCCATGCATCCTCGACCGAGGATACGAGTTCATCGTCCTCACCGGACACAAACCTCTGCAGGTTCGCCATGCGTCCAACAAAGGCATCGGGAAACCATGTGCCCTTCAACGGCACCGCCACCCACTCGGAGCCGCCCTTCGACCTGATTTCCAAGATGTCAGGCTCGCCATTCGGATAGTCGAGATTGACACCCAGCTGGACGTAGGCTGCACCCTCCGTCCCGCAGATCCGGAAATCGCATGCCTGGTGCCTGCGCCCGAAGGCATGGTCGTGGTTGATGGAGACCGCACATCTGACCCTGTCGCCATAATCGAGAATGGCCGTGGTACGTGTCTGCGCCATCTTGTGGTTCGGGTGGCCGATCGATTTGGCGTGAACGCCCTTCGGATCTCCGAGAATCTGACGGATGGCGTCGAGATAGTGGATCGAATGCATCGCGATCTCGATGCGCGGCAGCCCCTCCAGAAAGGACCAGAGACCCCAGGGCGTATCGAGCGCGAGGTGCACTTCGAAATCGACGACCTCACCCAGCATTCCCTTGGCGATAGCGTCTTTCAATGCCAGCAGCATCGGCGCGAAGCGCAGCTGGAAATTGACGGCCGCCGTCAGGTTCTTTTTCCGGCAGATTTTCAGAATCTCGCTTGCGGCCGCGAGGTCCGAGCCCATCGGCTTCTGAATAAGCGCCGCGGCTCCGTCAGGCAGGGCTGCAAGAACGGCAGCGTGCGCATTCGGCGGCGTCGCGAGATCGAAGACCGCATTCTCGACCGCAACCGCGTCCGCAATCGTCCGGAATGCCGTCACACCCCATTTGTCCGCCAGCGCCCTCGCCTTTTCGTAATCGGGGTCATAGAGACCGGCGATCGGCAAGCCTCCCTTGCGATAAGCGGGAAAGTGCGCATCGCCGACAATGGAGCCCGCACCGAACGTGACGATCGGGCGTGGCTTTGACGGTAACGGCCAGGATTGCACCAGGCTTTCGGGGTTGAACTCAGCCATGGAAGAACACTTCCTCCATTCCAGCCCACCACTCCCCGCTTTTGCGGGTTGGGAGCGGATCCTGGCAAGGCATGCAGACCGCCCACCACTCCCGCGTCTTCGGGTCGGCAGCCATCTTGGCCATGTCAGCCTCGTAGTTTTCGCCGACGTAGTCGAAGACGGAGAACAGAAGGTTCTCGGGTTCCCTCAGGAAGATCGAATAGTTGCGGATGTTGCACGCGGAGATCATCGCCAGCACGTCGGGCCAAACGGCTGCATGCAGGCGCTTGTATTCCTCGATCTTCTCGAGCTTCAGCCCGATGACCATACCCATGCGCGTCATGGATTAACCTCCCTGCCTGATCTCGCGTTCGAACTCTCCAATCGAACGGGACGAAATCGCCTCCCAGTCCCAATCGATACCGAGCCCCGGCGTCGATGGGGCAAGCGCCATCCCCTGCTCGATCTTCAGCCTCGAGGTCGTGATATCGTCAAGTTGCGGAATGTACTCGACATACTTGCCGTTTGGCACAGCGCAGGTGAGACTGACATGCAGCTCCATCAGGAAGTGCGGGCAAACCGGCATGTCGAAGGCTTCGGCCGCATGTGCGACCTTGAGCCAAGGCGTGATCCCGCCGATACGGCCAGCATCGACCTGCACGATCGAGCAGGCGCCCTTCTGCATGTACTCGCGGAAATGACGTATCGAATACAGAGACTCACCGACGGCGACAGGAGTCGGGCTGGCGCGGTTGAGCCTGACGTGCCCATCGATGTCGTCGGCAGGCAAGGGCTCTTCCAGCCAGCCGAGGTCCAGTTCACGCAGACGGTCTGCCCGGCGGATCGCCTCGTCGACCGTAAATCCCTGATTGGCATCCGTCATGATCTCGTAGCCGTCTCCGACAGCCTTGCGGACGGCGGACAGACGCGCGAAATCCTCGGAGCCATGCGGTTTGCCGATCTTCACCTTGGAGCCGGTGAAGCCCTTGGATTTCGCATCGCGGGCATCCTCGACCAGCGCCTCGGTCGGAATGTGCAGCCAGCCACCCTCGGTCGTGTAGAGCGGGCAGCGGTCCTTCGCACCGCCGGCAAGTTTCCACAACGGCAGACCTTGTTTCCGAGCGCGCAAGTCCCACAACGCCGTGTCGATCGCGGCCAGCGCGATCGAGGTGATGGCGCCGATGGTCGTTGCATGAGTCGCAAACTCAAGTTCGTGCCAGATTGCCTCGATCTGGTCGGCATCGCGACCAATCAGGCGCGGCGCAAGGTGATCGGCGAGAAGACGCATGACGGAGGAACCGCCAGTGCCGATCGTGTAACTGTAACCGGTGCCGCGGGCACCATCACTGTCTGTGATGGTGACGAGCGGCGTTTCCTGACTGACGAAGCTCTGGATGGCGTCGGTACGCTCGACCTTCGGGCGAAGGTCGACCATCCTCAATTCGATGCGCTCGATCTTGGCCATTATCGTCAGACCCTCAGCGTGCGGCCGCTGTCGCGGTCGAAGAGATGAGCTTGTGCAAGATCGAAGCAGAAGTTCACCCGTTCGCCGGGCCGCAGCGAGCGGGGATTCAACATGCGGCCGACCCACTCGGCATTTCCGAAATCGGAAAACACCAGCGTTTCGTTTCCGAGCGGCTCGGTCAGCGTCACCGCCAGATCCTGCGAATGGACGTCGGCTTCGTGGCCGGAGTGGAGACCGTGACCGGCGGGATAAAGGTCATCGGGGCGAAGGCCGAAGGTAATTTTCTGGCCGGCGCTCACCCGGTCGCGGAAGCGCGCCGGGATCGGGAGACGGTCGCCGTTTTCGAACACCACATGCCCGTCCGCGATCTCGGCATCCTTGAGGTTCATCGGCGGAGATCCGATGAAGCCTGCGACGAACTTCGACTGCGGGCGCTGGAACACATCCTCCGGCGTTCCCACCTGCTCGATGCGGCCGTCGCGCATGATGACGATACGGTCGGCAAGCGTCATCGCCTCGACTTGGTCGTGGGTAACGTAGATGACCGTCGATTTGACCTTGGCATGAAGCTTCTTGATCTCGACGCGCATCTGCGTCCTGAGCTTCGCGTCGAGATTCGACAGCGGCTCATCGAAGAGGAAGACATCAGGGTTGCGCACGATTGCGCGACCCATGGCAACGCGCTGGCGCTGACCGCCCGACAATTGCGACGGGCGACGGTCGAGGAGGTGAGTCAGGTCGAGCGTCCGCGCCGCTTCATCCACGCGCGGGACGATCTCCTCCGGCTTCATGCCAGATATCTTCAGCGAGAAGCCCATGTTCTCGCGTACCGTCATGTGCGGGTAAAGCGCGTAGGACTGGAAGACCATGGCGAGATTGCGTGAACGAGGCGGCAGGTCGTTGACGACGCGGCCGTCGATCTTCAGGTTTCCGCCAGAGATCGGCTCGAGACCGGCGATCATTCGAAGCGTCGTGGACTTGCCGCAGCCCGATGGGCCGACGAGAGCAATGAACTCGCGATCGGCGACTTCCAGGTCGATACCGTGGACAACGTCAAGGGAACCGTAGCGCTTGACCAGTTTTTCGAGGGAGACGGTTGCCATGGTTTATCCTTTGACTGCGCCGGAGGTGAGGCCGGAAACCAGATGCTTCTGGACGATGAAGGTCAGAACGAGGGCGGGAATGATCATGACCACGGCCAGCGCGCACATGCCGCGCCAATCGATGGTGAATTCGGCGGTGTAGTCCAGCAATCCGACCGGCAGGGTCTTTGAATTGACCGAGCGCGTAAGCTGCGAAGCAAGCGCGAACTCGTTCCAGGACGTCAGGAAGGCGAAGATGCCAGCTGAGGCGATACCGGGACCGGCAAGAGGAAACTCGACCTGCCAAAAAGCCTGCCAGCGCGTGCAGCCATCGATCTGAGCCGCCTCGGCCAGATCCTTCGGCACCTGCCGGAAGAAGCCGTCGATCAGCCAGATGGTGAACGGCACATTCAGCGCGACATAGGCAATGATCAGCCCGAAGTGCGTGTCGATAATGCCAAGCTTCGAATAGACAAAGAACAGCGGCAGCGACAACGCAATCCCGGGCACCGTGCGCGTCAGCATCAGGCCGAGGAAGATCGACGACTTTGCACGGAAGCGAAAGCGGGCGAAGGCGTAACCGCCTGCCATGCCGATCGCGAGCGCGATTGCCGTGGACGTCACGGAAATGATGAGCGAATTGGTGAAGTAGCTGACAATCGGAATGCCGCCCTGGCCGAGGCCGGAGAACATGGCGACGTAGGCGTCACCGGACAGGGACTGAGGCACCCAGACCGGCGGCTTCGACATGATCTCGACTGTCGGACGGAACGAGGAGAGGACGATCCACAGGCCAGGCATGCAGATGACCGCCATGGCGAGGAAAAGACCGATCTTGTGAGCGACCGAAAGGACGAGACCGGTGTAGCGCGCTTTTGAGTTTTCGTTCATCTCACCACTCCGCGGCGATCTGGGTCCGCGCCGCCGAAAGCTTGCGGAAGAAATAGACGGTGAAGACGATGGACAGCAGGATCGCCGCGTAAGCCATGGCGTTGGCAAGCCCCATCCGGGCATCGGCATAGGCTGTGCGCGATACCAGCGTCCAAAGCAGTTCGGTACGCTTCGCCGGGCCGCCATCCGTCATGATCTTGACGATGTCATAGGCTCTCGCGACATCCAGGGAACGGATGGTCATCGCGATATAGGCAAAGGGCATGACGAACGGCCAGGTGACATAGCGAAAGGTCTGCCACGGTGTACAGCCGTCGACGCGGGCAGCCTCGATCGGCTCTTTCGGCATGGCGAGTAGTCCGGCAAGGATCAGGATCGCGAACACGGACGTGGAAGACCAGACCTCGGCAACCAGGATGGCCACGAAGGCGAGTTGCCCATCGATCAGCCACGGGATTGCCCGGTCGGTCAGGCCAAGCGACTGCAGCGCATTGTTGATGAGCCCGATGTTGTCATTGAACATGAACTTGAACTGGAAGCCGACAAGGATCGGCGAGAACATCATGGGAAACATCATGATGGTGCGCAGCGCCCGCTGACCGGACGTGGCTTTCTCGACCAGCATCGCAAGCCCGAGCCCAAGCAGCATTTCCACGTTAAGCGCGACGGTCAGCAGGAGCACGGTTCGGCCAAATGCGGTCCAGAACTCGATGTCTGTCAGAATGCGCGTGTAGTTGCGGAAACCAACGAAAGTGTAGAGCGATGCCGGTTGCGTCAGCCGGAACGCGGTGAAGCTCGAATAGAGTGAAAGAACGAGCGGAATGATGACGACGGCCGCGAGCACCACGATGGCGGGCAGCAGAAGCAGAAACGGCGCCGGGGGTCTCCAGCCTTTCATGCCTTGGCTTCTCCTGTCTTATCTAATCAAATGGAGGACCATGCCTGCCGGCGAGCGGCAGCGCTCAGTCCTCGTCAAATTTACGGGAATGATGAAATGTGGCGCCGGCGTACCGGCGCCACGAACAGGCGATTAAAGCTCGCCTGAATCCTCGAGGATCTGCGTCGCCTTCTTGGCGGCGGTATCCAGCGCTTCCTTGGAGCTCTTGTCGCCAAGGATGGCAGCCTGAAGCTCCGGGTAGACCGCGTTGGAAATTTCGATCCAGGACGGCGTCTGCGGAACGGCGAAAGCGTGCTTTGCCGCTTCCTGGAACGCCGTCAGCACTTCCTTTTTGTAAGGATCGTTCTCGGCCTGCTTGATATCCCAGTCCCACACGGCGGTACGGGTCGGCAGCGGACCGCCGGCGGATTCAAGCTTCTGGCTGTCTTCGTTGGTCAGGAACCAGACGAGCGAGGCGGCAGCATCCTTGTTGGCGCAGCTTTCCGTAACCGAGAAGCCGTGATGACCGGACCAGCCCGTGCGCTTGCCGGACGAGCCGGCCGGCTGCACCTTCACGCCGACATTGCCTGCAACCTTGGAAGACTTCGGATCATTGAAGAAGCTTGCCCAGCCCGGCCAATCGAGGTTGATCGCGATGGTGCCGGATGCAAAGCCCTGACCGAGGTCGTCCCAGAGGTAGTTCGTCGTACCAGCCGGAACAGCCTTCGCCTTGTAGAGATTGACGAACCAGTCGAGTGCGCGAACGCCAGCTTCCGAGTTGAAGGCAGGCTTGCCGTCAGCATCGAGATACTCGCCGCCTTCGGCGACCAGCATTTCATAGAAGCGGCCATTGATCGCTTCTTCCTTGCCGGCAAACTGGGTGCCGTAGAACTCAGGCGGCTTCGCGAAGAACGCAGCCTGATCCGCGACCTGCTGCCAGGTGTCCGGCGGGGTCAGCTCGTAGCCGTATTTTTCCTTGAACGCCGCCTTCTTGGCCTCGTCCTGGTAAAGGCTCTTCTGATAGTAGAGAGCGGATACGTCGAACTGGGCGCGCGGCAGCATTACGAGCTTGCCACCCAGCGTCGAAGACTTGATGTTGGCAGGCACGAAGGCGTCGATCTCTTCTTTCGGAAGCAGCTTCGACAGGTCCGTGTAGATATCCGGATACTGCGGCGCAAAGGACGAGTGGTTGGAACCAACGCACCAGGTGATATTGCCCGTCGCGATATCGGACTTGATTTCCTTGTCGAGCTCGAAGTGGTTCTTCTTCGACAGGATATTCACTTTTGCTCCGGTGGCCTTCTCCCATTCAGCGATACGGGCATAAAGGCCTTCGTACTGCTGACCACCAATGAGCTTTGCGTCAATCGTGACGCCCTCGTATTTACCTGGCAGCTCTGCTGCGAACGCGCCTCCCGCCAGCGCGCACATGACTGCGCCGGCTGCGACGCCGGCTAGAAATCTCGACATCTGCTCCTCCCGATGTTAGCCCTCACCAGTGAGGGCTTCATTCATATACAAACCATTTATTCACCCATCGTCAAGTCATTTACTGAAGAATAGCGTTCTTTCTGAAAAGCCGGGATTGTCAGGCCCAAATTATCCGCATATGAATTTCGTTATTCACTGGAGAGAACCCGTGTCGGAAGAGGAAAGCGATCGTTACAGGGCACCCGCGCTGGACAAGGGGCTGGATATCCTGGAGCTGCTGGCCGGCGTTGACGGCGGGCTCACTCAAGCGGAAATCGCCAAGAGGCTCGATCGCAGCCCCAACGAGTTCTATCGCATGCTCGACCGTCTCGTCAGACGCGGTTACGTCACGCGAATCGACGGCGACCGCTTCTCGTTGACACTGAAGCTTTTCGGCCTCGCGCAGCGGCACGCGCCTGTCCGCCGCCTCGTCTCCTTCGCCGTCCCGCTCATGCGCGAACTGGCAGAAGCATCGCGGCAAGCGAACCAGCTCGTCGTCTTCGACCGCGGCAACCCTGTTGTCATCGCTCAGCAGGAAGCGCCCGGCTATTGGGGGATCTCGATCCGGGTCGGATCACGAATCAGCCTCTTCGACACAGGCTCCGGCCATGTTTTGCTGGCCTTCCGCTCGCAGGTCGAGCGCGAGCGCATGATTGCCGAGAACAGCGCCGACGGAAAGGATGCAGGGCTCGCGCCGGATTTCCTGGCTCGTCTCGATCTCATTCGCTCGCGCGGCTACGAGATGATGCCGAGCGCACAGACAGCAGGCGTCATCAACCTGTCCGCGCCGGTGCTAAGCGCCGACGGAACGGCCATCGCCGCGCTGACAGTCCCCTATATCACGCTGATCAACACCCCGGATGCTCCCGACATATCGACGACATTGCACCTGATCAGCCAGACCACGCGAAACCTGTCGGAACTAGCCGGCGCCGGACTGAGCGACGACGAAGTCTAGATTTTCCTGTGAATGATTGATTCGTATGCGCGTCGCCAGGCATGGCGTCGCGCATTGAATCTATGTCGCCACACGAGCGGCACTCGCTTCCATTGAAAAATCAGAGAAAGCTTTTCTCGAACAGCTGATTGAGATCATCGATCGCGACGACTGCACGTTCGGCGCCCATGACCGCCTGATTGATCCGCTGTGACGCTGCCTCCTGGAATGGCATGTAGCCATCGTGCCGAGGCCGCAACCAGGCGCCTTCGAGCGTTTTTCTCGTGTTGCGATAAAAGGACAACGTGGCCTCGTTGGCTCCATCATCCTCCCAGCCGGCGGCATGGCCAGGCTGGCCACCGCTTTGCCAGTATGGGCCAGCCTGCACGTCGCCACTGGCGATCCAATAGGCGAAATCGATCGCCGCCTGCCTATTCGCGCTGAAGGCTGAAACCGCAATTCCAGTGCCGCCGAGCGCAGAGCCGACCGGAGCGTTCGAACCTGCAAGCGGAATGTCGGCAAAGGCGATGCGATGGGGCAGGAAACCTTGCAGCGTGTAATTCACATAGCCATAGATCAACGGCGCGAGACTGTAGCGCGAGCCGTTCTCCGCCATGCGGTCCAGGACGGCAATGGGATCCATCGTGACGCAGAGCGGATCGATGAGACCGGCCAGCTCGCGGATCATCTCGATCGCCTGCGTTCCAATCTCGCGATCGACGAATTGCCCTCCCCGATCGACCGAGCACGGTCGCCCAAGCTGGCCCGCCAGCGTGAACAGGCACATCAGCGAGTGGGGCGAACGTAAGGGAAGCAGCACTTCACCCGCTTTTGCGAGCGCGACGACGTCCTGCCACTGCTCCGGCGCCGCGGCCATCCGATCAGGCCGCCAGGCCTGCACCTGGGTCGCCGCATCGATCGGAAACGCCCATTGCCTTCCCTGCCAGTTATAGCTCGGGAACGAGGCGCCAACCGTGCCTTTGGCAAGGGCCGCGAAAGCCGCTTCCCGCCCCTCTTCATCGAGCGGTGCGAGGCAGTTTTCCGCGGTGATCTGCCCCACGTGAGGATGGTCGATGACGATCAGGTCGTAGTTGCGGGCGAGTTCTTCGACAGGATAACTCTCGAAATCCTGAAGCGACCGCTTGTCCCAGGTGATAGAAACACCGGTCTTCTCCAGCCAGTCCTGCGAACAGGCAACCATCGGATCATACCCGCGAGGATGGCTCCAGGTCATTCCCTTGAGGGTAATCATGCTTCGAACTCCCTGCGGATATCGGCGCTGTGTTCTCCAATCCGCGGCGCGGCACGCCCTAAAGTCGGACGCTTGCCGTTAACGCGGATCGGGGAGCGGGTCGTGTCGATGGAGACATCATCTTCTCGCGTAACCGTCTGCAGCATATCGAGAATGCGGAAGCCATCGCTCTGCAGCAGTTCGGACCATTGCAAGACCTTCGCGCACCAGATGTCGGCCGGCTCCAGTATGGAAAGCCAGTGATCGACTGTGTGTGTTGCGATGCGGCTCGCGATGATCTGCTTGATCTCATCCCGCTTGGTGAACCAGGCCTTGCTGTCGTCGCGATAGGGCTGCAGCTCAACCAACTCCAGCAGATCCTGGAGCTTACCGATTGGCATCATTGCGATCGCCAGATAGCCGTCACTCGCCGGATAGACGCCGTAGGGAGCGGACAGATAGGCATGGGCGCTGCGGAAATCCGAGCGCTTCGGCGCACGACCGCCATCGTTGAGATGGGTGGTGAGCACCTCGAACTGGAAGTCCACAAGGCTCTCCAGGAGGCTCGTCTGGATATGCGCACCCTTGCCGGAGATCCCGCGCCGGACGAGCGCGGCGAGAATGCCTTGGCAAGTGTTGGCGCCAGCCAGCATATCGGCGACGGCAAGTCCGAACGGAACAGGACCCTGCTGCTCGTCGCCGTTCAGCCACATGACGCCTGATCGCGCTTGCGCGAGCAGATCCTGGCCGGGACGCATGACCCAGGGGCCTTCCTCGCCATAGCCGCTGATCGACGCATAGACGATCGACGGATTGATCGCCTTCACAGCCTCGTAGTCGAGCCCGAGACGCTCGACGACACCCGGCCGGAAATTCTGGATCACCACGTCGGCCTTGGCAAAAAGCGTGCGCAGGAATGCCAGGTCGTCTTCGTTCTTGAGATCGATCGCGAGGCTTTCCTTGCCGCGATTGATGGCATGGAAGAGCGTGGAATCGCCACCGACTTCTGTGTCGCTCAGATAGAGCCGGCGGGAAAGATCCCCACCGTCGGGCCTCTCGATCTTGATGACGCGAGCGCCAAGATCAAGCAGTCGCAGCGAGCAGTATGGCCCGGACAAAAACTGGCTCAGGTCGACCACAGTGAGGCCAGCGAGCAGCCCGGTATCGTCTTGCATTCCTATCCTCCCACGGCATCACATCAACAGATAATTCTTATCTGAATGATTAGTTCATATATGAGCTAGTGAATTTTGGTTGTCAACATCGCAAGCCGAGCGTGCAGATCACGGCGCCAAGGGCAGCGAGACAGACATGAGTTCGTGAAAATCGGGACGAGGAGCAACGGAACGTGTTCGCCAAACAAGCAAGATTGTATCGCACTGTAGCATTGGGACCGCCGGTACAAACGGATACAGGAAGCCACCTCGGCGGACATACTGGCGATACGCGAGATCGGTTTAAGCAGGCTGTCTTTTGAAACCGAGAGGAACACCAATGTCTTTGCGCAATAGTTTATTTGGTACCGTCGCCGCAGCCACCCTGCTCCTGTCAGGACAAGCCTTCTCCGCGGACAAACCCACAATCGTTCTCGTTCATGGCGCCTTCGCGGAATCGGACAGCTGGAATGGTGTAATCAAAGATCTTCAGGCCGACGGCTACAGCGTCATCGCCGCAGCGAACCCGTTGCGCGGAGTGAACAGCGACGCGAAGGCCGTTTCAGCGCTTCTGACGAGTGTAAAGGGTCCGGTCGTTTTGGTCGGCCACTCCTACGGCGGCAGCGTCATATCGGACGCGGCAACCGGGCATGACAACGTCAAGGGCCTGGTCTTCGTTGCCGCCTTTGCGCCCGAAGCCGGCGAGAGCGCGGTTGCCCTCAGCGGGAAGTTCCCCGGCAGCACGCTGGCGCCAACCCTCGCACCGCCGGTAGCCCTGCCTGACGGCGGCCACGATCTCTATATTGATCAGGCAAAGTTTCCTCAGCAGTTCGCCGCAGATGTTCCGAAGGAAGAAGCCAAGCTGATGGCGGCGACGCAGCGGCCGATCGCTGAAGCGGCGCTTGGTGAGCCTGCCGGCAAGCCGGCGTGGAAGACCATCCCGTCCTGGTTTGTTTACGGCGACGCCGACAAGAACATTCCGCCGGCCGCGCTCGAATGGATGGCAAAGCGCGCGGGATCAAAGGAAACGGTTGTGGTCAAAGGCGGATCCCATGTCGTGATGGTTTCACATCCTGAAACCGTCGCGCGGCTGATCGAGAAGGCAGCATCGGCTGATTGACAAGCCCACAGGGAAGCGGACCGGTCGTACAGCAACGGCCGGTCCCGAACGAGAATGCTGGAATAGGAACAGACACATGCGAGCGCGCCGGGGGTCAGCGGATCGCATGAGGATATGCCTTGTATATTCAATGACAGGAATCGGCTAGATTTGCCGGTTCATATCGGATCCGACGAGGAACGGCTTACGTCCCGCGGAAACAGCCTCGCACGAGGCGAGGCGCAATCGCGCACGGCAGCAAAACTCACCGCACGCGTCGCTGACGGCGGGGGCAATCCCCTCGCCGGCGATCGCTAAAGCTTAGCGACCGAATACTGCGTTCTTGATTTCGCCGCGGGACAGACCGATGTCCTTCAATGCCGCGTCGTCGAGCTGCGAGAGCTGACGGTATGCTTTGCGAAGCTGGATAAATTCGCTGATCTTGCTGCTTATTTTCATATCACACCTCTAATCGTTGTTGGTCAATTATATAGCACCTTGCCTTCTCAATGAGCATTTCAGATTTCGCATGGGTGTAATGCTGCAATGCAATATCTCGTTCAGGTGCGCCCAAATGCCGAGCGAGGCAGGCGCCCACAGCGGCCGGACTCGCATCGCTCACAAAAAGGCAGCAGCACGCACACAAATCGATGCTTTTCGCATGCTGGATTATTTCCTAGTCACTGATCGGACCGCAGTGAAAGGGATAGGGCATGGCGACGCCATTCTATTGGAACGAGCTCAACACGTATGATTTCGCCGGCCTTTCGGCCGACACGACAATCGCCATCCTGCCCATCGCCTCGACCGAGCAACACGGGCCGCATCTGCCGATCGCAACCGACGTCACCATCGCCAACGGCATGCTGGCCGAGCTTCGCCGCCAGCGACCTGATGATCTGGATATCCTTGTTCTGCCAACTCAGGAAATCGGGAAGGCCAATGAGCATATCTATGGGCCGGGAACGCTGTCACTTTCTGCCGAGCTGCTGATACCGGTCTGGACAGCGATCGGCGCCAAGGTGGCCGAGGCCGGCATTCGAAAGATGGTGATCGTCAACTCGCATGGCGGCAATGTCGACATCATGGGCATTGTCGCCCGTGAACTGCGCGTGCGTCACCAGATGGCTGTTGTCTCCACGCAATGGGGTCGCTTCGGACACCCGGACGGCATGATCAGCGACCACGAGTCGCGATATGGCATCCACGGTGGAGAGGTCGAAACGTCGCTCATGCTGCATTTCCGGCCGGATCTCGTCCGCATGGAGAAGGCAGAGAACTTCGTATCCAAGGCCGAATGGATGCGGGAGCAATCGAAGTTCATCCAGCCGCTTCCGCCGCATTCACTGGCCTGGATCGCGCACGATCTCAATCCCAACGGCGTGGTAGGCGACGCGTCACGGGGGACCGTCGAGAAGGGAGAAGCGATCTGCCGCCATCAGGTGCAAGGCTTTGTCGAACTTCTCCGCGACCTGAAGCGCTATCCGCTCACCAATCTCTATTCTCGCTAGACCTCAGGCGGTCGACGGCCTGTCGGGAGCGATATGTCCTTTGGACCGCAGTTCCTGAACGAGACCGGCCAGCTCGGCCAGCAGGTATTCGACGAACAGGCTGGTTGCCGCGTCGAGCGGCGCGCGGGCACGGGCAAACAGCTTCATCGGCTGGTGCCGACCATGCGGCTCGGCGATCGGCCGGAAGACAAGCTCGCCAGCGCGGCATTCGGTAATCACGTCGAGCGGATTGAGCAGGGTCAGGCCCGCGCCGCATTTGACGAGCTTCTTCAACATCTCCGAAGCATTGCTCTCCAGAACCGGCTCGACGGAAACGTCAAGCCGCGCGAGCGCAAGGTTGATGACATCGCGAAGGCTGGTGCCCGATTGGGCAAGCACTAGCCTCTCCTGAACGATGTCGCCGAGATTGATCGGCCCCGGCCCGATCAAGCGATGCCCAGGCGGCAGCACGACGCCGATTGGAATGTCGAAGTTGCCGAGCGTGCGGATACCCGGGGTCGCCGGAATATTGAAACCAAGGCCGATATCGACATCGCCTGACAACACCGGATTGACCGTGGTCGTGCCGGCATCGTTCCTGATCTGGAAATAGACGCGTGGATGCTCCGACTGGAATCTCGCGATGATCTCCGCAAGCGGCCCTGACGCCAGGCCGACCGTCGTGACGAGGCGGACCTTTCCGGCCTGCTGCATCTTCAGGCTCCTGATCCGCCCTTCCAGCCGATCGTAGTTCTTCAGAACCTCCCGAATATGTTCGATGCACAGTTCGCCGGCCGCCGTCAGCCGCAGTCCGCGCGGCAGCCGCTCGAAGAGCGGCGCACCGATCTCTTCTTCAAGCGCTAGAATCTGCCGGTTGATGGCGGAAGACGCGACGTTCAAGTGCGCCGCAGCCTTGCGGATCGAGCCCGTGCGGGCAATCTCATTGAGATAGAGCAGCTTCCTGGAATGCAGCATAAGACCCCTCGTTGCATCAATTTTAAGCGCTACGCACAAATTAGGCACAAGAGCGCCAAGAGATGCCAAAAAGGCATCGTTGCGCACGAATTTTGATGCTTTTCAAACAGCAACGCAATCGCTCAAATGAAGAAAATCGGACGCCGAAGAGCGCTCGAACGGCCTAAAAAAGGGGAACGTCGACCATGTCCAAAACCTTGAATAACATGGCATTTATCGCAGCTCTGGGAATTGGTTTCAGCGCTGCGATTGCAGCTCCCGGCTACGCGCTCGACAAAGTCAGCTACGGCACCAACTGGCTTGCACAGGCCGAGCACGGCGGTTTCTATCAGGCCGTCGCCGATGGCACCTATGCCAAGCACGGCCTCGAGGTGACCATCGTACAAGGCGGCCCGAACGCGGCAAACACCGCTTTGCTGATCTCCGGCAAGATCGACTTCTACATGGGTGGGCCACAGGGCGAACTCTCCGCCGTCGAGCAGGGCATCCCGCTTGTCGACGTCGCTGCGATCTTCCAGAAGGATCCGCAGGTTCTGATCGCGCACCCCGACGCCGGCATCGAGAAGTTCGAGGACCTCGCAAAGCTGAAGACGCTGTTTCTCGGCAAGGACGGCTATCTGACTTACTTCGAGTGGATGAAGGCGAACTACCCGGGCTTCAAGGACGAGCAATACAAACCCTATAACTTCAACCCCGGTCCATTCCTCGCCGACAAGGAGTCCGGCCAGCAGGGTTACCTGACCTCCGAACCCTATGAGATCCAGAAGCAGACCGGCTGGGAGCCGAAGGTTTTCCTTCTCGCCGACAACGGATATTCGCCCTACTCGACCATGATCACCACCACCCAGTCGGTGATCGACACCAAGTCTGATGTGGTGCAGCGGTTCGTCGATGCCTCGATCGAGGGCTGGTACAACTATCTCTACGGCGACAACAGCAAGGCGAACGAGCTGATCAAGAAGGACAATCCGGAGATGACGGATGGTCAGATCGCCTACTCGATCGCCAAGATGAAGGAATACGGCATCGTCGAATCCGGTGACGCCCTCGACAAGGGAATCGGCTGCATCACCGACGCCCACTACAAGAAGTTCTTCGCCGAGATGGTCGGCATCAAGGTTCTCAAGGCCGACACCGACTACACCAAGGCCTACACCACAAAATACGTCTGCAAGGGCGTCGGATTGGGTCTGAAGAAGTAAGCACGCCACACGCATCTTGCCGCTTCGGCGGCAAGATAGCCCCCTCATGAGAGAGACAGGCGATGCTTCCAGCCTCACTTCAGATTTCTGCCAACAAGGACGCGCGCAAGAGACCGCTTGTCTCCATGCAATCCGTCTCAAAGGTCTTCTCCAGTGGCACGGTCGCCCTGTCGGGGATGTCGCTGACGGTCGAGAGCGGCGAATTCATCAGCCTTCTCGGACCGTCGGGATGCGGAAAATCGACGGCGCTGCGCATCATTGCCGGCCTTGGCGACATCTCGTCCGGCACCATCGACTGGCCGAGTTCACGCATCAACGCACGCGGTCTGCCGGAGGGCGACATCAGCTTCGTCTTTCAGGAGCCGACGTTGATGCCGTGGAAGAACGTCTTTGACAACGTCCACCTTCCCCTGAAGCTCCGGGCATATCGAAGACCGCGGCGCGCGAGGACATCTTGAAAGTCCTGACCACGGTCGGGCTGCAGGATTTTGCCGAAGCCTATCCGCGCGAACTCTCCGGCGGAATGAAAATGCGCGTATCCATTGCACGCGCATTGGTTACAAAACCGAAACTGCTGCTGATGGACGAGCCCTTTGCAGCGCTCGACGAAATCACCCGCCAGAAGCTCAATGACGATGTCCTGCGCCTCTGGAAGGAAACGGGGATCACAGTGATTTTCGTCACTCATTCCGTCTTCGAGTCGGCCTACCTCTCAAACCGCATCGTCGTCATGAAGGCGCGCCCGGGACGTGTTCACGCCGATCTGCCGTTGGTGACCAGCCTTAAGCGGGACGCCTATTATCGCACCTCTGAAGAGTATCGTCAGGCCTGCGAAACTGTCTCTCGCTCGTTGATCGGCGCCATCAACGCCGCAAAGGAGAACGCATGAGCGCCGATACTGCCGATGCCTCCGCGGCTGCATTGCCGAACCCGATGACGGCGAAACGACGTGACCTTGCGCTGCGGATTGTCGTGCCGTTTGCGACTGTCGCTGTTCTCGTCGCTGTCTGGGCGCTGTATGTCAAACTCTCCGGCGTGGCGCCATACATTCTGCCTGGCCCCAGCGCGGTCGCCGCTGCCTTTATCAGCGATTGGGGAACGCTTGCGCCCGCACTTTGGGTAACGACCAAGATCACCTTGATGTCACTGCTGCTGGCACTTGTCGGCGGAGTCGGCTTTGCCGTCTTCCTCGTGCAATCGCGCTGGATCGAGATCGCCTTCTATCCGCTTGCCGTCATCCTGCAGGTCACGCCGATTGTCGCGATCTCGCCGCTGATCCTGATTTACGCGCCATCGACGCAGGTGGCGCTGCTGATCTGCGCCTTTCTCGTCGCCTTCTTTCCGATCCTCTCCAACATGGTGCAGGGTCTGAAAAGCGTCGATCACAATCTGATCAACCTGTTCGAGCTCTATGGCGCCTCGCGCTGGCAAACGCTGCTCTATCTGAAGCTGCCGGCGGCACAGCCCTATTTCATGACGGGCCTGCGCATCGGCGGAGGGCTTGCGCTGATTGCTGCCGTAGTCGCCGAATTCGCTGCCGGTTCGGCGGGCGCCGGCTCCGGCCTCGCCTTCCGGCTCCTGGAAGCACAGTACCGCATGAACATCCCTCGCCTCTTCGCAGCGCTCCTGATGCTCTCGCTGCTCGGAGTGGCGATTTTCGCGATCACGTCCTTCATCTCCTGGCTCAGCCTGCATCGCTGGCATGAGAGCAGCCTCAAGCGGGAAAACTGATGACATACTCCTTCATGTCACCTCCGAATGCCGGTCGTTTCGTGCTGAGCAATGCGACGCTGCCAGCGATTGCCGTCGAAGGTTTCAACGCGCCGGCAATCGAGGGCCTCGTGCGAGCCGATATCGTCATCGAAAACGGCCTTGTCGCTGCGATCCTGCCGGCCGGCAGCGCTCCCCTGGAACTGGCGAAATCCGATCTCCGCGAAGGCATGGTCTGGCCTTGCTTTGCCGACGTGCACACGCATCTCGACAAGGGGCACATCTGGGGACGCAGCAGCAACCCCGACGGAACGTTCATGGGCGCGCTGCAGGCCGTGGGCGCCGACCGCGAGGCGCATTGGTCGGCCGACGACGTGCGCAAGCGGATGGAGTTCGCGCTTCGCTCCGCCTATGCGCACGGGACGAGCCTGATCCGCACGCATCTGGACTCCGCTGCCCCCCAGCACAGGATTTCCTTCGAGGTCTTCGCCGAAATGCGCGAAGCCTGGAAGGACAAGATCGCCCTCCAGGCCGTCGCCCTCTTCCCGATGGACGACATGGCCGACGAGGCCTATTTCGCCGATCTCGTCGCGGTCATTCGCGATGCGGCCGGACTGATCGGCGGTGTCACCAAGATGGGCCCGAACCTCGCAACACAGCTCGACACACTTTTTCATGCGGCGGCCGAGAACGGTCTCGACGTCGATCTTCATGTCGACGAAACGGATGATCCCGGCGCGGAGACCTTGAAGGCGATCGCCGAGGCCGTTCTTCGCAACCGCTTCGTCGGCAAGGTGACGGCAGGCCACTGCTGCTCGCTGGCAAGACAGGACGACGGCGTTGCCGAGCGGACCGTCGAGCTGGTTGCCAAAGCCGGCATCTCGATCATTTCGCTGCCGATGTGCAATGCCTACCTGCAAGATCGCTATCCGAACCGGACACCGCGCTGGCGCGGGGTGACACTCTTCAAGGAGCTCGCGGCAGCCGGCGTCACCACGGCGGTCGCATCCGACAACACGCGTGATCCCTTCTACGCCTATGGCGATCTCGATGCAGTCGAAGTGTTCCGCGAAGCGGTGCGCATTCTTCATCTCGATCATCCGCTGGATACGGCCGCGCGCGTCGTTACCACCTCACCTGCCGACATCGCCGGGCGCCCCGACATGGGTCGCATCGGCATCGGCCGGCCTGCCGATCTCGTGCTCTTCGGCGCCCGTCGCTGGAGCGAATTTCTGTCCCGCCCGCAGTCTGACCGCGTCGTGCTTCGCCGCGGCAAGGTTATCGACCGCAGCCTGCCTGATTACCGTGAACTCGATAGCGTCGTTGGAGCCTGACATGCCGGATTATCTGAAGATCAAGAAGGAACTCGAAGGCATCGCCATCGAGGACAATCCGGCGCTCGTTCGTCAGAAAAGCCGCGATTTCTATTGGTACTCGCCGATCCTGAAGGCGCAGCTCGATGGCGTGACTGCCGATCTGGTCGTGACGCCGAAGAACGAGGCAGAAGTAATCCAGACCCTCAAGGTGGCCTTCGCCCATGGCGTGCCGGTAACGCCGCGGGGCGCCGGCACCGGCAATTACGGCCAGGCCATGCCACTCTCCGGCGGCATCGTTCTCAACCTCGCGGCGATGGACAAGATCAAGGAGATCCATCCGGGGCGCGTGATCTGCGAGCCCGGCATCGTGATCGCCCAGCTCGACAAACAGACCAAGGCCCACTCGGGCCAGGAGCTGCGCTTCCATCCGTCGACCGCGCAAACCGCGACGATCGGCGGCTTCATTGCCGGCGGATCGGGCGGCGTCGGCTCGATCACCTGGGGCGGGCTTCGCGATATCGGCAACATCATCCGCCTGCGCGTCGTTACCATGGAGGCCGAGCCACGGGTGCTCGATCTCACCGGTTGGGACCTGCAGAAGGTCA
Source organism: Rhizobium grahamii (assembly GCF_009498215.1). Classification (NCBI taxonomy): domain Bacteria; kingdom Pseudomonadati; phylum Pseudomonadota; class Alphaproteobacteria; order Hyphomicrobiales; family Rhizobiaceae; genus Rhizobium; species Rhizobium grahamii. The sequence goes on along the minus strand of NZ_CP043499.1, from coordinate 518,842 downwards.
GCCACGCCTATGGCACCAACGGTATCATTACCGAAATCGAGATGCCGCTCGCACCGGCCTATGACTGGGTCGATGTGCTGGTGGGCTACGACGACTTCATGGCGGCGGTGCGCTACTCGGACGCGCTGGCAAAGTGCAACGGCATTCTCGTCAAGGAGATTGCGCCGATCGCGGCACCCATCCCGCACGAATACTTCACGCGGCACAAACCCTATATTCGCCAAGGCCAGTCGGTCGTCGTGCTGATGATCGCACCGCACGCGATGGATGCCTTCAGCGCCTTCACCGCGGCCCAGAAGGGCGAGATCATCTTCCGCTCCGACAAGGTCGAGAGCATGAAGGGTATTCCGCACGCCTATGAGCTTGCCTGGAACCACACGACGTTGCGGGCGCTCAAGGTCGATCCCACTTTCACTTACCTGCAGGTCCAGTACCCGGGCCCGGACCATGTGGCGAAGGTAGCCAAGATGGTTGAGATCTTCGGCGACGAGGTACCCGGCCATCTCGAATTCATCAAGTTCGACGGCCAGATCCAGTGCTCCGGGCTGCCATTGGTGCGCTACACGAGCGAGGAGCGCCTCGAGGAGATCATAAAGATCCACCAGGACCACGGATGCCCGATCTTCAATCCGCATCGCTACACCCTGGAAGAAGGCGGCATGAAGCAGACGGACAAGGTGCAGCTGGCCTTCAAGCACGAGACAGATCCGCAGGGTTTGCTGAACCCCGGCAAGATGATCGCCTGGGAGAACCCGAACTTCGACTTCGCCGCGGGCAAGAACTACCTCTTCCCCGGGCTGGCCGCCGTGATGGAGGCCTCGTGAGAGTTCTCGTCCTTCACTCGCATCCGGTGGAATCAAGCTATGGCAACGCGCTTTACCGCCAGACGCTGGAAAGCCTGAAGGCCGCAGGTCATGAGGTCGATGACTGCAATCTTTATGCGGAAGATTTCGACCCGGTCCTGTCTCGCCGCGACAGGTTGATCTACCACGACTATCCCGAGAATACGGAGCTGGTGAAAGGCTACGTCGACCGGCTGAAAGCCGCGGAAGGCCTGGTGATCGTCACGCCGGTCTGGAATTTCGGCTTTCCCGCCATCCTGAAGGGCTATTTCGACCGCGTCTGGCTACCGGGCGTCTCCTTCGAGCTCGTCGACGGCAAGGTCGAATCCAGGCTCCGCCATATCCGCAAGCTCGGCGCTGTGTTGACCTACGGCGCGACACCGTTCCGTGCCTTCGTCGCCGGCAATCCGCCGAAGAAGATCGTCAAGCGCGTGCTGCGCGCGCAGATTAACCCAGTACGGCCGGTGACCTTTCTCGCTCACTACGACATGAACAACTGCACCGACCAGACACGAGCTGCCTTCCTCGGCAGGGTGAAGGCGGCGATGGAACGGTTCTGACGCGAGACTGCCCCTCTGATCAGATCACCTTGGCGGCGGTCACCTCGACCTCGACCAGAAACTCCGGCCGCGTAAACCCGCCAACGATGATCAGCGTCGAGACCGGCTTGGGATCGAGCGTGAACCGATCGCGCACCGCCATGTAGGCGGGAAAGTCCTCTCTCCGGGTGACAAAACCGGAGATGCGGATGACATCGGCAAATGTCATACCGGCTTCATCGAGGATCGCGTCAATTGCCTTGAAGCACAGCTCTGCCTGCGCGGTCACATCCGCGGGAATCACATCATCCACGCTGATCCCGAGCTGTCCCGATGTCACAAGAAGCGACGCGCCAGGGGGCACAAGCAGACCATGGTTGTAGTTGCCGAACGGCTTGCGCACGGAGGCCGGATTGAAAGCATTCTTCATGAAAAGATCCATACGAAACAAATGGTTGCGACGTCGAAAACAACGTACCAACCTTTCGGACGCATGCAAGACATTGGGGTTCGGAATTCGGCACGTACAGCGTCAGACGACGATTTTCCCGTCGTTGGTCTATTATAAGCACAGCGCACTGACGAACAGTCATTTTGAAGTGTGCTCATTTGCCTGTATCTAAAAATGATGAGAGTCGAGACAGCCAAGACAGAAGACGCCTCAGGAGGCGCCGAGCCTCCCTCGCGGCGCCTCGTCGGCTATGCCCGTATTTCGCCCGACGCGCATCGAACCGATACACAGGTGGCGGAATTGCGCGCCGCCGGCTGCGATCAAATTCGTCAGGATCATGCCTCCGGGACGTCCGACAATCGGCCTGTGCTTGAGAAGGTCTTGAGCGAACTCACGGAAGGCGAAACGCTTGTCGTCACGAACCTCGACCGGCTCGGCCAATCAGCGGCGAACCTCCTACAGCTGATAGTGCGCCTATTGGCGCGGGGAATTCATTTTCGATCGCTGCACGACCCGATCGATACCGCGACGTCGCAAGGCATGTTTGCGCTGGAGGTCCTTGGCGCCATTGTCAGGCTCGACCGATCGGTCACGGCGGAGCGCACAAGGGCCGGCATGAAGGCCGCGAAAGCGAAAGGCAAACTCGCTGGCAATCCGGGCCTGCGGGATGGGCTGCCAGAAGCACGGGCAGCAATATCGAGAGCGCGCGAAAAAGCCTATCTCGACGACCTGCAATCGTCATCGGAGAGTTGGCTGCCAGTTGTCCAGCAACTGCGCCCGCAGCACAGCTGGGAAAACATTGCGCTCATTCTCAATCGGCGTGGGCAAGACTGGACGGTGGAGCGACTTCGGCGTGCGGTCCATAGGATGGTGCGCGAGAAGCACGCCGATCCGGAACTGCTTGCCCGTTCCAGCCGTCGAATCCCCGAGGATCGATTGATGAAGCTCGTGGCTGCCGTCGCGATTGCCGACCCGACACTCTCGCTGCGCGGCATCGCAGCGCAACTGGATAAGATGGGCGAGGTTCCAGCGCGCGGCGGCCGAAAATGGCAGCCCTCCTCGGTCAGACACTTTCTGGACGAGGCTCACCGCTTTGGACTGCTCCCTCGTTGAAGCAGTGCAAGACGCGAGCGAACGCGTGAATAGACGCGCCAAAATGCGGGTTACAAGGCGCTCTCCCAAGCGCGCCTGCAGCCTTCTGTAACCTCGTTACATCGGCATTTACCGTTACGTACTTACGCGCGAGCGAAAGACGTTCAAATCTCCTTGTCGAAAGCGACAAGCCGCTCCGGCAACGGCCACGCGTGCCGACCACAAGGAGAGCAGAATGCTGAACGACCGGATCTCAAGGAGAACGCCATGACCCGGAGAATCGCCACAAGACTTCTCAGCACCACCGCCGCACTGGCGATGACCCTGACGTCATCGACATTCATGACGCCATCCATGGCCCAACAGCCCACGCCAGCCATGCCGCCGGCCGCAGACGCCGCTCCGGCGCAAGATTCCTCCAAACCGAACATCCTCGTGATCTTCGGTGACGATATCGGCCAGACGAACATCAGCGCCTATTCGTTTGGTGTTCTCGGCTATAAGACACCCAACATCGACCGCCTGGCCAAGGAGGGTATGATGTTCACCGACTACTATGCGGAGAACTCCTGCACGGCCGGTCGCTCGACATTCATTACCGGGCAGGTTTGCCTTAGAACCGGCCTCTGCAAAGTCGGCATTCCCGGCGCAACCGTCGGCCTGCAATCGCGCGATATTACCATCGCACAGGCGCTCAAGCCGCTCGGTTACGCGACAGGCCAGTTCGGCAAGAACCACCTTGGCGACCGCAATGAATTTCTCCCGACCAAGCATGGCTTCGATGAATTCTACGGCAACCTTTATCATCTCAACGCCGAGGAAGAGCCGGAACGGCCCTATTATCCAAGGACGACCAGGAATTCGTTCGTACCAATTCTCCCCGCGGTGTTCTGAAGGCATCAGCAGACGGAAAGATCGAAGACACAGGTGCGCTCAACCGCAAGCGCATGGAGACGATCGACGACGAAACGACGGCGGCGGCAATCGACTTCATCGATCGGCAGGCCAAAGCGGGCAAACCCTTCTTCACCTGGATGAACACGACCCGGATGCATGCCTTCACCCACGTCCGCGAATCCATGCAGGGACAGAGTGGCATGCCGGGCAACGACTATGCCGACGGGATGATCGAGCACGATGGCGATGTTGGAAAGTTGCTGAAGACACTCGACGACTTGAAGATCGCGGACAACACGATCGTCGTCTACACAACGGACAACGGCCCCAACCAGTGGTCATGGCCGGACGCCGCGACCACCCCCTTCCGAAGCGAGAAGGATACCAACTGGGAGGGTGCATTCCGCGTGCCGGCATTTGTGCGCTGGCCAGGGCACATCAAGGCAGGTGAAGTATCGAACCAAATGGTGTCCGGCCTTGACTGGTTCCCGACATTGGTGGCGGCCGCAGGCGACGCGGATATCAAGGACAAGCTCTTGAAAGGCACACAGATTGGTGGCAACCAGTTCAAGGTTCATCTCGACGGCTACAATCAGCTGCCATATCTGACCGGCAAGGACACGAAGTCCGCACGGTCCGATTTCTACTACTTCGACGACGACGGCAATCTGGTTGCATATCGCTACAATGATTGGAAGCTCGTCTTCTGCGAGCAGCGGGAACCCGGCGGCATGCAAGTCTGGGCCAATCCCTTTACTTGCCTGCGGGCGCCGAAAACATTCAATCTCCGCATGGATCCATACGAACGGGCGGATATTGTCTCAGACCAGTACTATGACTGGTACGCGAAGAACGCCTATCTGGTGCAATACGGCGTATGGCGCGTAGCTCCATTCCTGCAGACATTCCGGGAGTATCCGCCGAGCCAGCGCGTAGCAAGCTTCAGCGTCGACCAGATGATCGACGCCTTGATGCGCTCATTGGATCAGAGCCCGGCGAACGCGCGGTAGGCCTGCCTCACCAACCAAAGCGGGCGCGTCCTAATCGCGGCGCCCGCTTCGGCCATGAAGGTGAGCCGATCGTCGCGCCAAGCGCGCCACGCGGCCCTTGAAGGCGCCTTGGGCGCGCCGGCCCCACTATCTCCAGCACCTGACCATAATAATAGCCGACGAGGCCCGCGTCGGACTGCTGATTGAAGTGCTGAGGCAGCCGATTGAAAATGGAACTCGTTGCCCGTCCGATCGTCGGTCGCGGGAAGTCCAGCCAGGGTCACGTCGGCGTCGCTCTTTCCAACCGACGGGAAACGATCCACTAGACGGCAGTTGCCGCGGCGAGAAAAATCTTCCTGTTCAATCGCCTACGCGTCGTGTCGACCTCGCTTTCCAAACACGTCTTCGCAAGAGCCCATACATAAAGTTACAGCTTCTTCGCACGACGAGAATTTCATGGATCATGGGGGAGCCAAGCGCGCGAAATGCGCAAGAAAGTAACGGTCAAAGTAACCGTTGTTCGTTTGCGCTTTACTCGTTTTCAGAGCTTGCCAGCTGGTTCGAAGCGAAACGAGCTCCCGCCTTAGCGAGCCCCGCCTTCAACTCGTCCGACAGGGGCAGCACTGCAAATCGCTCTTCCGCGGAGCGCTCAAACAGGGGATCCAGCGCGCGAAGCTCCGCAAGCCGCTCGGCCGCCTCCGGCGATTGGAGTTCGCCGAGAGCCGCGGTTCGCAGAACCTGCACGGAGAAGTCCCTGCCGTTGATTTGCTCCGCGAGCAGCGAGGCCTCGGAGTACTGCTTGCGCGCATACGCGTCGAACGCCAGCACCATCAGTGCGTCCCGAGGCGCCGCATCCGACATTCCCGTTGCTTCGCGTGCCATGGACACGCCGGCGGCGCCAAAGCCCGATCGGTAAAGGACCAAGGCAAACGCTGCCGTCGCATCCGGGCTGTTCGGATTAAGCGATATGGCGCGGTTTCCCGTTTCGATCGCCGCGACCTTCTTGCCGGTCGCGTACTGGGCGACCATCAATGCGGTTTGTGCACGCTCCGACAGCGGCGCTTCGGCCGTTGCCTTGCGCGCAAGCTCAATTCCGGCGGCCACGTCGGCGGTCGCGGAGCTGTCGGAAAGCAGAATGCGCGAAAGCACAGCCGTTGCATCTGATATTCTCGGGTTGCGCGAAAGCGTCGCATCCAGGCAACGTCGGCTCGCAGCGATCTGGTCGGGGCCGCCCGCCTCCAACGCATATTCAGCCCGCAGGATGCAGGCGTTTCCGATCGCATCCTCCGGGCTGTCGCGCAGTTCCGCGTCGTTAATCACGCTTCTGGTCGGTGCAAACCGCCGTGCCAGGGCATCGGCGGCCTCCTGGACGACGAGCGATTGACCGCGGCCATTCGCCCCGATGTTTTCAAGGCCGGACTTCAGAACGTCGCCGGAGCGGCTTTCGACAACTTGCCACCATACGCTCCTGTTGCCACTATCATCGTAGTACCGATTGTCGATCTCGTAGGTGTGACCCACCCTGTTCGCCGCTCTGGCAGCGGAATAGCGAGGCTCCGCAATACTCAGCGTCTGGAAGCTGCTGAGCGCGGAAACCAGGGACTCGCGAACAAGGCTGGCCTCCTGCACGAGCCCTGCATCCGCAGCTTCGAGCTTCACATATACGATCGGCTTTTCGGTCCAGACTGGATCCGCAAGGAGGCGCCACACTGCAAACAAGGCAGTAGCGCAAACGCCGGCAACGGCAGCGGCTGCACAGAGCGCCGCGGTCGGAGGCAGGCGACGGCCGCGCTCAACGGCGGTCGACGCCTCTTGCTCCGTGGATGCACTCTCGGCAATCCCGATAACCGGCTCTGACGGAGTTTCTTCCGGGCCTGCGCTGTAGAAGCGTGTGAGGTAGCTGCCTCTGGGGATTTGCACTCTAATGCCGCCGGTCGCCCCGTAAGCCTCGTAATAACTGTCGAGCGCGGAACGCAGTCGGCTCATCTCGATGCGAACGATGGGGTCGATCCCCGCTTCGAATGCGCTGGTACGGCCGAGCACATCGATCGCAATGCAGTAGGCTTTCACGCCTTCCCTGTTGCCGGAGAACCGCCGCTCCGCGAGATAGCGTAGCAACTCCCTTTGCCGCTCTGAAAGATGAAGCCGCCCGTCGCCGAGAAGCCGCTCGATCTCGGCACGCTCCTCGTCCATTGACACTTCCGCGATATTCTCGTCCTGAGCTTCACCACGCATGGCATCCCTCGAAACAATTCGACCAGGCACAGGCAGAAGAAGGCAAGTTATGACCGATATTACATCTAGTTGCAATCGGTGAACGTAATATAACCGAGAGGCGATTATATCGAGGCGTGTCACGGGCCGCCGGAGCCCTTCTCCAGCATGTATCTGATCACATCGTCTTCGATATCGACGCAGAGCTGCTCGTATTCGACGATCAACGGACAGTCCGAACGATCTCGCTCCTTGAGCATGTTTTCGAGAGCAACCGAGGCCTCCTCATAGGCCTCGAAGAGATCGTGAAGCGAGGGCATCGTGGCCGCCAGAATTTGCAGCCGGCCTCTTGATGAAGGCAGCTTCAGCATCAGCCTCCACAGTCCTCGCTGGGCGGCTTTTCTTCCATTTCCTGCCGCCTCGTTGCGCTCGTTCATTGCACAACCCCGTGTCCCGGATGACAGGCGATGAAATTAAGCGACAGTACGCAAGCGGGGAAGTACGTAACAGTAAACGCGAGCTGCATCGCCAGACCAACGTTGCTGTTACCGTTACAGACTGGTGTCCATAGGGGAGACATGGCTTGATGCGATTCCAGCGATAGGAGTAGCCATGAAGCTGTGGTTGATACTTGCGTTCACTGCCTTGTCCTTTGGTACCGCAGTCGCTCAAGAGCACTCAGACGTTAACGAGGCCAACAATCCGCTGACGCCGAAAATCACGGTCAATTTCCACGATTACTACATTCCAAGCTTCAACGATGTGCCGGGCAGCCCGAAGTCAAACCAGCTTCTGCTGCGTGGGTTGATACCATACGATCTCGGCGGAATGCCGCAGCTATTCCGTTATACCCTGCCGGTCGCGACCGCGCCCGACGAGCCTTCCGGATACGTGACGGGGCTCGGCGATCTGACCCTCATGGACATCTTCATCCTGCCGAAGCATGGCGAGGTGACGTTGGGCGCCGGCCCGCTCGTCGTCCTGCCGACAGCAACCGGCGAATCGCTCGGCAGCGGCAAGTGGCAGATCGGTGGCGCGGGCGTCGTCGTCGCAGCACAGACGTGGGGCCTTATCGGTGGCCTTGCGACGTACCAGACGTCCTTCGCCGGTCAGAGCGACCGGCCTGATGTCAACCTTTTCACGTTTCAGCCGATCGTTAACTTCAACCTGGCGCGCGGCTGGTATCTCCGTTCCTCGGCGACCTGGAATTTCAACTTCGAAAGCGGCAGTTCTTATGTCCCCGTCGGCTTCGGCGTCGGCAAAGTGATCCCGTTGGACAAGGGCATCACCATGAACGCGTTTGTTGAGCCGCAGTACACAGTCTGGAAAGATGGCGCGGGCTCGCCCCGCTGGCAGATATTTGCCGGTATGAACTTCCAGTTCCCAATAAGAAAGCTCGCAGAATGAAATGGCTGTCGACGCTTCTGTTTGCACTCGTCGTCGCCTTTTCGGCGCATGCCCAAGCGCCATCAGCAGAACAGAAAGTCGATGAACTCCTCAAGCTCCTTAAGGATCCTGAGGTGCAGTCTCTGCTTGCCGAGCGCAGGAGCACGGTAACCACGGCACCATCAGCTGCTGCCGACAAGCCAAAACTTGCCGGGTGGGAGACCGGCGTCAGAACCAGGATCGACGCGATCATCTCGGCCGTTCCCCGTATTCCCATGGAGATCGGAGCAGCGGCCACCCGCACCAGACAGGATGCAATCTCACACGGCTACGCACCCGTATTCATCATCTTTGCCGCGTTGGTCGCCGTAGGTCTGGCAGCTGAATGGTTTTTCCGGAAGTACCGACCGCGTTCCGACGGCGTATTGGGTAGCCTTGCGCCGGTCGCGATTTTCGCTGCAACGATGGCGATTATCTTCTTCGCTGTCGACTGGCCACCGCTCGCACGCGTGAGCCTGCTCGCCTACCTGTCGGCATTCGTGCTGTATCGGCTGGGGTCGGTTCTCATCGCACTTGCGCTGGGGCGGCAACGCCCGCTTCGTCTGCGAGCGCGCATCCTTCTCGCCGTCGTGATTTTTGCTGCCGCCAACGCAGCACTAGGGGCGCCGCTTGGCGTTGATCCCGCGGTATCCGAAGCCCTTTCCTACTGCTTCTCGATTGTCATTCTCGTGCTTGCAATCGAGGCCTCCTGGTCCACGTCGCTCAAGCCGCGCGCTTCGAGGGCAGCGCTGACAGTGTTTCTCTTCGCGGTCTGGCTGTTGTGGTGTCTCGATCTCCAGGGCTTGTTCTGGCTTGGAATTTACGCCCTCGTTCTCCCCGGCATCCTCCGCGGCGTCGGGCAGGCAGCCGAGGAATTCTCCTCAGGCGCCGCAGGCTCGCTCCGTAATGTCATCGTCGCGAGAGGTGCTCGTGCGACGGTCATCACGCTCGCCGTCGCATGGCTTGCCTTCGTCTGGGAGATGAATTCCGACGGTTTCGCCCACAACGATCCGCTGGTCAGGGCGCTGTTCTATGGCCTGCTGAAAAGTGTTCTGGTGCTCCTGGTGGCTGACCTCCTCTGGCAGCTCGCGAAAAGCTGGATCGACAGAGCCCTCGCGACATCAACGGATACCACCGCTCTTCCACCTGCCGATGCCGCCCGCCGTGCAAGGTTTCGCACGCTGCTGCCGATCTTTCGCAACGCCCTGGCCGTGATCGTCGCCGTGATGGCCGGCCTGATCGTGCTGTCGGAACTCGGCGTGCAGATTGGTCCTTTGATCGCTGGTGCCGGCATCTTCGGAGTCGCGATCGGCTTCGGTTCGCAGACCCTGGTCAAGGATGTCATCAGCGGCGTCTTCTATATGCTCGACGACGCATTCCGTGTCGGGGAATACATCCAAGCGAAGAGCTACAAGGGAACCGTCGAGGGATTCAGTCTGCGTTCCGTACGACTGCGCCATCATCGCGGCCCCGTGTTCACGGTGCCCTTCGGCGAACTCGGTGCGGTCGAGAACATGAGCCGAGACTGGGTCATCGACAAATTCCGCATCAATGTCGCCTATGACACGGATATCGAGAAAGCACGAAAGATAGCAAAGCGCATCGGTGCTGAACTCGCCGAGGATGCCGAGCTTGGGCCTCTGTTCATTCAACCCTTGAAGATGAAGGGCGTTGAGGAGTTCGGCGATTACGGGATCGTCATCAGCTTCGCCATGACGACCGTGCCGGGCATGCAGACCTATATCAGGCGCAAAGCCTACGCGAAGATCAGAGAAGCATTCCAGGCAAGCGGCATCGAGTTTGCACAACCCACAGTTCAAGTTGGTGGCGATGATAAGGGCGGCGGCGCCGCGGCCGCGAGCGCCGTCCGCGTCCAGCAGGAAAAGTCATCGGGTGTGGAGTGATGTTGCCTCTTCGGCGAACGATCGTGAGTTGCAGCCTGCAATCACTCATGTACTCTCGTCCAGGTAGATCGTGGGGGCGATTCGATGACAAGGAACTGGACGGCCGCACTTTGCGTCGGAGTATCCTGCCTTTTTGCACAGGAGGCCCGAGCAGATGAGTCCGGCATCAGCTTCTGGCTGCCCGGCCTTTACGGAAGCTTCGCCGCCGTTCCTGCCCAGCCAGGATGGTCGTTCGCCACCGTGTATATCCATCCATCGGTCAGCGCTGGCGCGAGCGAAGCCTTTACCCGCGGTGGCGGCGGTCAGGTCGATCTCGGCATCAAGGGCCGCGGCAATCTGCTTGCCTTCGGACCCACCTACACGTTCGAACAGCCTTTATGGAATGGGCAATTCGCTGTTAGCCTCCTCGGCGTCGCCGGCCGCAGTCACGCCTGCGTCGACGCGACCCTGACCGGGCCGCTTGGCGGCTCGGTCTCCGGAGAGCGATGCGATAGCCGGACGGCATTCGGGGACTTGTTGCCGCAGGCCACTCTGAAATGGAACGACGGCGTCGATAACTACCTTGCCTATATCACCGGCGACATACCTGTCGGCGCCTACGATTCCGACCGCCTTGCCAATCTCGGGATCGGCCACGGCGCCATCGATGGCGGCGTTGGCTACACCTACCTCGATGTCTCCACCGGTCGCGAATTCTCCATTGTCGGCGGCCTAACCTACAATTTCGAGAACCCGGACACCGACTATCAGAACGGCGTCGACGCCCATATCGATTGGGGCGCGTCGCAATTCCTGAATGAGCATCTCTATGTCGGCGTCGCCGGATATGCCTACCAGCAGATCACCGGAGACAGCGGGGCGGGTGCAAGCCTTGGCGACTTCAAGTCCCGTGTCTTCGGTGTCGGACCACAGGTCGGCTACAACTTCGATGTCAATGACAAGACATCCGGTTTTCTGAACCTCAAGGGCTACTATGAGTTCGGCGCCAAGAACCGACCGGAGGGTTGGAATGTATGGCTTTCGCTGGCTTTCGCGCCCCGCGCCCCGAAGAAGGTCGAGTAGGCAGCTCTGCCACTAGCTCCGTCCCTCAAGCGTAGAATCACGCTGAAGGGAGCACCATCAGATTCCTGGGCAGACCAGCTCCGGTGCCGGGCTTGCGTGGGCCTTCATTCGGCCTGACGAGCGGCTGGTTATCGTCGGAATGTTCATTTCATTTTCGCGGCCATCCACCGGCATCCGACGCTTTCGCGAGCGGCGCAAACCGGCGATCTCTCTGCTTTATCCACTTCCTGTCCGCGCGTTCAGATAAACGCCTTGACCGACGCAGCAAGATATGGAACAAATATTCCATTCGCTGCGAGTTGCGGTTTGTTTATTTCATTTCGCAGAAGTCAGCGAGTGGTCGGCGGAGGGCCGACATCCGGAGTGAGGAGGGTGCGCCGGACACCGTTTGAGGAGGAAATGATGAAAAAATTCATGCTTGGCGCAGCTGCCGCGCTTCTGATGTCGACTGCAGCCCATGCCGAAACGGTCGGCGTCTCGATGGCGAAATTCGACGATAACTTCCTGACGGTTCTCCGGAACGGCATGCAGGATTATGCCAAGACCCTGAACGGCGTCACGCTTCAGGTGGAAGACGCCGGCAACGACGTTGCAAAGCAGCAGAGCCAGATTCAGAACTTCATCGCATCCAAGGTTGACGCCATCGTCGTCAACCCAGTTGATACGGATGCGACGGCTGCCATGTCCAAGCTCGCTGCCGACGCCGGCATTGCGCTCGTCTACGTCAACCGCGAGCCTGTGAACGTTGACACCCTGCCGGAAAAGCAGGCCTTTGTTGCTTCCAACGAAAAGGAATCCGGCACGCTGGAAACCAAGGAAGTCTGCCGCCTGCTGGGTGGCAAGGGCAAGGTCGTCGTGATGATGGGCGAACTGTCGAACCAGGCGGCTCGCATGCGTACCCAGGACGTGGAAGACGTTCTCAAGACGGATGAATGCAAAGGCCTTCAAATCGTCGAGAAGCAGACTGCCAACTGGGAGCGTACGCAGGGCTCCGACCTGATGACCAACTGGCTCTCCAGCGGCCTCGAGTTCGACGCTGTCATCTCCAACAACGACGAAATGGCGATCGGCGCCATCCAGGCGCTGAAGGCTGCCGGCAAGGACATGAAGTCGGTGGTGATCGGCGGCGTTGACGCAACGCAGGACGCTCTTGCAGCAATGCAGGCCGGCGATCTTGACGTCACCGTCTTCCAGGACGCCGCCGGTCAGGGCAAGGGCGCGCTCGACGCCGCTCTAAAGCTCGCAAAGGGCGAAAAGATCGACAAGAAGGTGTACATTCCCTTCCAGCTCGTCACGCCTGAGAACGTCAAGGACTTCGTCGCGAAGAACTAAGCAGGGCATCTGGATGCGGGCTCCGGCCCGCATCCATTTACAAAGACTGTCGGTATCGGGGAGGTATTGAGATGGCTTTAAGCCCGTCGACGATGGCAGCCGTGCGCGCGAGCGGCATTGTTCCTAACGCGGAATATCTTCTTGCTGCCGAAGGCATCCGTAAAGAATTTCCGGGCGTTCTTGCCCTGGATGACGTGCAGTTCAAGCTCAAGCGCGGCTCGGTCCATGCGCTGATGGGCGAGAACGGCGCAGGCAAGTCCACGCTCATGAAGATTTTGGCCGGCATCTACACGCCTGATCAAGGCGAAGTGCGGATGAAGGGCATTGAGATCCGCCTGAAATCCCCGTTGGATGCGCTCGAAAACGGCATTGCCATGATCCATCAGGAACTCAACCTGATGCCTTTCATGACTGTCGCGGAAAACATCTGGATCCGTCGCGAGCCGAAGAACAAATTCGGCTTCATCGATCACGGCGAGATGTTCCGGCTGACGGAAGAACTCTTTCAGCGGCTGAACATCGACATCGATCCTGAAATCCAGGTCCGGCATCTGTCCGTCGCGAGCCGTCAGATGGTCGAGATCGCCAAGGCCGTCTCCTACAATTCAGACGTCCTGATCATGGACGAGCCGACATCGGCGCTGACGGAGCGAGAGGTCGAGCACCTGTTTCGCATTATCCGGGACCTGCGTGCGCGCGGTATCGGCATTGTCTACATCACGCACAAGATGAACGAGCTCTTCGAAATCGCCGACGAGTTCTCTGTCTTCCGTGATGGCAAATATATCGGCACCCACGCCTCGACCGACGTCACCCGCGATGACATCATTCGCATGATGGTCGGTCGCGAGATCACCCAGATGTTCCCGAAGGAGGATGTCCCGATCGGGGACGTCGTTCTGAAGGTATCGAATCTCGCTCTCAACAACGTCTTTCGCGATATCTCGTTCGATGTTCGTGCAGGTGAAATCCTCGGGATTGCGGGCCTGGTCGGTTCCGGTCGCTCCAATGTCGCCGAGACCTTGTTCGGCGTGACCCCGGCATCGGCGGGAAGCATCGAACTTTTCGGAAAGACGGTCGATATCAGAACGCCGACCACGGCGATCCGCCACGGCATGGCCTTCCTGACCGAAGACCGCAAGGATACGGGCTGTCTTCTCATCCTCAATGTCCTTGAAAACATGCAGGTCGCGGTCCTGCACGATCGTTACGTCAAAGGCGGCTTTGTCCAGGAAGCGGCCCTCGAACAGACCTGCGCTGATATGGCAAAGAAGCTGCGCGTGAAGACGCCGCATCTCTTCGAGCGCGTCGAGAACCTGTCGGGCGGCAATCAGCAAAAGGTTCTGATCGGCCGCTGGATGCTGACCAATCCGAAGATCCTGATCCTCGACGAACCGACGCGCGGAATCGATGTCGGCGCCAAGGCGGAAATTCACCGCCTGATCACCGAGATGGCCAAGACAGGCGTCGCGGTCATCATGATCTCATCGGAAATGCCGGAAGTTCTGGGCATGAGCGACCGCATCATGGTCATGCACGAGGGGCGCGTAACGGGCTTCCTGAACCGCAGTGAAGCAACTCAAGTCAAGGTGATGGAGCTCGCGGCACAATAAGCGCCGTAACCCGTCCTGTCGCCAAGGGAGGAAGACATGAATACGAACACCGCCGAAGCGGCCGCAGCCATTCCCGCGAGATCCCGGCGCCATCGCGTTCCGCCGGAACTGAGCATTTTTCTCGTGCTCGTCGGTATCGCGCTGATCTACGAAATCCTCGGCTGGATCTTTGTCGGGCAGAGCTTCCTGATGAACTCTCAGCGCCTCACCATCATGATCCTTCAGGTTTCCGTTATCGGCATCATCGCCGTCGGCGTGACGCAGGTGATCATCACCGGTGGCATCGACCTCTCCTCCGGCTCGGTCGTCGGCATGACGGCGATGATCGCGGCAAGTTTTGCCCAGGCGTCGACCTGGCCTCGCGCACTCTATCCGGGGCTGACTGACCTGCCGTTCTTCATTCCGATCGGCGTCGGCCTGCTCATTGGCCTTGCCGCGGGATATGTCAACGGACAGCTCATCGCGAAGACGAAGATCCCGCCTTTCATCGCAACGCTTGGCATGATGGTGTCCGCGCGCGGTATTTCGAAGTGGTACACGAAGGGCAGCCGGTCTCCGGCCTGACGGAGCAGTTCAACTTCATCGGAACCGGTATCTGGCCCGTTATCGTTTTCCTTGTCGTCGCTTTCATCTTCCACATCGTCCTGCGCTACACCCGCTACGGCAAGTTCACCTATGCGATCGGCGCCAACCCGCAGGCTGCGCGTGTGTCGGGTATCAATATCGAAGCACACCTCATCAAGGTCTATGCGATCGCAGGTCTTCTCGCTGGCCTCGCCGGCATCGTGACGGCGGCGCGCGCTCAGACAGCTCAGGCCGGCATGGGCGTGATGTACGAGCTGGATGCGATCGCAGCGACCGTTATCGGCGGAACGTCTCTGACCGGCGGCGTCGGTCGGATCACCGGCACGGTTATCGGAACGGTCATCCTTGGCGTCATGACGTCGGGCTTCACCTTCCTGCGGGTCGACGCCTACTATCAGGAGATCGTCAAAGGCCTGATCATCGTGGCCGCCGTCGTTATCGACGTGCATCGTCAGAAGCGTCGCGCAAAACACTGACGCGCAGCGCAACGCTATAAAAATACGGCCCGCGATATCGTCGCGGGCCTTATTTTTTCAGTAGGGAAGCGTCTTGTGTTGCTCTTAGCGCAGAACTGATCAGCGCCTCGACGGGGCGCGGCACCATCGCGCTGATCAGAAGACTGGTGGCGTCTGCCCGGCCGAGCGATGCGCGGCGATCACGGTGTTAGCCATCAGCATGGCGATCGTCATCGGGCCGACACCGCCAGGGACCGGCGTGATCACCTCGGCGACATCAGCCACCTCGGCAAATGCGACATCACCGACGAGGCGCGTCTTGCCCTCGCCCTTTTCAGGGGCGGCAATCCGGTTGATGCCGACGTCGATAACCGTTGCGCTCGGCTTGACCCAATCCGCCTTGACCATTTCCGGACGACCAACCGCCGCCACCAGGATGTCGGCGTTGCGGCAGACTGCCGGCAGGTCCTTGGTGCGTGAATGCGCGATGGTCACCGTCGCGTTGGCATTCAGCAGCAGCTGCGCCATCGGCTTGCCGAACAGGTTGGAACGGCCGACGACGACGGCATTCAGGCCAGACAGATCCTCGCCATGGGTGCGGCGCACGAACACCATGGCGCCTGCCGGCGTGCACGAGACGAGACCGGTCTCGAGATCACCGGTCGCAAGCTTTCCGGCATTGACCACATGCAGGCCATCGACATCCTTTTCTGGACGGATCGACTGGATGATCGGATCGGATTTCAGGTGCTTCGGCAGCGGCAGCTGTACCAGGATGCCGTGGATCGAAGGATCCTCGTTCAGCGAGGCGACAAGGGTGGCAAGCTCTTCCTGGCTGGTTTGCTCCGGCAGCGTATGCTGCACGGACTTGAAGCCGCACTCCTTGGCCATCTTGCCCTTCGAATTGACATAGGCGTGGCTTGCCGGATCGTCACCGACGATGACCACCGCCAGACCCGTCGCCACGCCGCTCTGCTTTTGCAAAGCCGATGTCGCGGCCTTCACCGTCTCGATTACAGAAGCTGCAACCTGTTTGCCGTCGATTACTGTCGTCATGTCCTACCCAACAAAGGCATTGTGTCGTTGCTCGCATGTCACGCTGTTGGCACATGCAAAGCGGCTACCGGACACTAGGTTGGCGCGCAGGCAACCTCAATGTGGCGCTGACACATTTTATCAAAACAATCATCTGCAGCCGAGCACGCTGATGTAATCCATCAGGAAAGGATTTCGACCTGCTGCGCCAAGTCCGAACCTACTTCTCGGTAAGATCGCGACCACTTCCCTTTGCCGGAACGATCGGATCGCCTTCGGCTCGATCGCGGTGAAGGGCAGCGCGCGCGAGCAGCATGAACGTCACGGGCGTCGTGACGGTGACGAAAGCCCCGATCAGGAGCTCGTGGATTACCAGTCGCTCCGAAGCGAGGGAAAAGAAGACCATCGATGCAAGCATGATCGCGCCAACGCCCCAGCTGGTGCCAAGCGTCGGTGCATGAATCCGCTCGTAAAAGGTTGGCAACCGCAGAAAGCCGATTGCACCGATCAGGGCGAGCGATGCGCCGATCAGCAAAAGTCCGGCGACGATAGCGGCCGCCCAAATCGGCAGATCGGTGCTGTCATGGATCATTCGATAACCTCCCCGCGCATCAGGAATTTCGCAAGCGCCACCGTCGCCACGAAGCCGAGCATACCGATCACCAACGCGGCCTCGAAATAGACGCCGCGGCCGGTACCAACGCCGAAGGTGACCAACAGCAGCATCGCGTTGACGTAAAAAGTGTCGAGCGCGATGATGCGGTCCTGCGCGCGCGGGCCGATGAACATCCTGATCGACGCAATCGCCATTGCCGCCACCAGCATGAGCTGCGCGACCGAAACCGCCGTGAAAAGAATGATGGCGCTCATGCGAATATCTCCATCAACAGTTTCTCATACCGGTTCTTGATGGTGTCGCGCCAAACCGCCTCATTCTGGATGTCGAGGACGTGAAGAAGAACTGTATTGTCGTTGGAATCGTATTCGAGCCAGGCCGATCCCGGGGTACTGGTCAGGATGACGGCGAGCAGCGCCAGAGCGAACTGGTTTCTGATCTCGAGGTGAATGGTCAGGAAACCCGGACTATGCCGCTGACGACCACTTCGAAGAATGACCCACGCAACCGCGAGGTTCGATACGACAATATCGTAGACCACCCGGAAAAAGAGCTTCGGCAGCAGGTACCACTTGGCAAGGTTCGGCCTTTCCGGGCGCAACGAAGCCATGGCCCATGACGCTACCACGGCGACGATAGCGCCCAGCACGAACTGGCCGAGCGTAAACCCGTTGAGAAGCAGCCACATCAGTATCAGGCAAGCGGTCAGGATCGGATAAGGAAACATCTAGTGGCTCCCCGTTTCGCTGCCGGCGCCGCTTGCCTTGTAGTCCGGAATCCGCACAGCCTTGCTGACCGCATCGATGTAGACGCTGGGTTTGCGCAGCGTTCGGATGGTCGAATCCATATATTGCATTGCCGGCCCCGCCTGCACTGTCAGGCCAAGGGTCAGCAACAGCAGGAACATGACGGGCACGATCTCGATGACGAGAACCCGCGGCACTGTTCCCTCGATCGAGCTCCAGAAGGTTCGGATGCCCGCTCGCGTCATGGAAATCAGCGCTGCCACTCCAGACAGGATAACGAGCGTAATGAGTGTCCAGATCGCGGCAGTCGGCGGCACTCCGATCGCGCCCGTGCCCATCATCGCCGAAAGCATGGCAAACTTTGCGACGAACCCGGAAAGTGGTGGCAGACCGGAAAGCAGGATCGCGCAGGCGGCAAAGCAGACACCGAGGATAGCCATTGTGCCGGGCATGGCGACGCCATCAGCCTCCTCGGGCTCGTCCTCTTCCGCATCACCATAGGCTTCCATCGTAACCGCGAGAACGTTCGCTCCCGCATCCTGGCCGCGTTCCACGAGTTCGATCAGCATGAAGAAGGCGCTGATCGATAACGTCGAACTGACGAGGTAGAGCAAGCCGCCGGAGGATATCGCTCCGTCATTGATGCCAAGCACCATCAACAGCGTGCCTGAGGACACCAGAACGGAGAACCCGGCGAGCCGACCGAGCGCCTGAGAGGCCAGCACGCCGATGGTGCCGAAGATGATCGTGGCCATCCCGCCATAGAGAAGAACGATATTGCCGAACCCCGCGGACGGCCCCTCCCCGAAGAGCAACATCGTCAATCTCAAGATCGCGTAGATGCCGAGCTTGCTCATGATCGCGAAAATACCGGCGACCGGCGCCGAGGCGGCGCTATAGGCAGGTGGAAGCCAGAAGCAGAGTGGCCACATCCCGGCCTTGATCAGAAACACGATCCCGAGAATACCCGCTCCAGCTTCCATCAACATACGGCGATCGGGCTCGATGTCGGGAATGCGGGCGGCGAGATCGGCCATGTTCAGCGTTCCGGCGGTGCCGTAGATCAAGCTGACGCCGATCAGGAAGAGAAGCGCCGCCACGAGATTGACCGCGATGTAGTGCATGCCCGCCTTCACACGCAACGGACCGGAACCGTGCAGCAGGAGACCGTAGGATGCCGCGAGCATCACTTCGAAGAAGACGAAGAGGTTGAACAGGTCCCCCGTCAGGAAGGCACCATTTACGCCCATGAGCAGCAGCTGGAACATGCTGTGAAAGTGAGCGCCGACGGCGTGCCATCGCGCCATCGAGAAGACCAGCGCGGGGACCGCCAGCAGCGCTGTCAAGAGCAGCATCAGCGCAGAGAGCCCGTCGAGAACCAGAACGATCCCGAAAGGTGCTGCCCAATTCCCGAGAAGATAGACCCCCTCGAAATCATTCGGACCGCTCTCGATGCGGAAAAGCAGGAAGGCGACGAATGCAAGAATGACCGTGGCGGCAAGGCTGATCATCGCCTTGGTGGTGCGGCGGCGCTCATCGACGAAGAGCAGAACAGCGCTCGCCACGAGCGGAATGAGGATCGGCGCAATAACGAGATGGTGTGTCCAGCTGTTCATCGCGGTTCGTTCCTGCCGTCGACATGGTCATTGCCGGTCAGTCCACGGGAAGCGAGCAGCACCACAAGGAAAAGCGCGGTCGTTGCAAAGCCGATAACAATAGCCGTCAACACGAGCGCCTGCGGCACCGGATCGGCAAGCGCCGTCACCGGAAGCCCATCTCCCAAGATCGGCGGCACGTTGGCCTTGACGCCACCAACGCCGAAAATGAAGAGATTGACGGCGTAGGACAGCAGCGAGAGCCCGACAATAACCTGGTAGGTTCGCGGGCGCAGGATCAGCCAGATCCCGCAGCTCGTCATCACCCCGATCGCGATCGACAAGATCAGTTCCATTACGCCTCCTCCGACTTGGCGGTCTCTATCGCGCGAAGGCGGTTGATGCGGATCGACTGGTGCGCGAGCGCGACGAGAATGAGCACCGTCGAGCCGACAACCAGACTGAAGACACCGAGATCGAACAGAAGCGCGGTCGCCGCCGGCATTTTTCCAATCAGCGGCAACTCGATGTAGCGGGAATGGGTCGTCAGGAACGGATAACCGAATAGCCAGGCGCCCGCACCCGTCAGGAATGCCGTAAGCAACCCCGCCCCCATCCAGCGCAGCGGAAGAATACGAATTCGATCTTCCGCCCAGCGCGTCCCACCAGCGAGATACTGGAGCAGGAAAGCGATAGACAGCGTCAGTCCGGCCGAGAAGCCGCCACCCGGCAAGTCGTGTCCGCGCATGAAAATGTAGACCGCGAAGGTAATGACGACAGGAAACAGCCATTGCATAATCACGGACGGCACAAGCATGTAGTCGCGGACGGTATCCCCTGCAGAGCGCTCCGGACGCTCTTCATCGAAGCGGTTCTGGATCTGCTGCTGCTCGGGCATCCCCATGCTGTCATCCGCAGGGCGGAAGCGGCGAAGCAGCGCATAAACAGTCAGGGCAACGACGCCGAGGACGGCGATCTCACCAAGCGTGTCGAAGCCTCGGAAGTCGACGAGAATGACGTTGACGACATTGCGCCCGCCGCCCAGCGAATAGGCGTTCTCCAGGAAGTAATTCGCGATCGCGTCCGGCACCGGCATCGTCATGACCGCGTAGGCCATCAACGACATCGACACACCACACACGACGGCAAGCGCGAAGTCACGGAAGCGACGGAATCTCGAACGCAATGTCATCGTTTCGCCGAACCCCTCGCTCCGCTTCGGCAGCCACCGAAGGCCAAGAAGGATCAGAACCGTCGTGACGATTTCGACCAGCAACTGGGTGATGGCGAGATCAGGCGCCGAGAGCCAGATGAAAGTCGTGCAGACGATCAATCCGACGCCGCCAAGCATGATCAGCGCGGCAAGCCGATGGTATTTCGCGAGGTAAGCCGTGCCGATGGCAAGGCATATGCCGATCGCCCACAATGTCGCGAACACCGGATCTATTCCGGAATTGGTAAAGGGTCGGCTCTGAAAACCTCTGAGGTAAAGCGGCAGCAAACCGGCAGCAAAGCCCATCACCACGACCCAGCGCAGCTGCTGCTGGAGCCTGCGCGTTCCGAGCCGCTGTTCGGCGATACGAGCCCAACGCCAGGACACCTCGACTAGGATACGCTCGAAGATTCGTTGCCCCTTGAGCTTCCGGAATATGGGCGGGCCATCGTCGCAACGCGCGAAATAGTCTTTCAGCAGCACATAGATCGCCACGCCTCCGGCAAGCGCGATCGCGCTCATGATCAGCGGAAGATTGACGCCGTGCCAAATGGCGAGGCTGTATTCCGGCGTGTCCTCACGAAGAACGCTGACGACAGCCGTATGCAGGAAGGGACCGATCGACAGCGCCGGGATAATACCCACCACGAGGCAGAGGACCACCAGAAGTTCTATCGGAAAGCGCATCCAGCGCGGCGGCTCGTGCGGCTTGGCGACCGGCAGGTCGTGCGGCGGCGGCCCGAAAAAGACAGTGTGAATGAAGCGCAGGGAATAGGCGACGCTGAAGGCAGCGGCCAGCGTCGCGACATAGGGCAAAATTCGATCAAGGATCGAGTCCGCATGTGTCTCGACGGCCTCGGCAAAGAACATCTCCTTTGACAGGAAGCCATTCAGAAGCGGCACGCCCGCCATGGCAGCGCTTGCGACGATGGCAAGAGTGGCCGTGAACGGCATAAACCGGAACAATCCGCTGAGTCTTCGCATATCGCGCGTGCCGGTCTCATGATCGATGATCCCGGCGGCCATGAACAGCGACGCCTTGAAGGTGGCGTGATTTAGCATATGGAAGATCGCTGCGACCGTTGCCAGCGGACTGCCCAGGCTGAGCAGCGTCGTGATCAAACCCAGGTGGCTGATTGTGGAGTAAGCCAGAAGTCCCTTGAGGTCTCGCTGGAACATCGCGAAATAGGCGCCAAGCAGGAGTGTGATAATTCCCGCCGCCCCGACGATCCAAAACCATTCCCAGGTGCCTGAAAGCGCGGGCCAGAAGCGGGCAAGCAGGAAAACGCCCGCCTTGACCATCGTTGCGGAGTGAAGGAAGGCCGACACCGGCGTCGGCGCGGCCATCGCATTCGGCAGCCAGAAATGGAACGGGAACTGCGCGCTCTTCGTCAACGCGCCGAGCAGAATGAAGATAAGCGCCGGCAGATAGAGCGGATGAGCACGAATGATGTCGCCTGAAGCGAGGATCTTGTCGAGGTCGTAGCTGCCGACAATGTTTCCGAGCAGAATGAGGCCGATCAGCAGGCAAAAGCCGCCGATCCCGGTGACGGTCAGCGCCATGCGGGCACCGTCACGTGCCGCGGCGCTGTTGTGCCAATAGCTGATCAGCAGGAATGAGAAAATGCTCGTCAGCTCCCAGAAGACCGACAGCAGGATCACGTTGCCGGAAATCACGATCCCGAGCATGGCTCCCATGAAAGCCAGAAAAAATGAGAAAAAGCGCGGAACGGGGTCCTCTTCCGACATGTAGTAGCGAGCATAGAGGACGACGAGCAGACCGATCGCGGTAACCAGCATGGCGAAAATCCATGCAAAACCATCCATCCGCAACGTGAAATCAAGGCCAAGCTGCGGGAGCCATTGCAGCTTGTAGTAAACCACGCCCCCGCCCGAGACCGCGGGATAGTTAATCGCCGTAAGAAGTAGTGACGCCAGCGTCACTACACCGGCCAACCCCGCCGGCAGGCGGCGCGACGACGTGTTCAACAGGAACACGGAAAGAAAGCTTCCGAGAAAGGGAAGGACAAGCAGCGCAAGAAGAGAAATCGATCCGCCTGTTATCCCAACACCTTATTCCTTCGCTTTTGTCTCCGCCAAATCCACCATCAGATGCAGAATCAACCGCTGGTCTTTCGGCGAGAATTGCCTTATATGAAAGATAGTAACCAATATGGGCAGCTTTGCGCAATGGGTCACGCGAACAATTCGAAGATTCTGACACCGGCACTTTGTCGCGCAGCGCGAGGCCTCCTCGATTGGACCCAAACGGACCTCGCCGATCGCTCGGGTGTGTCGCGCAGTACGATCAAGGATTACGAGGGCAGCCGACGCCACGAAGTGCACCGTGCCACGGAAGCGCAGTTACGGCTAGCCTTCGAGAATGGCGGCGCCACTTTTGTCTGCCTTGAGGATGAAACGGTGGCGCTTTGCACCAAGCGCGTGACAAACACCTGAGCTTCACCTTGGATCGGAGACCTGGCGCATTGCGCCAGATCGTCAAAGCAGCATCGAAGCGCCTCGGTCGAGATAGGTATCAAGAAACTGCTCGAGACGCGGATGACGCGGCTTCTTGAAGACCTCCTGCGGCGGACCGGTGAAGAGAATCTTGCCGTGATCAAGAAAAGCAATCTGCTGCCCGACCGTGGCCGCAAAGCCAATCTCGTGTGACACAACCACCATGGTCATGCCTTCCTTCGCGAGGTCGCGCATGACGTTGAGCACTTCGCCTGTCAGTTCGGGGTCGAGCGAGGATGTCGGTTCGTCGAAGAGCATGATCTTCGGCTTCAAGGCGAGCGCACGAGCGATCGCGACACGCTGCTGCTGACCGCCGGAGAGTTGCGAAGGATAGTGCCCTGCCCGCGCTTCGAGGCCAACCTTGACGAGTTGCGCCATGGCACGCTCCTCGGCCTCCTTGCGGTTCATCTTGTGAACGGTCTTCAGGGCTTCACTGACGTTGCCGAGCGCCGTCATGTGAGGCCATAGATTGAACTGCTGGAACACCATGCCGATCTGCGCACGGATCGCACGATTGGCGGCGGGGGAAATACGCTCGCGCACCCCTTGGGCGTTCTCCGTGAAGCCAAGAACTTCGCCATT
The DNA here is from genome assembly GCF_009498215.1 of Rhizobium grahamii. NCBI lineage: Bacteria > Pseudomonadati > Pseudomonadota > Alphaproteobacteria > Hyphomicrobiales > Rhizobiaceae > Rhizobium > Rhizobium grahamii. Next base: position 495,138 of record NZ_CP043499.1, on the reverse strand, counting down.
GACTGTGATCGTGCCCGATGTTGCCTCTTCCAGAAAGGCCATGCAGCGCAGAAGCGTGCTCTTCCCGAGCCGGATGGGCCGATCAGGCACGACACCTGACCCTGCGGAATATCAAGACCGACGTCCTGCAGGACGGTGGTTTCTCCGAACCGCTTGACGAGATTTTTGACTGCGATCGCGGGAAGGCTCATGCGTTGAAAAACCTGAATCTGGTGAGTTTCGTTTCGACGAGGTGGCCAAGACGGCCGGTGATCTCGACAAGGATCCAATAAAAGAGCGCCAGGACCGTAAGTGCCTCTACGAAGGCATACTGCTGCGCGCCGATGGCACTCAACGTTGCCGTCAGCTCCGGCACCGTGATGATTGAAAGAACCGCTGTTTCCTTCATCAGCAGGACAGCCATATTCAACGACGGCGGCAGCACAAGCATCGTCATCTCTGGCAAAAGGATGCGCCTGATGATCTGGCTCTGGGTGAGCCCGACGCATTCTCCTGCCTCGATATGGCCCTTGGGCACCGCCAGAAAGCCGGAGCGGAAGATCTCGCTGTAGTAGGCCGCCCCATAGATGGAAATGCCGATGAGACCTGCCGGCAACGGATCAAGATTCAATCCGATGAAGGGGCCGCCGTAGTAGACCAGAAAGATCTGGATCAGGAACGGCGTACCGCGCAGGACGGCGACGATGAAGCCGAGGACTTTGTCCAGTAAGAAACCGCCGAACCGACGGCCTACGGCGACGAAGAAGCCGATGACGGCGGCAGCAATGGTGCCTACGACCCAAATGAGAACGGTGACGCCGGCACCGCTTGCGATCGCCGGCAACTGGTCGCGAATGACGTTGATATCGAAGGTCATCGCGGCACTCCCGGCAAGGAGCGCTCGATGAAATCCCCGGCAAGTGCGACGATCCAGTTAATCACGAGATAGATGAGACCGGCGGCGGCGAATATCTGCAGCGGCAGGAAGGTGCTGCCGGCAAGGTCTTGCGCCATTCGGGTCAGCTCAATGACACCGACGACTGACACGAGCGACGACGCCTTGAGAATTAGAATAGCTTCGTTGACGAGGGCCGGAAAGGTGAGGCGCAAGGCAATCGGCGCCTTGATGCGTCGAAAGATCTGGCCAGGCGTCAGGCCCACCATCTCCGCCGACTCGATCAGACCGACCGGCACGCTGGCAAAGCCACCGCGCATGTTTTCCGCCTGGTAGGCGGCCGTGCAAAGCGAAAGGCCGACGATTGCCGCAACGATGCTCGGGACATTCAATCCGATCGCCGGCAGCATATTGTAGATCAGCAGCAACTGCACAAGCAGAGGCACGCCGCGGAAGAAGCTGATGAATATCTGTGCAGGGGTAATGAACAGCCGCTTCTTGGAGAGAAGCATGCCCGATAGCAGGATCGCGATGGCGAAACCGATCAAAATGGAAACAACGCTGATCGCTACGGTGTAAATCGACGCGTAGAGAAGCAGTTCAAAGAGTTTAATGGACATGTCCGGCTTTCGTCCGCCTGGCTGTCATAATGGCGCCTGTGATTGCGCCCCGGTGGGGCGCAATCACCGATCGGCCTGTTATCAGAACGCAGGGTCCTTGACGGCATCCGGCGTATCGAAGGTGGCGCCGAACCACTTCTTCTGGAGTTCGGCCATGCGACCATCAGCCTTGATCTTCAGCAGAGCGGCATCGATGGCGTCCATCAGCGGCGCATGATCGGCATCCTTCAGGCCGATGAAGCCGAAATAGGACTTCTTGCCGAAAGGCGGCAGGACGACCTCGAACGTGCCCTCACGCTGCTTGGCGACGAAAGCGATGTTCGGCAGCGAGTTCGCAACACCAGCGATACGGCCGGCAGCAAGGTCAGCGTAAGATTCGGTGAAGGCGGGATACTCGCGAACATCAACCTTAGACGGCAGCGTTGCCGCAAATTCCTTCAGCTGATCGAGCTGCGACGTCGCCTTGCCGACACCGATCGTCTTGCCGGCAATGTCTTCCGGCTTGGAGATCGTGGTATCGCCGGCCTTCTTCAGGATGGCGATCGTGGCTTCGGCGATCGGCGGCGTGAAACGGTAGCGCTCCATGCGCTTCTTGGTGATCGTGGCTGGACCAGCAACCACGTCGAATTTTCCGGCCTCGAGTGCCGGGAATACGCCGTCCCAAGGAAGCGCCACCCACTCGATCTTGACGCCGAGCTCCTTGCCGATTTCCGCAAAAAGATCAACGTTCAGGCCAGCATGCTCGCCGGCATCGATAAAATCAAACGGCGCGAAGGCGGTTTCGGTGCCGACTTTCAGCGTACCGGCCGCCTTTACAGCGGCAAGCGTATCGGCCGCATGCGCCGACAGGGTCGCACCGACCAAAAATGCGGCGCCGACGAGGCCCTTGAGCAGTGAACGTGCGATCATGATTGTCATCTCTCCAGTTTTCGCATCCGGCAGGATGCGTTCGAGTTCCCGATTTCAGTCCCGTGTTGCAGGCTTCTTTGACCCGCTTTTGACTATACAAATAGATATAGGCTGGCCTAAGGTGTCAACGTCAAAGTCGACGAAAGCAATTTTTGTGCCGAACATCTACTTTCAGGCGCAGGCTTGGTCTTTGCGTCGTTTTACGTGCAGCGGTAAACGGGTGTCGCGTCTTGGAACCAATCTATATCAGGATATTCAAAGACATCGAAGCGAAGATACTGAGCGGAGACTGGCGCCCGGGAGATCGCATCCCGAGGGAGCACGATCTCGTCAACGATTATGGCTGCTCGCGCATGACCGTGAGCAAGGCGCTGACGGCGCTCGTCGAACGGGGGCTGGTGGTTCGCAAGCGCAAGACAGGATCGTTCGTCGCGGCGCCACAGATCAACCGGACCGTCATGGACATTCAGGACATCGGTACGGCCGCCACGCTGGCAGGCTACGAGCATCGCCATGAAATACTGACGCGCAAGATCGAGACGTTGGGGCCGGTCGAAGCGGCCCAGCTGAACAGCATAGCAGGCGTCGAGATTCTCAGAATTCACTGCCTGCATATCGTCGACGGAAAACCAACCGCGGTGGAACGCCGGATCATCCTTCTCGATACCGTGCCTCTTGCCAGGACCGAGAGCTTCGTTGGTGCGCCGCCGGCGAAATGGCTGTTGTCGCAGGTCCCCTGGTCGAAGGCGAAACATGTGATACGCGCCGTCTCCGCCGACGCGGCAACGGCGCGCATTCTCAAGATCGATCGCGGCGATCCATGCCTCAACCTCATACGCCAAACGTGGCAGAATGATCGCATGGTGACATATGTCGAGATCACCCATCCCGGCGATCGCTTCCAGTTTGCCGGAATCTTTCATCCAACCGAGAGTGCGTTGCGTCAGTAACCATAGCGGGGAAACGCGTTGAGCGACGAACAGGTATTTCGTGGAATTCCGCTCAAGGGCCTGCAGGCATTCGAGGCCGTGGGCCGCTGCGGAAGCGTTATGGCGGCGGCGGCCGAACTCAACGTTTCTCCGGGCGCCATCAGTCAGCAAATCCGCAAGATCGAGAGTTTTCTCGGCATTACCCTTGTCGAACGCAGTGGCAGAACGGTCGAGCTGACGCAATGGGGAAGGCTGTACCACCGCGAGATCTCGAAAGGCTTCGAGCAGTTCGCTCTTGCCCAGCAGGTGCTGGAACGGGCACGTAACGAGAATGCGCTGGTGCTCAGCGCCCTGTCTTCGGTCGTCAACAAATGGATCGGCAGACGCATTTTTGACTGGCAGGCGCTGCATCCCGATGCGCATGTGCGCGTGACCGGACGCGACAGGGAGCCGAGGATGGGCTTCGACGAAGTCGATTTCCGTGTCAGCTATGGATCCGACGTCCTGCAGCATGATCACTATGCCGAACTCTTTCGCGATTGGGTTGTTCCGGCTTGCTCCCCTGCGCTCCTCGGCAAGGGAGAATTGAGGGCCGCGGATTTGTTGTCCTATCCATTACTGCACGTGGAGTGGGAACGGCATTTCACGCCCTACCCCAGTTGGGCTGAATTCGCGACAAAGATCGGAGCCGGACTGAAAGGCCAACCCTCCGGCTTGTCATTCACTCTATCGAGCAGCGCCATCGACGCTGCCGTCAACAAGCGCGGCATCGTACTTGCACAGATGTCGATGATTTCAGACGAACTGGAAGCGCAGACGCTGGTCATCCCTGTCGATATCAGGATGCCGCTCCGCGAGAGCTATTTCCTTGCCTGGGATCGCTCGGCGCTGCAAAAACCTTACGGCTCCGAATTTCGCGACTGGGTTATCGCAATCTCGAGGCGGCAAGCTCAGCTTTCCGCGCCTACGGCCTCCTAGACGAGACGAAAAACGGTTGATCCAAGCCGCAGGTTGCGATTTCTTCTAGACTGCGCTGATGAACGTCCATGGGGGATGGTTAGCAATGTGCAGCCTCGGAATCTCGAAGTACAGATCTCGGATTAGCAAGCTCGCTCTGGCGCTGGCATCGACCGTGTTTTTGTCGGCGGCGTTCTCTGACCAATCGTTCGCGGAAACCCGCCCGCTCTCCGAGATCAACCAGAAGACCGAGGCTCGTATTCAGCGCGAGATCTCTGACCGGGATCTACGATGCTACAAGTTCATCCTCAGAGACTTCAGATCGCGCAAGATCAAGCAGTCGGACATTCTCGTCACTTTCGACGATCCCGAGGTTGATGGCATCGGTGTCGGGATATCCGAGACAGACGAGAACTACAGCTGCGAAGATGGCGAAATGCGAGCCTGGGAAGGTGGAAAGTATGAGGTCGTCAAGACTTTTCCCTAGGTCGCACTGCCGTCCTCAGTATCGAGCGTCCTCCAGGCCGCAGAAGGGATCGACCGGGTTCGTCCCGAGGAACGGCTTGCGGCCCAGCATGCAATCCACGACGGCTTCCTGGACGCTGTCCATCGTCGAATAGGCGTTGATGTAAGCTGGCACGCGCGGAGCATCGTAAAGATGATAAGGGTGCCCGAAGGAGATCATGACGGAAGGAATGTTCGTCCAAGGGCGATACATGGCCTTGAACAGGCCGCCGCCGCCCATCTTGTGCCAGTCGACGAATATCCGGCCTCGCACGAGAAGCGACTCGTCGCCCAACGCATAGATCACAAGATCGAAATCCTCCTGGTTTGGGACAATGTCCGGTCGATCGATCGTGACCTCGAATCCCTCTCGAACCAAAAGCTCCGGCAGCGAGAATTTCAGCGGCTGAGGCATGAGCGGATGGATAATCCCTCCATCCACCATCAACACGCGTTTCGTCTTGGCAGGATCGAGCGGAAAGATGCCGTGGACATCCTTCACCAACGTTGGCGACCTCGCGATAACGTCCCTGGACGTCGTGACACTTTCGGGATTTGCGAGAACGCTGCGCGCTTGAGCGGCATCCGGCAGGACATCTGAAGGCTGAAAGAGCTTCAGGTGTGCCTTCAGCGCCAGCACCCTGACAACAGCTTCCTCCAGCCGCTCAGACGTTATCAGTCCACTTTCGACCCCGGATTTGACCGCCGCCATATCCTCCTCGGGCGCGTCGCTGAAAAGGATCATGTCACAACCGTTGGCAATGATCTCGGGCATCGTCTGCGTATGATGCCCCCACGCCGACAAGCCACCCATCGGCGTGGCATCGGAGACAATGATGCCATTGAACCCGAGTTGATTGCGCAACAGGTCGACGTTCAGCAAGCGGGAAACCGACGCCGGCCGGAAAGCTTCAAGCGCCGCATCGGGATGCTTCGATCTGATATAGGCGGGCAACGCGATGTGGGCGCTCATCACAGACAGAACACCCTCTCCGATCAGCCGCCTGTAGAGCCGCCCGAACGTTTCTTCCCACTGCTCCATGGAGAGCGGGTTGACTGTAGTGACGAGATGCTGGTCGCGGTCGTCATATCCTTCGCCAGGCCAATGCTTTGCGGTAGCAGCTATCCCGTTCTTCTGCAGGCCGCGGACGTGGGCAACCGCATGGCGTTCGACCTTGTCGATATCCGAACCATAGGAGCGCGTTCCGACGATCGGCGACCGGAAGGCTGCATTGATGTCGATGACCGGCGTGAACGACCACCGCACGCCCATCGCCCGGCCTTCACGCGCCAGTATCTCCGAACTTTTTTCCGTCGCTTCCACGTCATCCACGGCGGCAAGGCCAAGCTGGCCGAGCACCGGGGTACCGAACGCGAAGGAATGACGGCTTCCTTCCAGGTCGGCACTGATGATCGGTGGAACCTTGCTTCTCTCGACCAGATCCGAGATCACGCGTCGTTCAAAGTCGAGATCTGGCGTGAAGAACCTGGTCACACCGCCCGGCCGCAAGGCGCCAATGCGCTTGAACTCCTCTTCATCCGTCCCGATCATGATCAGGGTAAAGAGCTGACCGACCTTTTCATCGAGGCTGAGCGACGCATAGATATCACGCACCCAGGCGATCGCAGTCTCGTCGAGACTGAACGGCGGTTCGCGCAGTTGATCGTAGATTGTCATGAGTTCCTCCCCCATCCCGTAACGATCGCTAGGTGCTCACGATACGCGATCGCTGACAAGGAGTGTTCGAGGAATATCCGAAGCGTGATTGCTCAGACCGGGCAGCCGCAGCGGCACGCAAAGGAAAGTGCGCTGCAGCCGATAACGTGCCTGTCGCATCCAGGATGAATATCAGATGGAGTGCACCTGCCAGTGCTTGCCTTCGATTAATTCCGTCAGCTCCGACGGATCCTTTACGCCGAACTCGAACCATTGGACAAGCTCGCGCGCTTTCGCTTGGCTCGCTTCGCCATCGAAATCACACTGATGTCTCGTGCACCACTGTCTCAATATCCCGGAGAGAACGTTGATGTCCGTCCCATCGAGCGGTGACTTAGGCCAATGCGTCGTACTCATCACTTTCCCCAGCAGTGCGTCTCCGATGAACGGACCATAAACGCAGCAACTCGACAAGTTAGACCTTGGTCCGTGGTAGGATCGCGTCTATCGCTCAGAGCACGCAACAAACGAGTTGAACTTGATGACATTCCCGGTGAAGTCCGTTCAAAGCTTTCCCGTTCAGCTGACGACGCTCGCATTGTCCCTGGCCGCGTTTGCGAGCGAGGCTTGTTCAGCGGATCTGGAGCGCGGAGCGCGGATCTTTCGATCGTGTGCAGGCTGCCACACGATCGACAGCGATCGGAGCTCGTTCGGGCCTTCACTCAAAGGCGTGGCCGGCAGAACCGCCGGTGTGCTCAACGATTATGAGTATTCGACAGCCCTGAAGGCAGCCGGAGAACACGGGCTTGTCTGGACCGACGAAAACCTCGCCACGTTTTTATCCAAGCCCACCAAAATGGTGCCGGGCACGAAAATGCGTTTCGCGGGCCTATGGGGATTCGAGATCGATGACCTGATCGCCTTTCTGAAGGCGAATCCATGAATCCCAGCCCACTCCTGAACCGTGGCAAAATCGCCTCGATCCGCCGGCGTCGCCATGACGCTTAAGGGCGCGCAGGAACTTCGATAATCACTGAATCCTGACAATCATCGATGTCATCCCAGTAAGGCACGGGATTTGCGTCGCGAGCGCGAAATTGCGCCAGATCCTGGTGCCCTTTCGAGTTTCCCGGGCTTCCCCTATCCCAATTCGTGAAGCTCACCCTCTCTCCGTCCAGCCAATGCCATCCCTGATCAGGCTCGACCGATCCGGGCGTTTGAACAAATCCGATCATCGGTCCGCTGCTCTGCTTCGAGCCGTCACTGATATCTTGCACCATCCAGTGGCCAGGCTGCTTGAGAGAGAGGTCGAAAAGATACATGTTCTCGGCGGCAGAGTTGATGGTCACCACATGCCCACCAAGAGCTTCGGCCAACTCTTCGAGAACGTCCATCGTCAATCCGCCCCAGTAGCGGATGATGTAGTAGTCCGAATTCTCAAAATGCCCTGTTGTCACCAGATCGAACTTCGCGAGAATCTCGTTCTTTGAAAGACCTTTGAACTGTCCGCGCTCGTTGCCACGGGTCGCCCAATCAGGGGTTCGAATGTTCATGAACAGGTAAAGCGAGAGCATCACCGCAGCAAAGGCCAAGCCGATGATTGCCAATTGCGTCGAAGGGCGCTTCAGCATACGGACCAGGGATGCCTGGAGCCAACGACCGGCACCATTGCTGCCAGTTCCTATCGCATAAACCTTGATCGGTTTTTCGAGATTCTTGACGTATTGCTCGCCGAGTTTGGTCAGCGTCGTCGGCAGTTTGCGGTCAACCTGTTCGAAGACATTTTCCGAGACGCAAATGCCGCCGGGCGCCGCCACGGATTCCAATCTCGCGGCGATGTTCACGCCAGCACCAAGCACGTCTCCATTCGGCTGGATCGTGACGTCACCGATATTGATGCCAATTCGGTAACGCAGCCGCTCCTGCTCCTTGACGCCTGTGTTATAGGTCTTGTGTGCCTCCTGTATCTCGATGGCGGCTTCGACTGCTTCGACCGGACTCTCGAATACGGCGATGACGCTATCGCCAGCCGTATTGGCGATACGGCCATTGTGTTTGGCAATGATCGGGTCCATACGCTCGCGCAATTCGGCAAGATGCGCCAGCGTTGACGCCTCGTGCGCTTCCATATGCGTGCTGTATTGCGCGACATCGGCAGCCAATATTGTCGCAAGGGTGCGCTTCATGGCGTCACCTATCGTGCTCCGTCGACCGACTCCCTCGTCGATCCCCGACGTATGCCGCTGTACCAGGCGATCAGCGGAGCTTCGCCCTTCCCTGCCGCTTTCAGGCTTCGGTAAACACCGTACTTGAAATAAACCGGCGTATCGCGGTCAACGTTCGGCCCCTTCAGCGCTACCTTCTTGGCGCCGTTGACCCAGACATCGATAAAGCCCGCGGGCGTCCTCGACCAGTTCGCATTGACGGTGATACTCGTCCAGTGGCCCTTCATGGCATTTGCGGAGGTAAGCCCAATCTGCTTGAGAGGCGCCAGCGGATGCATCGGGCTCGCTTGCCTGACCGCCGGATTGGAAAGCTCGAAGATATACCGGCCGTTCTGAATCTCGAAGAGGACTGCTCCCTTACCTTGCCCGAACTGGTGGAATTGCCCGAGTTTCGTATTGACCGAGCCGCTCGCCGGCCAGTCGTTGGGAATGAAGACCGAGAAATGATACCAGTATTCGTGGTCTTGCCGGGACGCGGGCTTGTTTTCCCATTTTTCCACGCGTTCGCGGTCTGTCTGGCAATCGCCCATGGATGACGAGCAGTCGCCGGAGCGCAACTCGAAGCGCTCCGCTTTCGCGCCGTCGGGAGCGGCTGCTCGCTGATAGGAATAGGACTTGCTCGATTGCAGCGAGAAGCTGCCAAACCCATCGGCGGCTTCGGCCGCGTCAGGCGCGATCATCGCCGATAAGGTGAATGACGACGTGATCGCAGTCATCAGAAAGCCATGCAGAGAAATAAATCCGCGCATCGGTCCTCCTCGGGGCGGCGATGCTTGGCTTGTCCCCTTGGCTACTCGTGGCCGCCTCTTAACAGAGAAGGACACCACGTCCGCAGCCGACTTGCAACCGGCTGAAGGCTAAACACTTTGTGGGATGCTGGAGATGCCGAGGGTAGGGATGAGCCAATCGGGACCGGTCGATCGCCGCCGGCCGCCTCAACACAGATCTCCCGCGACTCTTTAGAAAAACTAAAACGGAAGTCAGCCCTGAGATATTGATGAAAAAAGTCGCGTGGCGTTACCTTGGGCAATCATCAAAGCTCGCGGGAGAATGGCATGGCGCGTACCGACAAGATGAAACTGGGCACCTTCGTCTATACGTTCGGCTTTCATCCAGCATCCTGGCTGCACCCGGCAAGCGACGTTCACGGAGCAAACGATTTCAGTCACCTGCTTGATGTCGCCAAACGGTCGGAAGCCGCGAAGCTCGATTTCATGTTCATGGCCGATTCTCCGGCCGCAGCTGTCGGCGACCCCGATGCTCTCTCCCGTATTCCGACGAAGATGAACCGCTTCGAACCCTTGTCGCTGCTGTCGGCCCTGTCGGTGACGACAGAGAAGCTTGGCCTCGTCGCCACCGTATCGACAAGCTATTACGAGCCTTACAATGTCGCGCGGCTGTTTGCTTCGATCGACCACCTGAGCCATGGCCGGGTCTGCTGGAATGTCGTCACCTCGGATCACGACGAGACGGGCTACAATTTCAATCGCGAGGGCCTGGACCCGCATGCGCTTCGCTACGAACGCGGCAACGAGTTCGTGGACGTGGTCTTCGGTCTCTGGGACAGCTTCGAGGATGGTGCCTTGCTGCTCGATCGCGAGAACGGCGTCTACTACGACAAGACCAAGCACCACACGCTCAATCACAAGGGCAAGCACTTCCAGGTGCGCGGACCGCTGAACATCGCGCGATCGCCGCAGGGTCGTCCGGTTATTGCGCAGGCCGGCGGCTCGGAACCCGGCATGGACATGGCGGCGCGCACGGCCGAGATCGTCTTCAGCCTCGCCTCGAACATCGATCGCAACCGCGCATTCTACGAAAACGTCAAGGGACGCATGCCGGCCTACGGCCGCAATCCCGACGACCTCAAGATCATGCCCGGTGTGGTGCTGAACGTCGGCGAAACCGAGGCTGAAGCCCAAGCCAAAGTCAACTACCTCATCGACAAGATGCACCCTGATGTCGGTCGTCTGATGCTCTCCGAGTTTCTCGAAGCGGACCTGAGCGGCGTCCCGCTGGATAAGCCGTTTCCGATGGATCGGTTGCCGAAGGAGCCCAAGGGATCTCGGGCGCTGTTTGAAGAGCTTACCGATTTCGTCAAGAGCGGACGAACGGTCGGTGAACTTGTCCGCCACTATGCCGAGAAGCACACCGGCAATGGCATCACCGGCACGCCGAAGCAGATCGCCGATTTCATGGAAGAATGGTTCGAGACCCGCGCGGCGGATGGCTTCATCCTGATGTTCCCGACCCTGCCGTCGAGCCTCGATGACTTCGTGACGCTCGTCCTGCCGGAGCTGCGCCGTCGCGGGCTCTTCCGGGAGGAATACGAGGGCAAGACGCTTCGCGAGAACCTTGGCCTTTCCATGCCGACCAATCGTTTCGCGAAGGCGCAAGCCGCAGGCTAACCAGGGAGAGAGCAGATGCTTAAGGTGGCAACCAGACCCGTCGTTGATCAATCTGCCTTCAAGCTGTCGATGCGCCATCTCGCCGGCGCCGTCAGCGTGATCACGGTTGGCGAATGCGAAGACCGGACGGGCTTTACCGCGACGTCGGTCTCTTCTCTATCCGCAGATCAGCCGTCGGTAATCGTCAGCCTCAATCGCGGATCCTCGTCCTGGCCCGTGGTTGAGCGGTACCGACGCTTCTGCGTGAACGTGCTCGCCGCCGACCAGCAGCATGTCGCGCAAGCCTTCGCGGGCTTCGATGGACGGCGTGGGATCGAGCGCTATCGGGATGCACAGTGGTACAGTCTTTCGACTGGCACCTCGGCGCTGAAAGATGCGCTGACCGTTCTCGACTGCGAACTTGAAACGGTGCTCAACCACCATTCGCACGCCATCCTCATCGGTCGCGTCTGCGCGATCGAAACCCGTGAGGATGTCGAGCCGCTGCTTTACTGGCGTGGCGGCTACCGGCGATTGTCGGGCGAGGCCGCCATTCGCTCCTGATAGACGCCGGCGGATCAGGCTCCGGCAGCGTTACGCCGATCCCCGACCTGTTTGGCGATAACACAGAGAAGTTCGAACATGACAGTGGCGCCGGCAAGCGCCGTCATGCCCGCGAGGTCGAATGGCGGCGAGACCTCCACGACATCGGCCCCACGATATCAACCCCGGCAAGCAAGCGGATCATCTGCTGCGCCTCGCGGGTCGTGAAACCGCCCGCCTCCGGCGTTCCCGTTCCCGGCGCCATCGATGGATCAATGCTGTCGATATCGAAGGTCACGTAGGTCGGCAGTCCAGCGGCGATCTCGCGAGCTTCGCGCATGACGTCCTCCGCACCGCGGCTGACGAACTCTTCCATGTAAATGATCCGGATGCCCTGCTCTTTCGCCCAGTCATGCTCGCCGGGATCGTAGATCGACCCGCGGATTCCGATCTGGACGATCCGTTTCGCATCCAGCAGCCCCTCCTCGATCGCCCGCCGGAACGGCGTTCCGTGCGTGTAAGGGTTGTCGCCAAAATAGCGATCATTGGTATCGGAGTGCGCATCGAAATGAATCAATCCGACTGGACGGTTTTTTGCTACAGCACGCAAAACCGGAAGCGTCGTCAAATGGTCGCCGCCCACCGACAAGGGAATGGCGCCGGCCGCGACAATCTCGTTCATGCCGCTCTCGATGCGCTTGAGACCGTCGATGAGATCGATGGGATTGACGGAGAGATCGCCGACGTCGGCGACGTTCGCGATGCTGAACGGCTCGGTTCCCGAGACATGATGGACGCGCCGCATCAGGCTCGACTGATTGCGAACCTCTCGCGGCCCGTGGCGCGCGCCCGCCCGATTGGTTGTTCCGCCGTCCCAGGGAATGCCGACAAGCGCGATATCGAGCCCGGCCGCGGTCTCTACCGCCGGCAGCCGCATGAAGGTCGAATGGCCGGCGAAGCGCGGAACTTCCGCCGCATCAACCGGTTGATGGAAAGTTCCACTCATCGTTTTTTCCTGTGATTGCGAGACTTGCCGCGCAATGTGCGATGCGGGCGCTGCGTGCGCAAGCCCTTGTTTTCACATTGCGATCAGGCGGCGTCGAGACGATGAAGCGTCTTCACTTCAAGGAAATCCTCAAGGCCGAACATACCGCCTTCTCGTCCGTTGCCCGACTGCTTGTAGCCGCCGAAAGGGCTCCCGTAGCGATGCGGCGCACCGTTGATGTGAACCATCCCGGCCCGCAGCCGTGTCGCCACCCGCTCGGCGCGAACAGGGTCGCCGGTCTGGACGTAGGCTGCCAATCCGTAGCTGGTGTCGTTGGCGATCGCGATCGCTTCTTCCTCGGTGTCAAAAGGCATGATTGCCAATACGGGTCCGAACACCTCCTCCCGGGCGATGCGCATCTCGTTGTTGACGTCGGCAAAGATGGTCGGCTTGACGAAGTAACCAGTCTCGAAACCTTCCGGCTTCCCGGCTCCGCCAACGATGACGCGCGCACCTTCGGCGATCCCCGCATCGATCAATGCCTGCACGCGACCGAACTGAATGTCGCTGACCAGCGGGCCGATATGCCCGCCTTCTTCCGTTGGGTTACCGACGCTGGCGCCGCGACCGACGCGCTCGGCGATCTCCACAGCCTTGTCGTAAACGGACCTCTGCACCAGGAGGCGGGTCGGCGCATCACAGGACTGGCCTGAATTGTTGAAGCATTCGAAAACGCTGCCTGTGATCCGGTCTTCAAGATCTGCATCCTCGAAGACGAGGTTCGGAGACTTCCCGCCGAGTTCGAGCGTGACCCGCTTGACCGTGTCCGCAGCATCCTTGCTGACGGCAACGCCGGCGCGGGTCGATCCGGTGAACGACATCATGTCAACGTCCCTGTGCCGAGACAGCGCCGCTCCAACATTGATGCCGTCACCATTGACGAGGTTGAAGGCGCCGGCGGGAAAGCCCGCTTCATGCACCATTTCCGCATAAAGCATGGCGTTGAGCGGCGTGAACTCCGAGGGCTTCAGCACGCAGGTCGAGCCCGTCGCCAAGGCCGGAACGACTTTCAGCGCGATCTGGTTGATCGGCCAGTTCCAAGGGGTAATCAGTCCGCAAACGCCGATCGGTTCGCGCAGCAGAACGTCGCCATTCGGCAGCTCATCCCGCATCTTCAGTTTCTTAAGGGCATCGATGAACCCCTGCAGGTGACCGACACCGACATCCGCCTGCTGTTCGCGGCTCATCGTTATCGGGGCGCCGAGCTCAAGGGTGATTGTCTGCGCCATTTCTTCGTAACGGCGCTTGTAGATCTCAAGCAGCTTTTCGAGCAGCGCCAGACGTTCCTCGACAGTTGTCCGGCTGTAGCTCACAAAGGCCTTCTTTGCAGCCGCGACGGCACGATCGATGTCAGCAGGTGTTCCCATCGAGATGATGGCAACCGGCTTTTCGGTTGCGGGGTTGATGACCTCGAGGTCAACAGCTGCCAGTGGCGTTACCCATTCGCCGTTGATGTAGAATTTGCGCTTGTCGAGCATTTCGTCACTCCCGTCAGATTTTCTTCTGTTTTTCATTCAGCCAGCCCGTGACCAGCTCGCGATATCGTTCGCCGCTGAAACTTGGAAAGTGCCCGCCATGCACGACGCGGGCCGGAATGGCCAAAAGCCGTTCCATCGAGGCGAGGTAATCGGCGGCGTTGGAATGGTAGGTATCCTCGATCAGCGGGCCGTCATAAAGAATGTCGCCGGAAATCAGGGTCTGAGTCTCAGCTTCCCAAAGGGCGATGCCTCCCGGCGAATGGCCGGGCGTGTGGATGACCTCGAAGGTCCGGTCGCCGAGATCGATAACGTCGCCATCCTCGAGGAGGCGTGTCGCCGGCGCTTTCTTCACGGCGTAGCATTTCGAGCAATATGGCTCGGGCGGCAGCGCATCGAAGATATCGTCGGTCACGTACGGATCCGCGAGCGTATTTGCCCGCGTCGGGTTGGCCAACAGATCGGCCTCTGCTGAATGAACCGCGCGGCATTCGAATTCATGATGGCAGCCAATATGGTCGAAATGAGTGTGGCTCGCGACGGCGATCAGATCACGCTCGGTGACGAGCGGCACCCATTCGCGCAGCGATACGACCCCCATGCCACTATCAACCAGCATGTCGCGGTCGCGCCCGCGCACATGCCAGACGTTGCACCGGTAAAACTCCTGAATGAAAGGCTCGGATATGAGGGTGATGTCATCCCCCAGCCGCTTCACCTGGTACCACCTGTCCGGCGCAATACGTTCCATCATCTCAGCCTATGCCTGTTTCGAGGGCAAGGCTACGATATCGCCGACGTTGACGGCAAGCGCGACCGCTTGCCCTTCCGCTACCGCCGCTGATTGCGGCATATGCGCGACGATGCTCATGTCGGGCGCCGCCATGGGCGCAAGGTGGCAGCGGTAATGCGTGCCGAAGAACGCGCTGCCGGATATTGTGGCCTGCCCCATGACCGTGACCGGCGCATCTCCCTCGCCGGCCCCGCGAAAATGTTCCGGCCTGATGCAGAGTGTCGTCGCGTCGCCGGCCGATGGCACCCCCGCCGTAAAGCAGGTGCCTGGCAGGGCGACATTGCCCAGCCGGGTCTCCACAACCGCCCGGCCGCTAGCGGCTTCCATCACCTTGCCTGGAATGAAGTTCACTTCGCCCATGAAGCCGGCCGAGAAGAGCGACCGGGGACGCATGTAGATTTCTGAAGGCGGCCCGAAATCCTCGATCTTTCCCTGGTTCATGACCACGATCCGATCGGCAATCGCCATCGCCTCTTCCTGGTCATGTGTGACGTGAACGAAGGTCGTGCCGACACGCTTCTGGATCGCCTTCAACTCGTCCTGCATCTGCCGGCGAAGCTTGAGGTCAAGCGCGCCAAGCGGCTCATCGAGCAACAAAACGTCGGGATCGACAGCCAGAGCCCGCGCGAGCGCCACGCGCTGTCGCTGCCCCCCTGAAAGCTCGTGGGGCTTTTTGTCGGCGGAGGTCTTGAGGCCGACAAGATCGAGAAAGCTCTTCGCCCGTTCCTCACGCTCCGTCTTGCCGACACCGCGCATTCGCAGGCCGAAACCGACATTGTCCTTCAGCTTCATGTGTGGGAAGAGCGCGTAGTCCTGAAACATCGTGGTCGTCGGGCGCTTTGCCGGCGGCACGTTGGTCATCTCCTTGCCACCGATCGCAATCCGTCCCTTGGTCGGCGACAGGAAGCCTCCTAGGATGGAGAGAAGCGTGGTCTTGCCGCAGCCGGAAGGCCCGAGCAGAACGATGAATTCGCCAGCGTTGATATCGAGCGAAACGTTGTCGAGCGCGGTGAAACTGCCGAAGGTTTTCGTGGCGTTCTCGATTGAAACCGGTGCGGTCATGATTTCTTTGTCCTTCCGAACAGGAACAGTTCCAGCACGACCAGCAGGATGACCGAAACGAGGAACACCAGTGAGCCGATGGCATTGGTCTTGGGGTTGAGACCGGACCGAAGCAGGCTCCAGATCTCGACCGGGAGGGTCACATCGAAGCGCGACAGCAGGAAGGCGATGATGAATTCATCCCAACTGAACGTCATCGACAGGAAAAAGGAGGCAAGCAACGACGGCAACAGCATCGGTGCCGTCACAAGCGCCATGACCTTCAAGTCGCTGGCCCCGAGATCGCGCGCCGCGCGCTCGATATTGATGTGGTGGTCACCCATGGACGAATAGATGATCGCGAAGCAGAGCGGCAGATTGATCACCACGTGACCGATACCGACAGTCCAGAGCGAAAGGGCGATGCCCAGCACATTGAGGACGGTGAGCAGCCCTAGCGCGATGATCAGGTAGCTGACCGTCATCGGCGCGATCAGCAAACCTCGTTGCCAGGCGGAGCCCGGCAGCTTGAAGCGGGCGAGCGCATAGGCGGCGAGGAACCCGAGAAGGCAGGCGACAAGGGACGACAGCGTTGCGACGAAGAAGGAATGCAGCAGCGCCGACATCAGCTTGCGATCGGCAAAGACGGCCTCGTACCATTGAAGAGAGAAACCGTTGAAAGGCGGCACCGGCAGGCGCCCGTCCTGAAACGAGAAGAGCACAAGCACGATCACCGGCAGGAAAATGAAGCCGAAAATCAGGGCGGCATAGACGCTGGAAACGATATTGGTGGCTCTATCGCGCGTCATCACGTCCTCTCAATCTTCAGCCAGCGGGCGCAGGCAACGTATGCGGCGGTAACGGCCAGCATCAGGATGATGGAAAGCGCAGCAGCCATCGGGAAGTCCGCACGGCGGCCAAGCTGCAACATGATGATCTGCGGCAGGACAAGCTCATTGTTGCCGCCGAGAATTTGCGGCGTGACATAATCGCCGATGCAGAGAACGAAAGTCAGGAACGCACCGGTCATGATGCCAGGCATGGTGAGTGGCAGGATGACATGCCAGAACGTCTGGAATGCATTCGCCCCGAGGTCCGCTGCCGCACGCCGATAATTCGGCGAAAGCTGCACGAGATTGGCATAGATCGTCAGCGTGAGAAGCATGACAAAGAAGTGGACGAAGCCGATAACCGTTGCCGTACGATTGCTGGCAAGCTCCAGCGGCTCGGTAATGACGCCGATGTTGATCAGTGTCTGATTGATCACGCCGTTGCGCGCCAGCACCAGCAGCCAGGAATAGGATCTGACGACGTAGGACGTCCAGAATGGCAAGATCGCCAGGATTAACGCCGTTCGCTGATATTTCTTCGGCACCCGCTCAGCAATGATCCAGGCAAGCGGATAAGCCAGCAGGATCGAAAGAACAGTGACGATGGCAGTAATCTCCAGCGAGTTCGTCAGCCCGCGGAAGAGCGCGTCCTTTTCGAAGAAGGCGATATAGTTTCCAAAATTCCAGACGCGGACAATAGAACCGCCCTGCTGCGCCCAGAGGCTCATGGCGACCATGAAGAGAAATGGGGCGACAAAGAAGACGAGCGTCCAGACAAGCGCCGGGGCGACAAAGCCCCAGGCCTTCCGGCGTTCGGTATCTTCAAGGGAAACAGCAGCCACGGACAAGTCTCCGACTGCCCTCTCCCGACGAGGGAGAGGGGTGATGGATGGCACTAAGAAGGAAACGACGCTGTCAGTGCTGCAGCATTTCGGTCCAGGCGTCCTGCATCTTGGCGTCCAGTTCCGCGCTTGGGATTGGATAAAGCTGGGTGCGCTTCAGATAATCGGCCTGTTCATCCCAGCGCAAAGCGGTCTTCTGTTCGGCAGTCAAATGCTCGCCTGCCTTCGCATTCGCCGGCATTGCCCAGTAGCAGGACGACGTCGCGAGCCGCGCCTGCCCTTCCGGGCTGACGATATACTGCACGAACTTCAGGGCGAGGTCCTTTTTCGTCGAGTCCTTCATCACACCGATCGATTGCGCCCAGCGCACCGCGCCCTGTTCAGGAATGGTCCAGTCCAGATTGGGCTTATCCTTGACCAGCCCAGCCGTCAGCCATTCGCCGCCGCCGAACACGATGTCGACCTCGCCGGTGGCAAGCGCCGTCTGCGACGAGACCACATCGCTGACCTGCTTTGCATTGGCCTTCAGCGCGAACAGCTTGTCCTTGATCGCCGGCATGTCGGCATCCGACAGGCTTGCCGTTGCCTTGCCGAGGTCGATACCGGTCAGACCGATCATCGGCAGGTAGTAGTCGTAAACGGCAATGCGTCCCTTGTACTTGTCGGACCAGAGCTTCGACATGTCCTTCATGTCTGCCGGATCAACCTTGGTCTTGTCGTAGGAGACGGTATTGTAGCCAAACTTCTCGGTGACGGCGTAGATCTTGCCGTCCCTGCTGTTGTTCGCTTCCATGCGCACTTCCGGGAAGATATCCGCATTCGGCAGCGCATCGGCAGGCATCTCGGCAAGGATGTCCTTGTCGACAGCACGCTGTACGTCGACACCGTCGATAACCAGGACGTCCCAGTCTCCAGGACGCGACTGATCGATGATCGAAAGCCCGGCGCCGGTGCCCTCGTATTCCTTCAGGTTGACCTTGACGTTGTTCGCCTTCTCGAACGGCTCGATCAATGCCGGGTCGGTGTGATCGCACCAGACAAGTGCATTCAACTCGTCCTGCGCCAGAACCGGCGCGGAAGTCAGCGCCACAGATGCCGCGGCAAGAGCCAATGTCGCAGCCGAAGTCAGAAATCTGCGCGCAGATATGCCTGCAATAAGATCAGTCATGATGTTGCCCTCTGGTCGGTAGCGCTCGTTTCGGCGCCTTCATGAAAAAGATTGAATGAGTTCATTTTTTAAGTCAATATGAATTTTGAGGGCATTCATTATTTGAAAGATGAGACATGACGGGACTGCGCGCCAAGCAGAAAGCCGATCGCAATCGCCGCATATTGGAAGCCGCAGCGAGCCTTTTTCGCGAGGTTGGCTACGACAGTGCGCGGATCGAGGATATTGCCGAGCGCGCAGAAGTCTCCGTCGGCACTTTCTACAATTACTACGAGAACAAGGGAGATATCCTCGTCGCCACCGTCTCGATGGAAGTCGAGGAAGTGCTGGAATCAGGCAAAGCCATCGTCGAGAATCCTCCGGCCACGACGCTCGATGCATTGCAGGCTCTGATCGACCAGTATTTCGATCACTCTCTCGTCTATCTCAGCAAGGAAATGTGGCGCATTGCGATGGCGACGTCCATTCAACAGCCGGGAAGCCCGTTCAGCAGGCGTTACACGGAACTGGACGGGCGCCTCTGCGATCAGGTTTCGATGCTGGTGCAAAAGCTCCAGCTGCGCGGTGCCGTGATGCCGGGAATTGATGCGGTCGCCGTCGGGCAGATGGTTTTCAACAATCTCAACATGATGTTCATCGAGTTCGTCAGAGAGGAAGCGATGACGCTTGAGGCGCTCAAGGAGCACGTGGCGAGACAGAACAGGCCGCTGGCACTCCTGATCAGCAGCCCAAGAATTCAATAACAGGGAACCAAAGGGATGGAACACCAGCAGGATGCCGTGCTTGCGGCTGCGGATAGCCTCGTCGACGCGTTCGGCAGGCACGATCGCGACAGATATTTCGCGGCTTTCGCGCCCGAAGCCACCTTCATATTTCATAATCTCGACCGACGGCTCGGCACACGCGCCGAATATGAAGCGGAATGGGTACTCTGGGAGAGCCGTGACGGCTTTCGTGTGCGCGCTTGCCGCTCGAGCGATCGAGACGTCCGCATCGCCGGCCCTATTGCCATTTTCACCCACTCCGTCGAGACAGACCTC
This sequence comes from Rhizobium grahamii, assembly GCF_009498215.1. NCBI lineage: Bacteria > Pseudomonadati > Pseudomonadota > Alphaproteobacteria > Hyphomicrobiales > Rhizobiaceae > Rhizobium > Rhizobium grahamii. The sequence goes on along the minus strand of NZ_CP043499.1, from coordinate 475,299 downwards.
ACCTTTAACGGGGAGCCGGTCACCAGTGCAGAGCGGGAAACAATCGTTTTCGAGAAGCAGGTGACCGGTGAGTGGCTGGCAATCCATGAGCATCTCTCGCCACGGCCCTGAGGCCTGCTGACCAGATGCGGCCCGACTTCAGCGAGCGGCCGTCATCAGAAATTCTATTAAGAACTGGGGAAGAAGGAATACGAAATGGTCGATTTGAAGAAGCACCTAGAGGATCTGCGCAAGAAGTTTGGCGACAGTGCCGAGTTCTTCGATCCGCGTTTCAGGCGCGTGGCCGAGAAAATCTTCAAAGGAGGGACGCGCGCGGCACCTTATTCCGGTATTTCGACCTTTGCAGGCCTGCCCTACAAGGAAGTGAATTTTGCCGCTCCTGATTTCGGAGACCTTCAGGTTGCCGCAGTCGGTATCCCTATGGATCTCGGCGTCAGCAATCGGCCGGGTTCACGCTTCGGACCGCGCGCAGTGCGCAGTATCGAGCGTATCGGTCCCTATAACCACGTACTGGACTGCGCACCGGCCTACGACCTGCGCGCCGCCGACATCGGCGATATCCCTTTTGGGAGCCGCTACCGGCTGGAGCAATGCCATCAGAATATCGAGGCAGCTATCGGCAAGATTGTCGAAGCAGGCGTCATTCCGCTCTCCGTCGGCGGCGACCACTCGATCACGCATCCGATTCTGAAAGCGGTCGGCGCCAAGGCGCCCGTCGGGCTTATCCATATCGACGCCCATTGCGATACCGGCGGCCCGTTTGACCAGACGAAGTTCCACCATGGCGGCCCGATGCGCAATGCCGTTCTGGACGGCGTCCTCGATCCGACGCGTACGATCCAGATCGGAATCAGAGGGCCTTCCGAATACCTCTGGGAATTCTCCTATGAATCCGGAATGACGGTCATTCACGCCGAGGAAATCAACGGGATGGGCATCCCGGCGATCATCGAGAAGGCTCGGCAGATCGTCGGCGATGGCCCGACCTACCTGTCCTTCGACGTAGACAGCCTTGATCCCGCCTTTGCACCAGGCACCGGCACGCCCGAGATCGGCGGCCTGACCAGCCGTGAGGCTCTGGAACTCCTGCGCGGCCTGAAGGGGCTCAATTTTGTCGGAGGCGATGTCGTCGAGGTGGCGCCGCAATATGACAGCACGACCAACACCGCGCAGGCTGGTGCTCAGGTGTTGTTTGAAATCCTGAGCCTGCTGGTATTCAGCCCTGCCGTGACCAAGGGCTGATTAAACACAGTCGATGGCAGCGCGTTTTTCGCTCCGCCATCGACCTGTAAAGGGAAGCCCGCGGCCGGAGCAGGCTCAACGGTCAACGCTCAGAGAGAACGGTCTCCAGCCACTGGTTGGAGAACTTCCGCTGAGGATCCAATCGATCCCTCAACGCTGAAAAATCTGCAAACTTCGGATAGAGCCGGCCAATCGGGCGCAGCGAGAACACCTTGCCCCAATGCGGCAGGGCCTCGAACGCAGAAAGCGCCTCCTCTATATGAGAAACGGCCTCATCGACGGCAGCCTGTTCTCGAACCCACGTGAAATGGATTGAAAGCGTATCACGCTGGTATTGCGGGCTTAGCCAGAGATCGTCAGCGGCAACTGTGCGAAATTCGCTGGCCTGGATCAAAGGGACAAAGCGCTCGCGAATACCAAGAAGCGCTTCAATGGCAGCAGCCGCGAACCGCCGTGGAACATGGAACTCCGACTGGATTTCCTCGCCATTGCTTGGCGTGAATCCCATCTTGAAATGCGGCAGGCGATCCGACCAGCGTCCGTATTGCTGCAACTGGTCGGTCGAATTCTGCGGGTCCAGTCCAATGATGGGATGGCGCTTGACCGTCGAGCGCATCGCGCCAAACATATCTTCGGCCCAGTTATAAGCGCCAGCCTTGCGTTTCAGCCAGATCGCACCGGCCTGCTCGCGCCATTGCGTGAAAACGCTGACGCTATAGCATGCCCCCATGATCGCATCGAAATTCTCGAGCAAAGCGGGCCACGATAGTCCCTCATAGACGCCTTGCGCGACCTCGAACTCCGGCAACACATCCAGCGTCACCCGGGTAATGACGCCAAGCGCTCCCAGATGCACGACAGCGCCTGGGAAATCGGGATCACCTCGTTTAAGGCGAACGAGAGTGCCGTCACCAGCGACGAACTCTATTGCGCTTACCGCCGTTGCGAGATTTCCATTCCCATCGCCCGAGCCGTGCGTGGCCGTCGCTATGGCGCCGGCAATCGAAATATGCGGAAGCGACGCGAGATTATGGATTGCGAGCTTGCGTTCATTGAGAAAACTGGCGAGTTCCCCGTATGTCGCGTGCCCACCCACCGAAACGCTTGCACCATCAGCTTCCACAACCGGATCAACTGGCATATCGGACAAGATGACAGCCAGATCGCCATCGGCGATCGCATTGAATGAATGCCGAGAGCCGAGAACCTTCAGATTTTTGGATCGTGCAACGGTCTCGCAGAGCGCATCGACGGATGTCGGATAAACGCAGTCGCGAAAGCCGTAGCGAAAGCTCGCTGCCCAGTTGGTGCTCGGTGGGGTTTTCATGAGGAACCTCGACAGGCTGTACGGAATTGAACGACCGCCGTCCGAGAATCACTCCGATGGCGACGCAAGGATGATCATAAGAGCCTCCGCTTGGGAATCGCGAAAGGCGCCGGTAGCGCTCCATGGCAGAGCGCATCATCGGAGCGAATGAATGCGCGTTATTACTCTTAAGATGTCAGTCACATTTCTTCGACTGGCGTTCGGCGCATAGTTTGCCTATCTTTGCAGAACTGCAAAAAACATAAGGTTCGATTTTGCTTCTCGAAATTTCGATTGTCATTATTCTTACGGTCCTGAATGGCGTTCTGGCCATGTCCGAGCTTGCTGTAGTCTCTTCACGCCCGGCCCGACTGAAGGTTCTCGCGGACCAGGGAAGCAGAGGCGCTTCCATTGCTATCAAGCTCTCCGAGAACCCCGGCCGTTTTCTATCGACGGTGCAGATCGGCATCACCCTTGTCGGTGTGCTTTCCGGGCGTTTTCGGGTGCGACGCTCGGCGCTCGCCTGTCCGGCTGGCTCGCCGCGCAGGGCTTGTCCCGGCGATGGCCGACGGTTTCGGCGTCGGTTCCGTCGTCGTTGCAATCACCTACCTCTCGCTCATCGTCGGCGAACTGGTGCCGAAGCAGATCGCCTTGCGCGCGCCTGAAGCCGTCGCAGCCAAGGTCGCCCCCGCCATGTTGTGGATGTCGCGCCTGGCATCTCCGCTTGTCTGGCTGCTGGACTTTTCCGGCAGGCTCGTCCTTCGCATCCTCGGCCAATCCGGAAAGACGGCCGATGGCGTCACCGACGAAGAAATCAAGACCGTTCTGGCGGAAGCACACAGCGCCGGTGTGATCGAAACCGAGGAATCGGCGATGATCTCGGGTGTCATGCGTTTGGCCGACAGAAACGCGCGCGCATTGATGACACCACGCCGCGACGTCGAGGTGATTGACATCGAGGACAGCTTCGAAGAGATCCGGAGCCAGCTTCAGCGCTCGACGAAGGCCCGACTTCCAGTCCGCAAAAACAACTCCGATGAAATCATCGGCATTTTGCTTGCGAAGGATTTCTACGATGCTCTGGCATCATCGCAGAAGGTGGATATCGCCGGCATGGTACAAGAGGTGCCGGTGGTTTCCGATCTGTCGGGTGCTCTCGATGTCATTCAGGCGATCCGCCGGTCCCCCTGCCACCTGGTTCTCGTTTATGACGAGTACGGCCATTTCGAAGGCATCGTGACGTCAGGCGACATCCTGGAGGGTATTCTCGGCGCGGTACAGGAGGACACCATCGGCGAACAGGCAATCGTTCGCCGCCATGACGGCAGCTATCTCGTCTCCGGTTGGACGCCGATCGACGAGTTTGCAAACTTCATGGGCTTTGCCCCTGACGACGATCGCGACTATCAGACGGTTGCCGGTCTCGTTCTGGAGGAACTGAAGCATCTGCCGGATCTTGGCGAGAGCTTCGTCAAGAACGGCTGGCGATTTGAAGTCATCGATCTCGACGGACGCCGCATCGACAAGCTGCTGCTGACAGCCGAAACACCGCCGTCCGCCGCGGATGGCGGACAATCCCTGCATTAAGCAAACTGGAGTGCGGCGGATGCACGCACTCCATCCCTTTTCGCCGATAATCAGGCCTGACGGCATCGCGACTGTGGAAAACTTTTGGTTTCCTTCGCTACATTTGACTGATAACAGCGCGCTCAAACGCCGATACGGTGACAGCGACACCGGCTGCGTTTCAGGCGGCTTGCGCCTACCATGAAGACGCATTAATGCAGTACGCACCTTATGGGCGAGTGCTTGCCGATCATCGAAATGTCATTTTCTGGCTGTTCTGATCGAAGAGGTTTGGAAGAGCGGTGATGCAGGATCGGCTGTCCACGCAGGAGACGCAACTGGGTGAAGCGACAAAGCTGACCGCAACGGCTTGCGGCCAAACGCTTCCCGATTCCATTGCGGCCTACGTCATCAATCTCGATCGCTCTTTCGACAGATGGGAACACATCCAGAGCGAAGCAGAGAGGCTTGGACTAGTTGTTGAGCGGGTTGCAGGCGTCGATGCAAGCAAGGTTTCGCTCGCAGAGGCGCCATTCTATCTGCACCGCGCCTTCGTTCGCGCCAACGGGCGCCCCATGCTGCAGGCCGAGTATGGCTGCTATCTGGCGCACATGAGCGCAATCCGCACGTTCCTCGCCAGCAGTGCCGATACCGCGATTATCATGGAAGACGACGTCTCCTTGCAGGCAGACCTCGTTGAACGCGCAGCCGCAATCCTTGCTGCCGCACCGTCCGCGGATGTCGTAAAGCTCTTGAACCACAGAACAGTGTTTCATCGCAGCGTCGCCAGAACAAGCCACGGCGACGACGTCGGTCGTTGTCTGTTTGGCCCCAAGGGTCTGCTGCTTGCTATCTGGTGACGCGCAAGGGCGCCTTGAGGCTGCTCGAAAAGCTGGAGCGGATCGAACTACCTTACGATATTGCTCTGGAACGCGGCTGGGCGACCGGCCTCGACGTCTACAGCGTCAAGGATAATGTCCTGCATCTTTCGGAACGGTCGCAGGAAAGCCAGATAGCCGATCGAGCCAAGTACCGTTCGATCAAGCTCCGCGGCATCAGGAAGATCCCGACGCACATCTTTCGCATCATCGAGTTAACCCGACGGATAAAGTACGCACTCGGATGAACACAACACCCGTTTACAACCGCATCGCCGCCGCTGTTCCCGTCGTCCTGTGGCTGGCGTTCATGTCCGCGGTCGTCGTCGAAAGCGACGTTTACCGCTACGCCGCCATCACTTTGACCATCATAACCGCCGTCACCTGCCAGGCGGATTGCCGTCGCGTCATGCGAGACTGGCTGGCGGTGCTGTGCGTGGCGTGGGCAGCTTACGCGCTGATCCGGTTCCTATTCGAATACATTGCTTTCGGGGAACATGGTGCTTCCGAATGGCTCTATGTGTTTCCGGCGTTTTTTCCGATCCTCGGCGTCGCTCTTGCGGCGACGTGGAAATCCGTCGAACGAGCGCTGTTTGCGCTCTTCACGATCGCGGTGCTGCTTTTCGTCGTTCTCACGCCGTACCGGTCGATCGCGGCCGGCGAGCAGATTTCCCCTCTCCTTCACCACAATTCGATACACGGCGCCGTCGGCTGCGGTTTTCTGTTTCTGGGCGTCTTTCACTTCATGGCCCACCAGATCGAAGTCGGTGCCGCGCGACGTGCGAGAACCGTGGCAATCGCCCTGGCGCTGGTGATCATGGCGTTTGCCCTCTTCAATATCTACGGCGCCAAATCCAAGGGCGTGTGGCTTGCTATGCTTCCGGCTTTGGCAACCATGGTGATCTGCGCTTTCGTCTACATCCGCCAGACCCATGTCAGGACTGCAATGATCGCCCTGCTCGGCATCGTGGTCGTCGGCTCCTATCTTGTCCGCGCCAATGTCGAGAAAGTCGCACTGGCGACATTCAATTCGGTAGCCGGTATCGGCACACGCCTCTACGACGGCGATTCCCTCATTGCGGTCATGAAGGACGCGATCGCATCGAACGGAACGCCAACGTCACTGGATGAACGTCTTCAGCTGTGGACCAACGCGCTCGAGGTGCTCAAGGTGCATCCGATCTTCGGTAGTGGCAACGGCTGGCTGACGATCTGGCATACGACCGACTATGCGGGCGTTCCTTATACGCTGATCCACAACGGCTATCTCGAGATCCTTGTCCGCTACGGCTTTGTCGGTCTCGGCATTTTCGTGTTCATTCTTGCGGCCACGATCTACCGGCTGCACCGGGCCGCGCTTGTAGGCGTTATCAGCAAGAGCGCGTTTTCATGCTACCTGACATTCGTGATCTACTTCTGCTTCACGATTCTCAGCAACTCCAACAACCGGCTTGCCATCGGCGAGAGCTTCGTCCTCCTCTGCGGCGCCTTGACTTTTGCATGCACTCTTCGCATGCGTGATCGCGCAAGAGACATCAAGCTCTCGACGGCTACGGGACTCGAGGGCGGAATGATCGGCCAGGGCGGATCGCATCGTGGATAGCTATACCCAGAGAATTCTCGCTATCCCGCGGCCGGCCAAGCGGCTCGTGGCGCTCATTTTCGATGCTGGCCTCTGTGTTCTGACCGTTTGGCTGGCGTTCTGCTTTCGCTTCAACGATTGGTATGCCCTGTCTGGCGTCCAATACGTCACGATTCCCGTATCGCTGCTGATTGCGTTACCGCTTTTTGTGACCTCGGGCCTCTACAGAGCGATATTCCGTTTCATCGGCTGGGCCGCTTTCGTCACGGTGATCAAATGCGTGGCGATCTACGGATTGCTGTACATGGTGATTTTCACTGTCGTCAGCATTCCGACGATACCGCGCACGGTCGGCATATTGCAGCCGCTGCTTTTGCTCCTCGCCGTTGGCCTTTCGCGCTTCGTGGCGCGCTATTTCCTCTACGATGCCTATAACCGCATTCTGAGGCAGAACACCGAAGTCAGGACCCTCGTTTATGGCACCGGCCCACAAGGGCGGCAGCTCGTAAGTGCGCTGGGTCACGGAGGCGAATTCAAGGTCGTTGGCTTTCTGGACGACGACCCCGGTTTGCAGGGCAACCTGATCAACGGCGTGAAGGTCTTCAATCCCGCAACCATTCTGAAGACCTGCGCCGAGCTGCGAGTACGGACGGTGCTTCTGGCCCTCCCGCAGATCGACAGGGCACGCCGCAACGAAATCATCGAGACGCTGAGAAGCGCCAAAGTAGCAGTGCGCACCGTTCCCGATATCGGCGCGCTTGCGGTCGGGCGCGCGCAATTGACGGATCTGCAGGATCTCGACATCGAAGATCTGCTTGGACGTAGCGCAGTACCTCCTAATCCATCGCTTCTCGAGCAGAATGTGAAGGGGCGCGTGGTCCTCGTCACCGGCGCTGCTGGTTCGATCGGAAGCCAGCTTTGCCGTGAAATCGCGAAACTCCAGCCTTCAGCACTTCTGCTGCTCGATCAGAACGAATACGGCATCTATGCGCTGCACAACGAGCTATCGGGCGACGTGACGGAGGATATGTTTCCGATCGTGCCGCTGCTCGCCAGCGTCTGCGACGAGGCGCGCATCAAAAGCATATTCGACACGTGGCAACCGGCTACGGTCTATCACGCCGCCGCCTACAAGCATGTTCCCCTTGTCGAGCAAAACCCCGCAGAGGGCGTCAAGACCAATGTTTTCGGCACGCTCACCGTGTCACGAGCGGCAGTTGCCGCCGGTGTGGACCGGTTGATCCTTGTCAGCACCGACAAGGCGGTCCGACCGACCAACATCATGGGCGCGACAAAGAGGCTTGCGGAAATGGTCCTGCAGGCACAGGCGGCGCAGAGCTCGACAACGACATTCTCCATGGTCCGCTTTGGAAACGTTCTTGGTTCTTCGGGCTCAGTCGTTCCCTTGTTTCGCCAGCAGATTGGTCGCGGCGGCCCGATCACCTTGACCCATGCGGAGATTACCCGCTTCTTCATGACCGTGCCGGAGGCCGCACAGCTCGTTATCCAGGCCGGCGCCATGGCCAAAGGCGGCGACGTCTACCTGCTCGACATGGGTGAACCGGTCAAGATCATCGATCTGGCGCGGCGGATGGTCGAATTGTCGGGACTGACGGTGCGCGACGATCAAAACCCGGCGGGCGATATCGAGATTGTCACGACCGGCCTTCGTCCCGGCGAAAAGCTCTACGAAGAGCTGCTGATCAGCGACAACCCCGAATTTACAGAGCATCCGAAGATCCGGACAGCAACAGAGCACTTCATGCCGTGGCCGGGGCTGTCGACCAAGCTCGACGAACTGCGCGACTTCGCGCTCGCTGGAGATGCGGCGGCCCTTCGAGTTTGCCTGAGCGAACTCGTCTCCGGCTATCGCCCCTTCGAGAAGGTCGTTGATCTTGTGTCGCTAAGGCAGGAACTCGCGCCCTGAAGGCCTTGACCTCCTCCCACCTGATGGAGATTGAATGTTTTTGATAACAGGCGCTTCCGGCTTCATCGGTAAGGGGCTGCAGGAAACCCTGAAGCAACGCGGCCTCCCCTACCGAGCCGTGAGCCGCCGCGCTCTGCCCGGCTATTTTCCCATTTCCGATGTCGGGACCGATACCGATTGGTCCGAGGCCCTGAAGGGCATCGATACGGTCGTCCACCTCGCCGCGGCAAACCAGAATGTTATCGAGGGAAAGACAGACGACAGCAGCTATCGGACTGTCAACGTCGACGGAACCGCTCGGCTTGCGGAGCAAGCCGCGACGGCTGGCGTCAAGCGCTTCATTTTCCTGAGTTCGATCAAGGCGAACGGGGAAATGACGGTACCCGGTCGTCCGTTCACGCCGACCTCTATTCCGTCGCCCGAGAGCGCCTACGGCCGCTCCAAACTGGAAGCGGAGCAGCGTCTCGCCGAAATCGGCGAGCGAACCGGCCTGACGACGATATCGATCCGTCCGCCGCTCGTTTACGGTGAGGGAGGACGCGGCAGCTTCGAAGCCCTCGCCGGCCTTGTCAGAAAGCGCCTGCCGCTGCCCTTGCGGTCGGTCGAAAACCGTCGCTCGATGATCTATCTGGAGAACCTGACGGACCTCATCGTGACGGCGGCACTTCGCCCGACGGTGACGAGCAAGGTTTTGCTGCCAAGCGACGGTGATGCTGTTTCCACGCCACAGCTGCTCAGGATGATCGCCTCGGCTGCGGGTACGTCGGCAATGCTGTTGCCCTTTCCTGTGGTCGTGCTTGAGAGGGCAGCGCGCATGCTTGGAAAGGCCGAGCTCGTTCAGCGATTAACGCAGTCGCTTGAGGTCGACGGCTCGCAGACCTGTGGATCGCTTGGCTGGACACCTCCCTTCACGATGCGCGAAGGGTTAGACAGAGTGCTGTCGCCGCGCCCGCGTGAAAAGGAATGACAATGCTGCAGACTCTCGATCGCGGACTGAAACGCGTGCTCGACTTTTCCGCCTCGCTTGTCGGCCTGATCGTGCTCTCGCCGGTTCTTCTGGTCATCGCGTATCTCGTTCGCCGCAGCTCCCCCGGCGGTGCCCTGTTTCTGCAGGAGCGGGTCGGCTACGCCGAAAAGCCGTTCACCTGCATCAAATTCCGAACCATGGCCGCGGGTACGCCCAACGTCGGATCTCATGATGCAGCCGAGGCCTGGATCACCCCGATCGGCCGCACGTTGCGCGCCTATAAGCTTGATGAACTTCCGCAGCTCATCAATGTGTTGCGGGGAGACATGAGTCTTGTGGGCCCTCGCCCGTGCCTGCCAACACAGCAGGGCGTCATCGCCGCGCGGCGCGCCAAGAATGTCTTTTCGATCCGGCCGGGTATCACCGGCCTGGCGCAGCTCTCCGGGATCGACATGTCCACCCCCGAGGCTCTTGCAAAGGCCGACGCGGAGTACATCAGGACGGCCGGGTTGTGGCGGGATCTCAAGCTGATCTTCGGCTCGATCGCCGGCAAGGGTAGCGGCGACGCCGCCACGCGCTGAACTTGAGGCTAGCCGCGAGGCGACGTCAGCCGCCCCGGATCGAACTGCGCCAGATCAATTCCGCTGGCAAGGTGATTGGCTCGGGTCCGTCTTCGCCGTTGTCATCCGTCCCAAGCCAGTCAATCGCGTACTTCGCGATCCTGTCGACAGGCTGGGCGAATGTCGTCAATTCGTAGGATAGCCACGACGCCTGCTCGATATTGTCGAAACCGGCGACGCAGAGCTGACTTGGCACAGCAAGCCCGAATTGCCGGCGCGCGGCATCCATGAAGCCGCAGGCCAGAAGGTCGGTTGCACAGAACACGGCATCCGGGCGCTCGCTGCGCGTCAACAAGCGCTGCGCCAGCACCTGCCCTGCCTCGTAGCCTGTCGCGCCATAACGCTCGACGACCACCTCCAGCCCAAGCGCGGCGGCAGCGGCGACAAAGCCCTTCTCGCGACGCACAAGACTTGGCGTACCGGCAAGCGAATTTGCAAATGCCAGTCTACGGCAGCCGGCACGGGCAAACGCCGTCGCAACCCTGGAGCCGGCATCGGCATCATCGACATTGATCCTCAGTGGACCGGGCTGGTCGTCATCGCGGTTGATCAGGACAAGGCGCTGGCCGCTGCGCAGGCACAGCTGAACGATCGACTTGTCGGGCAGACCGGAGAGGATGACCGAGGCGTCGGCCCGGTAGCGGATCGCCTGATGCAAGGCCCTATCCACGCTGCCATCCGAGCGGTCGGTATTGATAAGCATGGCGACCTTGCCTGCATTCTGAAGCTGCAGGGTAAGCTCCCGGAGAACGGCAGCCCGGTAGGGTGTCGCCACGTCCGACACGATCAGACAGACGATGCCGCTTTCGTTGCGCATCAGCCCGCGCGCAAGGTGATTGACGTGATAGCCGAGCTCTTCGGCAGCCTTAAGAACGCGTTGACGCGTTTCGGCTGATACGCTGGCACCGGGCGTAAACGTCCGAGAGACCGCGGAACGGGACACTCCCGCCCTACGCGCGACCTCCTGGGCACTGACAAACAACTTCGAAGCCAACCGACTCTCCCCATTTGTCGTTATTGTGCACAAGTGCGCATAGGCGTGCAATCGGGAAGACTTTCATTTCAAGCGGTTATGCAAGAATGCATTATTGACAGCTGTCGGTTTCGGAGCGAGTTTTGCACGCGTTTGCAACAAGCTGGAATCGTCTGCCGGATAATCGGTTGACTGTCCCGAACTGTTGCCCGGAACCCGGCCGATCTAAAGGAACCATGAAATGCCAAGCCTAGCCCCCGATTTGCCCGCGCGCCTTGCTCTTGCGCAGGCAATTGCCCGAGAAGCCGGCGCCGTCGCACTCGACTACTTCAATCGACGAGACACCCTCGTCATCGAAACGAAGCGGGACCTGCAGGATGTCGTCTCCGTTGCCGATCGCGAAGTGGAAGAGTTGATCCGCGCCCGGATACTGGCCGCTTACGCTGACGATGGCATTCTCGGCGAAGAGTATGGCCTGCAATCGGGTAGCTCCGGGTTTACCTGGGTTGTCGATCCGATCGATGGGACCAGCCCTTTCGTCAACGGCATGCCGAACTGGTGCATATCGATCGGCTTGCTGTATTCCGGCGTGCCCGTGGTCGGCGTCATTTTCGCGCCGTGCCACGATGAAATGTATGCGGGCGGACTCGACATGGGCGCGACGCTCAACGGCAAGAAGCTCACACTTGATCCGTCGCGCAACATTCGAAATGCAGTCACCGGGATCGGCGCGAACAGCCATGTGACACCCGCGACCGTCGCCAAGATTGTCGAGGATCTGCTTACCGCCGGCGGGAACTTCATTCGCAACGGCTCCGGCGCCCTAATGCTCGCCTATGTCGCCGCCGGGCGTCTGGTCGGCTACTACGAACCTTACATGCACGCCTGGGACTGCCTCGCCGGCTACTGCCTCGTGAAGGAAGCAGGCGGCTGGTATCATGTATTTCCGACCGAGGGCGAAAAGCTCACCAAGGGCGCACCGGTCATTGCCACAGCACCTGGAGCTATCGACGACCTGAAGGCCATCGCCGGTCTATAGCCTGACAACCGAGTTACGCACTTCCGGACAAACGTCTGCCGGACCATTCGTCCTGGCGGGCGAAACGCCCGCCGACTGGGCTAGAGACGGCGGGCGGCAACATCGCCGATATTGGTCCCGCCCGGCCGCGGAAGCGGCGATCACGGGCGCGTCATCCATCACCGCAGTTAACCGATCGTTAACCATATCCGTCGTTTACCATTACTAGCGACCCTCTAGGTCGTTGATTCGAAAGGCCTGCGCGAAATTTGTGTGGGTTGCTAGGAAGAACGATTGCGGTGGTCCAAACGATGCATCTGCTGAGATGGATAGCCCTTGCCGGGTTGGCCGGTTTAGCAGCCAGCTGCACCTCGACAGGGAGCATTCGGCAGCCGAACATGCCGGAGACAATTACCAGCGAGAAAGCGCTAGCGCTGCCTCCGCCTGGCGGCCCTTCTATTGTCAATGTCGTTCAGCACACCCGTGGCAACGGCATCGAACAGACGATTTCGTTGTTCACATCCTCCTCGGTACCCGGCCAGAACTTCCTGAAGGTGCAGTTCCTCGGCGCAAGCGGCGAGAACCCCGGAACGGGAAGCGCGCCCTACCATATGGTCAGCGAGAGCGGTCTTGCGCGCGAGATGGCAAGCGCGGTCCCGGGCGTGCGGCTGGCGACGTCAGCGACCTTCCTGCAGAACAGCTACGGGCCGTTCGGCTATGCGTCCGGAAAGAGCAGAACCGGAGATACATGCCTTTACGCCTGGCAGCAGGTTCGCTCCAGCCGCTCGGCCCAGACGCAGGCGCGCAATTTCGGCATGATCCAGATCAGACTTCGGTTGTGCGATGCGCGCGCTTCCGAACGGCAGCTCCTCGGCATCGTCTACGGCTACACGATCGTCGGGACATTCAATGGTGAGATCTGGAATCCCTACGGCCTGACGCAAGGTTCGGATCCGACTATCGGCCGACCGGGGAGCCCGATTTATCCGGACGATGGCGGATATCGGAATATGCCGATGTCGATCGGCTACGAACCGGCACCGGCGACGATAAGCAGGGGCCCGGTCAGGCGCGCCGCCGCTATTACCCCGAATACGGCACCGGTGCTTCCGCAAGCAGTCGGTCCGCTCGTGCCGGGGCCCGACATGCCGCAAGCCGGTGCAATTGCCCCGGCGCCGGTCCAACAACAAGCCTTGACGGCAAGCGGAGTTACCGTGCCGTCGCCAGACTGCGTGGGTGATGCGGCAATGAGTGCCGCTTGCCGGAGATAGACGAGACTAAGCCGGCGACACAGGCCGGCTCCATGCTTTCGAAGGGACACCGATGCATAAAGCCCGAAGCATCTTGATATGGGCATTGGTTTCGCTCTGCGTGATCGTACTGATCACGTTGCCGGTGAACCTACAGACGCAGCTGATCGCCAGCATAAGCGTGGTGGCATGCATGGCCATCATCAAAGGGCTGAACGGCGGCGGCACCTGGCGTCTGGTCGCGCTGGCATTCGGCACGGCCATTGTTCTGCGCTATGTCTACTGGCGCACTACCAACACGCTGCCCCCGATCAACCAGCTCGAAAACTTCATTCCCGGCCTTCTGCTCTATCTCGCAGAAATGTACAGCGTCGCGATGCTGGCGCTCAGCCTCTTCATCGTCGCCACCCCTTTGCCCCCACGTCCGTCGCGCGCCGCAAAGCTTGAGCGCTTTCCTCACGTCGACGTCTTCGTGCCGTCCTACAACGAGGATGCGCATCTGCTTGCCAATACGCTGTCGGCAGCGAAGGCGATGGATTATCCGGCCGATAAGCTGCATGTCTGGCTGCTCGATGACGGCGGCACGCTTCAGAAGCGCAATTCGAACAAGCTGCTTGAGGCCCAGGCGGCCGTCGCCCGTCACAACGAACTGCGCCAGCTTTGCGAGGATATCGGCGTCAACTATCTGACCCGAGAGCGAAACGAGCACGCCAAGGCCGGCAACCTGAACAACGGCATGAAACACTCGTCCGGCGAGCTCATTGCCGTATTCGACGCCGACCATGCGCCGGCACGCGATTTTCTGCTCGAGACCGTGGGCTATTTCGACGACGACCCGAAGCTATTCCTCGTCCAGACGCCGCACTTCTTCATCAATCCCGATCCACTTGAACGTAACTTGCGCACGTTCGAAAAGATGCCGAGCGAGAACGAAATGTTCTACGGGATCATCCAGCGCGGCCTCGACAAATGGAACGCGGCGTTCTTCTGCGGCTCGGCCGCGGTCCTCAGCCGCAAGGCACTGGAATCGCAAAATGGCTTCAGCGGCATCAGCATCACCGAGGATTGCGAGACGGCACTTGCCCTGCACGGCAGCGGCTGGAACAGCATCTACGTGGACAAGCCGCTGATTGCCGGATTGCAGCCAGCGACGTTCGCAAGCTTTATCGGCCAGCGCAGCCGCTGGGCGCAAGGAATGATGCAGATCCTGCGGTTCCGTTTTCCGCTTCTCAAACGCGGCCTGACGATCCCGCAGCGCCTTTGCTACATGTCGTCGACGCTCTTCTGGCTCTTCCCGTTCCCGCGCACGGTGTTTCTGTTCGCGCCGCTCTTCTATCTGTTCTTCGACCTGGAGATCTTCACCGCGTCCGGTGGCGAATTCCTCGCCTACACGCTCGCCTACATGCTCGTGAACCTGATGATGCAGAACTATCTGTATGGTTCGTTCCGCTGGCCGTGGATTTCCGAGCTTTATGAATACGTCCAAACGGTGCACCTGCTGCCAGCCGTCATCTCTGTCATGCTCAATCCGCGCAAACCGACATTCAAGGTGACCGCGAAGGACGAGTCGATCGCGGTCAGCCGCCTCTCGGAAATCAGCCGGCCATTCTTCGTGATCTTTGCGGTGCAGATCGTCGCCCTAGCCGTGACGATCTTCCGCATCTACACCGAACCTTACAAGGCCGACGTTACGCTCGTCGTTGGCGGTTGGAACGTCATCAACCTGATCATGGCAGGCTGCGCTCTCGGCGTCGTGTCGGAACGTGGCGAGCGGGCATCTTCCCGCCGCGTTCGGGTCAATCGCCGCTGCGAATTCGGCGTCAATGGCAAATGGCACGCGGCCTCCATCGAGGACGTTTCCGTACACGGCGCGCGGCTGCATGTGTTCGACAAGCAGCTTGATCAGTCGCTTGTTGGCATGGAAGGCGAGATCCGTTTCCAACCCTACAGCGGCGCGGAAATGGAGACGCTGCCGCTCGCAATTCGCAACATCCAATCGTCGGATGGCCTTCTGGCGGTCGGATGTCAGTACCTGCCAAAGAGCGCGCTCGACCACCGGCTGATTGCAGACCTTATTTTTGCGAACTCGGCGCAATGGACCCAGTTCCAGCAAGCCCGCCGCTATAATCCCGGCCTGATCCGTGGAACGATATGGTTTCTTGGCCTGTCGCTCTATCAGACCAGCCGCGGCCTCCTGTATTTCTTCCGCAGCCTGCGCCCCGAGCGGGAAGAGCAGCGTGAACTCGCAAAGGCGCAAGGCTGATGAAGCAGCTCGCCTCCACCGTCCTGCTTCTGGTCACGACCTGCTCCGCCGTTACCCTTGCGCAAACGGCACCCTTCGATATGTCGGGCGAGCGGACGACAGCGCCAGCAGCGCCACGCCTTACGCTGCCTGCGTCTCCCTCGACACCACAGGCGCCCGCTGTTGCGCCGGCACCAGCAACGCCAGCCCCGAGCGCCCCAGTACAGGCAGAGGCGCCCGAGCCCAGCGTTATTCCGCCATTCTCGGCCGCTCCTGCTCGAACGACCGAGACACCCCCCGCGATCATCCCCGTGACGCCGGCCTCTCCCAGCCAGCCCGCCGCGGTGCAACCCGCTCAGCAGCCGCAAGGCACTCCGGCACCTGTAGCGACCACAGCTGCCGCTCAACCGGATCAACCGCCACAAGGCGGGGTTTTGCGTTACCTCATTCCTTCCGCCAAGCTCGGCTTTGACGGCGAGTATGATCGCAAGTCCTGGTCCATCTATCTCACACCCGAGCAGGCCGCCGCGCCGGCCAAATTCAACTTCGCCTACCAGAATGCAATCGTTGTTGCGCCCGAGGCATCCGAGTTCACGGTCCTCCTCAACAATCGCGTGATCGGGCACCAGCAAGTCGGCTCGCCTGATGGCCAGTCGAATGTGACGTTCGATGTCCCGCCACGGCTGCTGCAGCCCGGCGCCAATCTGCTGACATTCGAAGCAACGCATCGCCACCGCACCGATTGCACCGTGCAGTCGACCTACGAACTCTGGTCAGACATCGATCCCTCGAAGACCTACCTGAGCTTCGCTGGCGAGGAAGCCGCCAGACTCTCCAGCACCGATGCCATCCGTGCCGTCGGTGTCGACGGAGCGGGAAAGACCGAGTTCAATTTCGTCGTGCCCGCGCTGGAGCAGCCTGGCACGACCAAGCCGCTGCTGCGGCTGGTGCAGGGCATGGCCGTGTTGAGCGGCATGCCCAATGAAACGTTCTCGTTCAGCACGGGAACGCTGCCGCAAACCGGTCCCGGCAAGATGACGGTTCTGGTCGGCACGCCTGCGGAACTGCAGCCTGTCTTCGACGTGCCTGCGGCAGCCCAGGCGGCTCCCATGGCGACGTTTGTCACCGACCCACGGACTGGAGCGCCGGTTCTTTTGGTGACTGGACCTTCATGGCCGTCGATTTCGTCGGCTATCGAGACGATCGTTGCAACGACGGATCGCGCACCAAGCGTCCGACGCGACGTGGTTGCCACCCAGCGCTGGACCGCGCCCGACGCGCCTCTCGTTTTCTCGGACAAGACGATTGCCCTTTCGCAACTCGGCGTGAAGTCGAGTGAGTTTTCCGGCAGACGTTTCCGGACCAGCTTCAATGTCGCTGTCCCCGCCGACTTTTACGCCAATGCCTATGGCGAGGCGACAGTTCTGCTCGATGCCGCCTATACGCAGGCCGTGCAGCCGGGCAGCCACGTCGACATCTACGTAAACGGAAACATCGCCTCGACATTGCCGATCACGGCGACCGGCGGCGGCATATTCCGGCATCTTCCGATTCGAGTCACGATGCGGCACTTCAAGCCGGGGCTCAACACTCTGTCATTGGAAGCCATTCTGCTCACCAAGGAAGACGACATATGCGTTCCCGGAACGACGGCCGGCGTCGGGCCACGCTTTGCACTATTCGATACCAGCGAACTTCATATTCCAGACTTCGCGCGCGTTGGCCAGCGCCCCAACCTCGCGGCTTTCGCCGGAACCGGCTATCCTTATGGTCGCGCCACTCAGGCGATCCCACTGTTCATCGATCGCGTCGACCCCGACACGCTGTCGGCAACCGCGACCATTCTGGCGCAGATGGCGATCGTCGCTGGGCGTCCGATCGAAGTCGAGCCGGCTGCGTCTCCGGGCGCCATCGGCGAACGTGACGCGATCTTCGTCGGTTCGATCTCGCAAATGCCGCCGGCGGTGCTCACGCAGATGAACATCGCGACGACGAGCCAGGCAGGCTGGCGCCCGCTTGCCGCCACCCAGACGACACAGACCGAAACCACCGTCATGTTCGACGAGTGGCGCTCGAAGGTCAGCGGCGGTGTCTGGCGCGGCCAGATCACCTCGTTCCAGGAATGGCTGCGGCGCAATTTCGATATGTCCCTCAGCTCCCTTCAGTTCGTGCCCGGAGCCGAGGAGCAGTTCTCACCCTCGAACAGCAACAGCTTCATGGTCGCCCAGGGACGCAGCGCCACCGGTGATTCGACCTGGACCGTCGTGACGGCGCCATCCGCGAAGGACCTGCGCGACGGCGCCAACGCAATCACTGCACAGGAACGCTGGCCGCAAGTCGCGGGCCACATAACCACCTATTCGGCGAGCACAGGCAAGATCGACAGCGTCCCCGTCAGCCGCTTCGATTTTGTCACCTCGGACCAATGGAGCCTTGCAAACTATCGCTTGATCGCCGCCAACTGGCTCTCGACCAACATCCTCTCCTACGTATTCCTGTTGATTGCCCTGTCGCTGCTGATTGGCGTCACCACGGCAAGCATGCTGGGACGGCTGGGCAGGAAGCAATGAGGGCGCTGCAACGCTTCATCCTCGCGCTCTGCATGGGCGTGTTTTCCGTTTGCGCGCCGGCCTCGGCGCAGAACCCGACCATCCCTGCTCAGGCATGGGAGGCTTATAAAGCCAAGTTCCTTGATGCGAGCGGCCGGATCATCGACAATGCCAACGGCAATATCAGCCACAGCGAGGGACAGGGCTATGGCCTGCTTCTGGCCTACCTCGCCAATAATCCGTCCGACTTCGAGCAGATCTGGTATTTCACCCGCACGGAACTGCTGCTGAGGGATGACGGACTTGCTGTGTGGAAATGGGATCCGACCGTAACGCCACATGTGACGGATACCAACAACGCCTCCGACGGCGACATCCTGATTGCCTATGCGCTGGCGATGGCGGGCTCATCCTGGCGCAATCAAAACTATCTGACAGCCGCAACCAAGATCGCCGAATCGCTCCTGTCGCACGTCGTCGTAAAGTCGGGCGGGCGCACAATCCTGTTGCCGGGCGCCGAGGGGTTCATGGCTCCCGGCCGCAAGGATGGGCCCGTCATCAACCCGTCTTACCTGATCTTCGAGGCCATTCCCGTCATGGCCGTTCTCGCTCCTTCGGATGCCTGGCAGGCCCTTTCGGACGACGGCATGACGCTCTTGCGTGCGATGCAATTCGGGCCGCGAAAGCTCCCGGCAGACTGGGTGAGCCTGAACCGCCATCCCCAGCCGGCCGAAGGATTCGATCCCGAGTTTGGATACAACGCCATTCGCATTCCGCTCTACCTGGCCCGCGCTGGCGTGACCGACAAGGCCCTGCTCGATCGTCTCTCAACCGGATTGACCGCAGGCGACGGCGCGCCAGCTACCTTCGACCTGCCAAGCGGGCACCCGAAGCAATCGCTGTCGGACCCCGGTTATCGAATTGTTAACGATGTTGTGGCCTGTGTAACCCGTGGGACAAAGATTCCTGCGTCGTCCCGGCAGTTTGCGCCGTCGCTGTATTATCCATCCACGCTTCAGCTCCTCGGGCTGGCCTTCGTCGGGGAGAAACATCCGGAGTGTCTGTGAGATCCTCTTTCATAGCAGTTGGTGTTGCTGTCGTTGTGGCCGGTCTGGTCACCGCGCTTAAGGATCGCGTGGCGATTCAGGAAGCGCTTGGCCTGGCATCGCCAGGACGGTCTGCACCGCAGCTGATGTTGATGGGGCGTATTACCGGTCCCGAGACACCCTCGCAGAATCCTGCCCGCGACATTAACCTCGTTGCCGATCAGATCCAGGCGGCGGCCAGCGCCGCTCCCTCGTCCGCGCCTCCTTCGCCACCGGTTGGTCCGGACCCCATGAACGACGTCGCCCAGGCGGCACCTTCGCCGACCCCGGCGCCGGTAGCGGCACAGGCGCCCACACAAACAGCACCGGCAGCCCAGCCAAGCAATCAACCGAAGGTCGACGAGAGCGCGCTTCGCTATTTCGCCAGCCGTGGTGACAAGGCACGCCTTCAGGCGGAAATCTCGCGCCTTCAGGCTCTGTATCCGAACTGGGTGCCGCCTGCCGATCCGCTGGCGGTTCCGCAAAGCGGCGACAAGCAGCTCGAGACCATGTGGAGTCTCTACTCGGAGGGCCGCTACGCCGAGTTGAGAAAAGCAATCACGGACCGGCAGACAGCAGAAGCCGGTTGGCAGCCGCCCGCGGATCTTCTCGACAGATTGGATGTCGCAGAAGCGCGTGCCCGTCTGGTCAATGCCTCTGATCTCAAGCAATACGCAACCGTTGTCGATATTGGCGCAAATACCCCAAGCCTTCTCACCTGCAGCGACATCGATATCCTTTGGCGGGTTGCCGAGGCTTTCGTGCGTACCGACCGCGCACAGCGCGGTCAGGATGCCTACACCTACATTCTGAAGAACTGCACCAATCCCCAGGAGCGGCTGGCAACGGTGCAGAAGGCATCGAGCCTCCTGCCCTACGGCGCCATGCAGCCGTTGCTTGCACTTGAACGGGCGGACGGAAACGGCGGTCGCGAGTTCGACAGCATCCGCAACGACCTCGCGCGAACCTTCGTCGCTGCCGGAAATGGGGATGCCAATCTCGCTGTCGCGCCCGAGTACATTTCTGTGGTCGAGAAGCTTGCCGCAGCGCAAGGGCTGGCGTCCGACAATCTCCTGCTTGGCTGGTATCAGGTGCGGCGTGAAAACTACCCGGACGCGGAAAAATGGTTCCGCGCGGCGCGCACGAAAGAAGATTCCGCCAGCGCCTCCCAGGGTCTTGCCTTGGCATTGATTGCCGAGAAAAAGCCGCAGGAAGCCGAGGATGTCATGTTCAAGTGGCACGACGATTCCGACGACGCGAAGGCAACCTATCTGGCCGCGACAGCCAATCTGATGGCGCTGCAGCCGCCTGCCAATCTGAGCGAGACCGTTCTCGGTCGTATTGCGACCGTGGTGATCGCGGAGAAATACGTTCCAACCGCCCAGCAGTTCGGCTGGTATGCGCGTACCCTCAACCAACCGCAGACGGCTGCGCGCTGGTTCCAGACGGCGCTGCGCTGGAAGGCAGATGACGAGCCGTCTGCTTATGGACTGGCGATCACACTTGAGCAGTTGAACGACCGGAGAGGTGTCCAGGACGTGCAGCGTCTTTGGGCCGGGCGATCCGAGCGGATTGCGCACCTTGGAGACACGTCTTCGCTGACCCCGGCAGCACAGGCTCTAGCCCCCGTTCCGACAGCCGTTCAGCCGGTGTCCCAATCGCCCGCGTATCCGCTCGCAACCCAGCCACAGACAACGACTGCCCCAGCTTCAACAGTCGACGTGGCGCAGGCGCCGACCATGGCGCGACCTGCCATGCGGACAGTGGCCGTCCAACGAGCCAGCAGAACACCGCGTGGCTGCTCGACGACCATCGATGCGCGCCTGCTCGATCCTGGCAGTGCTTTGACACGTGGATGGTGCCTCATGGACCTCAACCGGCCGATGGAAGCCGTCGAAGCGTTCGAAGCTGCCCTTGCGAGCCCAACGCGGAAGGTGCGCGAAGACGCGGCCTACGGCCAGAGCCTGGCCTACCTGAGAGCCGGACTGTCCAACAATGCCGCCGTCGCCGCGACCAAGGCTCCGCAGAGCCGACAGCGCGCCGCGGAGCTTCAGGTTGCCATTCTCTCCGACCGGGCACTGTCCGCTTACGGAGCGAAGCGCTATCGCGAGACCCTTGTCTATCTGGACCAGCGCGCGCAGTTGCAGCAGGAGCGGATCGACCTGATGGTGCTGCGTGGGTACTGCTATCTCAATCTGCAAATGTACGGTGACGCCGAGCGCATCTTCAACGCGGCAGCGGCCACCGGCAACAAAGACGGCTATCGCGGCCTTGCTGATCTGAAGGCGGCTACACATCCCGATACGGTGGATTGACGGCCGAGCCGTCGATCCGCAAAGAATTTCCGCCACGGTTTGACACGCCAGCCAATCCGTCCAACTAATGGACTGGATGGCACGGCCAGACATATCAGGGATGGAAATCATGCATCTGAAAGACACAAGCCTTTTTCGGGAAGCCGCTCTTGTCGGCGGCGAGTGGATCGAGGCCGATCCGAAGAACGCCATCGAGGTGAACAATCCGGCGACTGGGGAGATCATCGGCCGCGTGCCGAAGCTCGGCGCCTCCGAGACAAGGGCGGCGATCGATGCCGCAAGTGTCGCGCAAAAGGCCTGGGCGGCCCGAACCGCCAAGGACCGTTCGGGCATTCTGCGCAAATGGTTCGAGTTGATGGTCGAGAACAAAGATGATCTCGGCCGTATCCTGACACTCGAGCAAGGCAAGCCGCTCGCAGAAGCGACCGGCGAAATTGTCTACGGCGCAAGCTTCATCGAATGGTTCGCCGAAGAGGGACGGCGCGTCTATGGCGACCTGATCCCCGGCACCAGCCGGACAAGCGCATTATGGTGATGAAGCAGCCGATCGGCGTCGTGGCAGCGATCACGCCCTGGAATTTTCCGAACGCGATGATCACACGAAAGGCCGGGCCCGCGTTCGCGGCCGGGTGCGCGATGGTTCTGAAGCCGGCCAGCCAGACGCCGTTCTCGGCACTCGCAATTGCCGTCCTCGCGGAGCGCGCCGGACTGCCGAAGGGACTGTTCTCAGTCGTGACCGGCTCAGCGCGTGAAATCGGTGCGGAGATGACCGCCAATCCGACCGTTCGCAAACTGACGTTTACCGGCTCGACGGAAGTCGGTGCAGAACTCTACAAGCAGAGCGCACCGACCATTAAGAAGCTCGGCCTCGAGCTTGGCGGCAACGCTCCCTTCATCGTCTTTGACGATGCCGACCTCGATGCCGCAGTCGAAGGCGCTCTTATCGCCAAATATCGTAACAACGGCCAGACCTGCGTTTGCGCCAATCGCCTCTATGTCCAGGACGGCGTCTACGAGGCATTCGCCGAGAAGCTTGCTGCCGCCGTTGGGAAACTGAAGACGGGTAACGGCTTCGACGACGGCGTCGTTCTCGGACCGTTGATCGACAAACCGGCTCTCGAAAAGGTCGAAGAGCACGTCTCCGACGCCGTGGCGAAGGGCGCCAAGGTCATCGTCGGTGGCAAGCGCCATTCGCTCGGCGGCACCTTCTACGAGGCAACCGTGCTTGCCGGAGTCACCAAGGATATGGCCGTTGCCCGCGAAGAGACCTTCGGTCCGGTGGCGCCGCTCTTCCGGTTCAAGGACGAGGCCGATGTCATAGCACAAGCCAACGACACCGAGTTCGGTCTGGCGTCCTATTTCTATGCGAAGGATCTCGCGCGCGTTTTCCGCGTCGCCGAGGCGCTTGAATACGGGATGGTCGGCGTAAACACCGGGCTGATCTCGACCGCTGAAGCCCCATTCGGCGGCGTCAAGCTGTCGGGCCTCGGACGCGAAGGCTCCAGGTACGGCATCGAGGAGTTCACCGAGATAAAGTATGTCTGCCTCGGCGGCATTGCCTAACCGAACAAACGGAAATGCCCGCCGCGAGACCAGCGGCGGGCATCGGCTCCTAGGCTCGGGAGAGAGTTGAGCCTCAGATGTTGGCTAGCAGGTCGTTGATACGTTGCTCCATATCGGCAAGCGCGGCGTCGACCTCTTTCTGGCCGGTGACCGCGGCACTCATTTCCTGGCCAATGATGTCCTGAATTGCGAACTGACGCTGGACCGTGGACGGCAGCGGCGTTCCGAGGGTTGCGATCGCCGAGATCGTGTCACGATGCGGCAAAGCCTTGAACTGTTCGGAATCCAGCACCGCCTTGACAGCCGGCAGGTGGCCGGTGCGCGACCAGTCGAAGTCGTTGTCATGGAAGAATTTCAGGAACTTGCCGATTGCGGCGGTCTGTTCTTCCGTCCGGTCCTTCTGCGATACTGCCCAGCTATGACCGTCGGCATACTGCGACTTCTTGCCCGGGAAGAGCTGCGGATAGGGATAGACGGCATAGCCGCCGGCGTTGAGAGCCGTACCCGCCTTTTCAGCGGATGCGGTGTAGTCGCCGATGACCCAGGTACCGTTCAGGTGCACGCCGCCTTCGCCTGCGAGGAAGGCGTTGATGCCGGCCGCGTAGTCGAGATCCTTGGTCGTGTAGCCGTTGTCGTAGATCGCCTTGTACATCTCGAGGACCTTCTTGGCCTCGGGCGTGTTGATCTTGACCTGCTTAGGATCGGCAAAGAAGTTCGAATCCTGCTGGAACAGGTAGGTGTAGAGATTGCGGGTGTAGAGAGCGACTTCGTTGGCAAGGTTCTGCACCAAGTATGGCTTGCCCGTCTTTTCCTTGAACTGCTTGGCCTGTGCCAGGAGCTCATCGACGCTGGTCGGAAGCTTCGGCGTGCCATCGGCGTTGAGCAGCTCGGCCTTTTTGAAGAGGTCCAAGTTGATGTGATACAGCATGGTCCAGTTGTCGATCGGAAGACCGTAGATCTTGCCGTCCTTGGTCACGCCGTTCAGGCTGGCATCGGTAAAGTCTGAAGACGCGACGCCAACAGACTTCAGGACGTCGTCAAGCGGCATGATCAGGCCCTTGGACTGGTAGTCGGCAAGGACGGACTGATGGATGGTGACGATATCCGGCGGGTCGCCGGCGGCGAACTGCGCGGTCAACTGATCGTATCCCGGCCATTCGACGGTTGTCACGGTGACATGAACATCAGGATTGTCGGCGTTGAACTTGTTGATCATCGACGTGATGATGCCGCATTCGCCAACGGCCTTGCTAACATCGGTGTTGGTGCCCCAATCTGCATCGCAGGCGCCGAAGAAACGCTGCACGGTCAACTCGGTGGCGGCAAAGGCCGGGCTTGCACCCGCAAGCGCGATGACCGAAGCCGCCGCCAGCATGTATTTTCTAAGGGTAAGCGTCATTTCCATCTCCTCCTCAATGGGTCTTCGACCCTTGGCTGCAAGCCCCCTCCCCGGGAGCAGGTTGAACGCATCGCGGGACAGGTGTCAGCGCACGGCGGCGCCTGATACTGCCGTCACGATGTATTTCTGGAAAAACAGGTAGAGAACGAGGATCGGCGCACCGGCGAAGACCGCCTGCGACATCAGGAAGCCGAGGCCTTCCGACTGCGCGAAGTTCGTCTGCGTCGAGGCAATGCCGATCGTCAGCGTGTACATTTCCTTTTTGGTACCTGAGATCAACGGCCAGAAGTAGTCGTTCCAAGCGCCAAGGAAGGTGAAGATGCCAAGCGTTGCCTGCGCCGGAACCGTCAGCGGCAGCAGGACCTTCCAGAAGATCTTGAAACGGCTGGCGTTGTCGAGCAGTGCAGCCTCGTCGAGCTCCTTCGGAATGGCACGGAAATACTGCGTCATCAGGAACACACCGAACGGCGCCGACAATCCAGGCAGGATCAGACCGTGATAGGTGTTGTGAAACTTCAGCCAGCTGAAGATCTGATGGCGGGCGATGAGCACCGCCTGCTCCGGAATGGCTAGCCCGAGCAGCACGATAATGAACAGCGTGTTGCGGAACGGAAAGTTCAGACGAGCAAAGCCGTAGCCTGCAAGCGATGCCAGGATCAGCGTGAAGAGCGTCAATCCGCCGGCAACGACAATGCTGTTCAATATCCAGCGAAACACCGAGGACGTTGCCAGGATATTGACGTAGTTGGTGATCGTATAGGGAGCGTGGAAGACGGAGTTCATGTCCGCCATCAGCTCCTTGTTGTCCTTCAGGGACAGTCCGATCACCCAGAGCACCGGTGCCATCATGATGACTGCGCAGACGACAGCCAGGATCAGGATCACGCGATCGCCGGTCGAACGACCGACCATATTTCCACCGGACACTGCGCTCATCCTTCTTCTCCTTTGCGGCGCGAGATGAAGTACTGCGCCATCGCAGCAATCAGGATCAGTATGAAGAGGACTTCAGAGGCGGCAGCACCAAGACCGAGGTCCCACTTGGTGAAGGCGGCTTCATAGATGTAGAGCACGATCGGCTTCGAGACGTTGTTCGGCCCGCCGAGCGTCATCAGCTTCGCCTGCCCGAAGAGCTGGAACTGAAGGACGACCTGAATGATCAGAACGAGAACGAAGGTGCGTCTGATTGAAGGCAGAGTGATGTACCAAAGGGTGCGCCAGCGGCTCGCGTTATCGAGCGCAGCGGCCTCATAGATCTCTGCCGGCACCTGCTGGAGCGCTGATAGAAACAGCATCATCGGCAGACCGATGCACCACCAGACAGTCGCAATCGCGATGCCGATCATGGCGAGGCTCGGATCGGATAGAAAGGCCGGGGCAGGAACGCCAAACCACCCGTAAATCGTCGCCAGCAAGCCGAAATTGCCGATGAAAACGATCCGCCAGATCAGCGTCACGATAGTGACCGACAGCACAGACGACGAGAAATAGACCGCTCTCAGTGCCGCTGCCATCTTTGTCTTGCGATTGAGCGCAAGAGCGAGCAATAGACCGATGATGGCAAGCGTGGGAACCGTCAGCAGCACGAAGTAGAACGTGTTGCCCACCGCCTGGATGAAGATCTTGTCCTTGAAGAGCCTGACATAATTGTCGAAGCCGACAAACCGCCCGGCACCAAAGGCATCTGCCTTATGAAGACTGAGCCAGATCCCCCATAGCAAGGGCACGATCAGCAACGTGACGAAAAAGAAGAGATAGGGTGCAACGAACAAGGCGTTGCGCCAGAGCGGCGCGTTGACGTCCTGAACCTTCTGGCGGGCCGCTATCTTGGCCGTGGAAGGAGAGGACGAGAGAGTAGCCTCAGCCATGACCGCCCTCCTCATTGTGCCAGGCGTTGCCAGCCGTATCGAAGAGATGTGTGCGCGAACCATCCAGCGTCAGCGCCACTTCATCCCCAATCGCAACTCGGCTGTTGCCGATGTCTTCGGCAACCACGACGGTTCCATCCTTGAGGCGGGTATAGAGAAGTGTGCGGTCTCCAAGACGCTCGAGCACATCGACCTTGCCTGTCGTCGTGGCCGGTGCGCCGTTGGCGAGCTTGACCGCCTCGGCGCGGATGCCGAGTGCGAACTCGCCCGACTTTGGACCACTCGACCGGATTGCCGTCTGCAAGTCGGTTCCATCCGGCAGCTTGGCGCGCAGGAAGCCGTTCTCTTCGGTCAGCCCGACGTTCAGGAAGTTCATGGTCGGAGAACCGACGAAGGTTGCGACAAAACGGCTTGCCGGCCGCGAGTAGATCTCCATCGGCGTACCGATCTGCTCGATCTTTCGATTGTTCATGACGACAATGCGATCGGCCAGTGTCATGGCTTCGATCTGGTCATGGGTAACGAAGATCATCGTCGATCGCACCCGGTTGCGCAGTTGCGCAAGTTCGACGCGGGTGCGGACGCGCAGCGCCGCATCCAGGTTCGAGAGCGGCTCGTCGAACAGGAAGGCCTTCGGCTCCTTGACGATCGCCCGGCCGATGGCAACGCGCTGGCGCTGCCCACCCGAAAGCTGGCCGGGCTTGCGCTCGAGCAAATGCCCGATCTCGAGCATACGGGCGGCCTCGGCAATGCGCGAGGAAATCACGTCCGCGGAAACGCTGATGTTGCGCAGTCCGAAGGCCATGTTGTCGGCCACCGTCATGTGAGGATAAAGCGCATAGGACTGGAAGACCATTGCGATATCGCGCTGACCGGGAGGCAGCGTGTCGATCCGCTCTCCGTTGATCGAGATCGTGCCTTCGTCGACACTTTCCAGTCCGGCGATCATACGCAGAAGCGTGGACTTGCCGCAGCCGGAGGGCCCGAGGAAGACCATGAACTCGTTTGCCTTGATCGACAGCGACAGTCCGTCAAGGACGGTCATCGAGCCGTAACGCTTGGTAACATTCTGGATTTCGATATTCGCGGTCATACGACTGCTCCTCGATTGCAGTCAGAACCCGAAATGCCGATACAGACTAGCAGCTGGCATGCTTCCGCCGAGGGAGCGCTCGCCTTCACAAGCGAACCTCCCGCGATCGGTGATAGTGCCAAAACAGAAGCTATTGCTTCCATCCGTTCCTCCCAGTGGCACGTCAAAACCTGTGCGCTGACGTTAAATCATACAATTAACTTGTCAACATATCTTTTGATATGTATCAAAATTTCTGATTTACTTAAGCCTGCAGCCGGATCATCCGATAGGACAACGGAGCGATCTTGGCATTGAGCTTGCCGTCGACGAAGCTGGTTCCGAGAACGGCCTTCGGCACAACGCTGTCAGGCTTCTCAGCCGTGTTGGTGATGTTGAGATCGCTGTGAGCGACGACCTGGTCGTCGATGACGCGCAGGGCACCAAACTCAAGGAGGCTTGCATCGAGATCGAGCGTCTCGGTACCGTGGCGGTTGACGATAAAGAACGTCACCGTCTTCTTCTCCGCGTCATGCACGGCGGAAACGTCGAGGTAGGGAACGTCGCCCAGTTCATCCACCTTGTAGGTCGGGCTATCGACCATCAGCTTCAGCGCCGTGCCGCGGCCGTAAACCGATGCGAAGTAGTAGGGATAGAAGATCGTCTGGCGCCATGCGGGACCGCCCGGAACCGTCATGATCGGCGCGATGACGTTGATGAGCTGCGCAAGGCAAGCGATCTTCACGACATCGGCGCGATTGATGAAGGTGTTGAGAATGCAGCCGACCTGCAGCACATCCTCGAAATTGTAGTCGTCTTCCAGCAGAGCCGGGGCATGCGGCCAACCATTGGCACCGGCAAGCGTTGCCTTGTCGCGCTCCTTGGAGTGATACCAGACATTCCACTCGTCAAAGGAGATGTACACGTCCTTCGAGGACCGCTTCTTCGCTTTGACGTAGTCGATCACGCCAGCAACCGTTCCGATGTAGTTATCGAGTTCGACGCTTCGTGCAAGGTAGTTGGCCGTATCCTTGGCGCGGTTCTCGAAATACATATGCAGCGAGATGTAGTCGACCTCGTTGTAGGTGTGGTCAAGAACGGTCGCCTCCCACTCCGGATAAGTCGGCATATGCGCGTTCGACGAACCGCAGACCACGAGCTCGAGCGAGCTGTCAAACGCGCGCATCGCCTTTGCCGTCTCATGCGCGAGACGCCCATATTCGTCGGCGGTCTTATGGCCGATCTGCCAGGGGCCATCCATCTCGTTGCCGAGGCACCAGAGCTTGACGTCCCACGGCTCCTTACGGCCATTGGCGATGCGCTTGTCGCTCCATTCGCTGCCACCGGAATGATTGACGTATTCGAGGAAGTTGCGTGCCTCGTCGAGGCCGCGCGAACCGAGGTTGACGGCCAGCATCATTTCAGTGTTGGCCGAGACGCACCAATCGGCGAATTCATGGATGCCGACCTGGTTGCTCTCGGACGTGTGCCAGGCGAGATCGAGCCGCGTCGGACGGCTTTCCTTCGGGCCGATCCCGTCTTCCCAGTTGTAGGCTGACACAAAGTTGCCGCCCGGATAGCGTACGATCGGAACATTCAGTTCCTTGACCAATTCGATGACATCCTTGCGCATGCCATTTTCATCTGCGGTCACGTGGTCGGGTTCGTAGATGCCGGTGTAAACAGCACGGCCGAGATGCTCGATGAACGAGCCATAGAGGCGCGGATCGATGTCCGAGATGGTGTATTTGCTGTGCGCTGTGACCGCAGCCTTCATGGTATCCTCCCACTGTATCGTATTTTGTGATCTATATCACAAATTAAGATGAATAAAGCGGAAGCGTGTCACCCGGTCAAGCATAAAATTCGGAAAACTGGATAGACTCACCGAGTCTTCAGACGCAGCAGGATGTCCTGATCGTAGTTGCCAAATCCGCGGCCGAAAATGTTGATGCCGCCAGGATGCTTTGCATCGTCACGCACACCGATACGAAGCCGAATCGAGTGATGTTCGTCGAGTTTCAGGTGTGAAAGCGAGACGTCGGAGATGCGCAGGCCATCGACAAAGGCACCGTCGTCATTGATCCGGAAATTCTTCAGCTTTCCGTACTGTGAGCCCTTCAACTTCCACCAATCAGGGGTAAAAACCCCGCGTTTGTCGCCAAAATCGCCCGGCGACGTCCATGTGCCGATGTCAGCGCCGTTGACCGTCAGCGTAATATCAGAGGGCCAATCGGCGCTCGTGCCGGGGACTTCCGAACTCAACTCCATCACGAATTCGATCTCGCGGATGCTGGTGTTCGTCAGTCTCGCATTATTCGGAAACTGGTACTCTACATAGCCCCTGGTAAACCAGATAAGCGCGGCCTTCATCCGGTCCGGATCGAGGAATGTGTTGGGAACGTCGAGCAGACCGACAATGCCGTCGACAGAACAGAGCCCACACGGCGCGGTGACCTCGAAGCCCGTGTAGAGCCCAAGAGGCATGGAGACCTCGATCGCGTCTGGTTCCGTTTCCTTGATTTCATTCTTGAAGACGACGAGGATCTCGTCATACACACTGTGGCAGACCTTCTGGTTGCCCTTGCGCGCCTTCTGTGTTTCCGTGCGGATCAGGCCGGCATCCTCGAGCATCTGCACGTTGGTCGACACACTCGACTGCGGCAGCTCAAGGATTTCAGCGATTTCGTTGACGTTAAGCGCCCCCTTCTCATGCAGCAGCTTCAAGACAGCGACGCGCGCCGGTGACGCAAGTCCCTTCAGAATGGGCATGCCTTCTTCGGGATCAACGACGAGAAAGTTACGGCTCATGGGGCTCCGGCGGGCAAGATCGAAATGCGTATATCTGTTCTATATCAGATATATTGATCTAATCAATTGCATCACGCGCGCTTCTGCTGATGAATGGACGTCAGCGTATCGCTCAGAATGTCGAAGATGCGCGGCTCGAGCGTCTGGGAGACGTTGAACCGCATGTAGTCAGTGGCTGTCTGCGACAGGCTGAAGGCGTTGCCCGGCGCCATCACGAGCCCCTTCTTCAAGGCGAGTCTAGCGACCTCGGCCGCATCGATGCCCTCAGGCAGCCTGCACCACAGGAACAACCCTGCCTGAGGCTCCAGCCAGGGCTTGATCCCGATCGCCTTCAGACGTGACGATACGTCGAGCATCGCGTGTGCAAGCTTTGTGCGTAGCGTATCGACATGCTTGCGGTAGCTGCCGTCGCTAAGAACGTTGAACACGAACTCAGCCGAAAGGCGGCCGCCGCCAAACGACGTTGCGATTTTCAGATCCGTCAGCCCTTCGATCCATTCCGGTTTCGCAGCGATGAAGCCGCAGCGCGCCGCGGCCGACAGGGTCTTCGAGAAGCTTCCGATATGAATAACGCGATCCAGCCCATCGAATGCCGCCAGGCGCGGGGCCGAGGTAAACTCGAAATCCGCGAAAATATCATCCTCGATGATGGTCACGCCGAATTGCTCGGCAATCTTCAGCACCCGGTGTGCCGTGACAGGCGAGAGCGTTGCGCCCGTCGGATTGTGGATCGCCGAATTCGTGATGTAGAGCCGCGGCCGCTCAGTCGCGACCACCTGTGCGAAGATCTCCAGGTCCGGTCCGATCGGCGTATAGGGCACGCTGACGATCTTGGCGCGGTGAGCGCGCAACAGGGCGTGAAAATTGAAGTAGCAGGGATCGTCGACCAGCACCGTGTCGCCGGGCTCAAGCAGGAACCGGCACAGCAGGTCTATTGCCTGCGTTCCTGACTCCGTCAGCATGATCTGATCCGGTGACGCCTCCAGAGCACGGTCGGCCAGACGTC
The DNA here is from genome assembly GCF_009498215.1 of Rhizobium grahamii. Lineage (NCBI taxonomy): Bacteria > Pseudomonadati > Pseudomonadota > Alphaproteobacteria > Hyphomicrobiales > Rhizobiaceae > Rhizobium > Rhizobium grahamii. Next base: position 444,060 of record NZ_CP043499.1, on the reverse strand, counting down.
GGGCGATCAGTTGCCGGAGCGACGCCAATCCAAGCGGTGAGCCGTAGTCAGCCAACGACGTGGCCCCTGCCCGCGAGAGCGCCCGCAGTCCGCGTCGCATCCCCTCCTCCGGCAGCCAGCTGGCCGGAAGCCATCCGCAGCCCGGCTTCAATGCATCGCCCGCTGTTTCAAGCGATTGGCGGGAAACCCAGAACGGATCCACGTCGCGGTCAAGTTTCGGTCCACTCTCCGCCACGGAGAACGGAGCGACTTGATTGGCGACATAGAACCCCGATCCGGGGCGCGCATGGACGACGCCTTCGGCAACCAGGCGCTGGTAGGCATCGACGACCGTAGATGTGGATACCTTCAGACCGGCAGCCAGACCTCTGACGGAGGGGAGCTTGGCACCTGCCGCCAGACTGCGGCTCGCGATCCGCTGTCGAACTGTCGCCATGACCATTGCCACGCGTGTCGTGCGCGCAGGCACTTCATCAGTGGTCATCTGTATTGCCTTCCGAACCATAACAATTTTACGAAAGCGTACCATTCCGTTGCTGGCGACACCATCGGCTTTGTTCGATAACACCGCTGCAATAATGGAGTGAAAGATGGACCGGACACTGTCGGGATGGCTCAACGGTTTTGTGGGCGTGGTAATTTTCAGCGGATCGCTGCCGGCGACGCGAGTGGCGGTGATGCAGTTCGATCCGGTGTTTCTCACGGCGGCGCGTGCCGCCATCGCAGGAATGCTTGGCCTTGCGCTGCTTGCCCTGTTTCGCGAAAGCCGTCCGAGCCGACGTGATATTGTTCCGCTGATAGTGGTTTCACTCGGCGTCGTTGTCGGCTTCCCACTGCTGACGGCACTTGCCCTGCAGCATGTCACCTCCGCGCATTCCATTGTCTTCATCGGCTTGCTGCCGCTTGCAACGGCGATATTTGGGGTTATCCGTGGCGGAGAGCGCCCGAAACCAATGTTCTGGCTGTTTTCCGGCGTTGGCAGCGCGCTGGTCGTTGGCTTTGCACTATGGCAAGGCATTGCTGCGTCGTTTGTCGGCGATGCCTTGATGTTGGCCGCCATCGTCGTCTGCGGGCTCGGCTATGCCGAAGGCGCGCGCCTGTCGCGTGTGCTCGGAGGCTGGCAGGTCATTTGTTGGGCACTTGTCCTTGCGCTGCCATTGATGCTTGTCATCGCGGCCGGGACGATGCCGGCAAGCTTCTCCGACATTGGTCCCTCCGCTTTTGCCGGCCTTGCCTATGTCTCTCTCTTCAGCATGCTGATCGGCTTCGTCTTCTGGTATCGTGGGCTTGCGCAAGGGGGGATTGCGGCCGTCGGGCAATTGCAGCTCCTGCAGCCGTTTCTTGGTCTGGCGCTCGCCGCCACACTGCTGCACGAGAGGGTAAGCGTTTCGATGTTCGCTGTGACGGTCGCTGTTATCGTCTGCGTCGCAGGTGCCCGAAAGTTTGCCCGCTAGCCTCTGCTCTCGCTGACAAAAAAGTCCCGCGGCAATGCCGCGGGACTTCTATTGGGCCGTGACCGGGAGAGAGTTGGTCAGGCGGCCTGAACCTTGTGGTTAGTGCGGGCCCATGCCGGCAGCCAGTCGCCGTGCGCGGCCAGCAGTTCGTCCGTCATCGCCCAGATCTGGTCGAGATCGAGTTCGGCGGCCGTATGCGGGTCCATCATCGCAGCGTGGTAGATGTGCTCGCGATTTTCCGTCATCAGCGCCTGAACCGTCAGTTCCTGCACGTTGATGTTGGTGCGGATCAGCGCCGTCAGCTGTGGCGGCAGGTCGCCGATGAAGGTCGGCTGGATGCCTGACGCATCCACCAGGCAGGGAACCTCGGCCGCGCAATTGTCAGGCAGCGAGGTGATGCAGCCATTGTTGCGGACGTTGCCGTAGATGACGGAGGGTTCGCCCGTCCAAACGGAGTTGATGATCGAGGAAGCGTATTCCTTCGACTGCGCAACTTCGATCTTGTCAGCCGACTTGTAAGCTTCCGCCTGCCCCTTCCAGCGGGCGATCTGCTCGATGCAGCGCTTCGGGTATTCGTCGAGCGGGATCCCGAACTTCTCGATCAGGTCCTCGCGGCCTTCCTTGATGAAATAGGGGGTGTACTCGGCGAAGTGCTCGGAGCTCTCGGTGACGAAGTAGCCGAGGCGCGTCAGCATCTCGTAGCGCACCTTGTTCGGGCAGCGCGGGTTCCAGCCCGGCTTCGGAGCGCGGCCTTCACGGTAGGCGCGCACGAGATCCGGATAGAGGTTCTTGTAGGAACCGTCGGCCTGACGATGCTCGAACTTCAGGTAGAAGGCCATGTGGTTGATGCCAGCCGAGCGGTAGCGGATTTCCTCGTAGGGGATGTCGAGGTCGTGCGCCAGTTCCATCGCGGTGCCCTGCACCGAGTGGCAAAGACCAACCTGCTTGATCGTCGGGTATTTTTCCGAGATCGCCCAGGTGTTGATCGCCATCGGGTTGACGTATTGCAGCATGATCGCCTCGGGGCAGACCGCGAGCATGTCTTCGCAGATCTTCCACAGGTGCGGGACGGTGCGCAGGCCGCGCATGATGCCGCCGACGCCGAGCGTGTCGGCGATCGTCTGACGCAGGCCGAACTTCTTCGGAATCTCGAAGTCGGTTACCGTGCAGGGCTCGTAGCCGCCGATCTGGAAGGCGACGACGACGAAATCGGCGCCGGTGAGTGCCTTGCGCTGGTCCGAATAGGTCTCGGCCTTCGCCTTGACGCCAAGTGTCGAGATCAGCTTGTTGACGACGATGGCGCTTTCTTCAAGCCGCTGCGGGTTGATATCCATCAGGGCGATGGTCGCGCCCGACAGCGCCGGGCGCTGCAGCACGTCGCCGATGATGTTCTTCATGAAGACGGTGGAACCAGCACCGATGAACGTGATCTTGGGATTTCTTGCCATTATAACCTCCGGCATGTGCAATCAGGCTACCTCGAAAGCGGCTTTGACGAGCCGTTCCGTGTAGGCGGTCTTGGGATTGGTGAGAACTTCGTTGACGGGTCCCTCTTCCATGATCTTGCCATGCTGCATGACAATCACCCGGTGGCAGAGGGCACGCACGACCTTGAGATCGTGCGAAATGAAGAGATAGCTGAGACCCCGCTCGTCCTGCAGCTTGCGCAGCAGTTCGATGATCTGGGCCTGGACCGAAAGGTCAAGCGCCGACGTCGGCTCGTCGAGCAGGATGAATTCCGGCTCGAGCGCGATGGCACGGGCAATGGCGATACGCTGGCGTTGGCCACCGGAGAACTCGTGCGGAAAACGCGAGAGAATATTGCCGGGCATGCCTGCCGCGATCAGCGCCTCGCGGACGCGGTCGAGCCGCTCTGCCTTGGTCGCTCCGAGCTTGTTGACGACGAGCCCTTCCTCGATGATCTGGCCGATGGTCATGCGCGGGTTGAGCGATGAGAACGGATCCTGGAACACGATCTGCATGCGTGAGCGCAGCGGCCGCATTTCCGCACGCGATTTTCCGTGGATCGGCTGGCCGTCGAAATAGATCTCGCCGCTATCAGGCTCGTTCAGCCGGACAAGCGCCTGGCCGAAGGTCGTCTTGCCGGATCCGGATTCGCCGACGAGGCCAAGTGTTTCATGCCGCCGGAGCGTCAGGTTCAACCGGTTGACGGCGATGAGCTCCTTCAGTTCCGGCTTGAAGAACCCGCCATGGCGCATCATGAACGAGACACGCACGTCCTTGGCATCGAGGATGACGTCCGAGCCCTCAGGCAGCGGATTGGCCTGACCACGTGGTTCCGAACCCAGCAGGTGCTTGGTGTAGGAGTGCTGCGGATTGGCAAAGAGGGCCTCTGTGGTGTTGTGCTCGCGCATCTCGCCATGCTGCATGACGTAGACGTAGTCGGAGAACTGGCGCACGACCGTCAGGTCGTGGGTGATCAAGATCACCGCCATCCGCAATTCCTTCTGCAGGTTGCGGATGAGGTTCAGGATCTGCGCCTGCACCGTCACGTCGAGGGCGGTCGTCGGTTCGTCGGCGATCAGCACATCGGGATCGTTGGCGAGCGCCATGGCGATCATCACGCGCTGGCGCTGCCCCCCGGAGAGCTGATGCGGATATTGTCTGAGCCGGGCTTCGGGATCTGGAATCTGGACGTGCTGCAGGAGCTCGAGCGCCCGGGCTTCCGCCTGCTTCTTGCTCACCTTGCGATGCACGCGGATCGCCTCGACGATCTGGCTGCCGATCGTATAGATCGGATTGAGCGAGCTCATCGGTTCCTGGAAGATCATCGAGATGCGGTCGCCGCGAAGCTTGCGACGGTCGCGCTCGGAGAATTTCAGGATATTGGCGCCGTCGTAGGTCACAGTGGATTTCGGTGAAACCACCGCACGCTTGGACAGCAGGCCCATCACGGTGCGTGCGGTGACCGACTTTCCGGAACCGGATTCGCCGACGATCGCGATCGTTTCTCCGCGATAGAGCTGGAAGGAGATGTCCTTCACAGCCTCGACAGTGCCGTGCTCGACCTTGAAGTTGACCGCGACGTTGCGCGCATCGATGACAGGACTTTCCGACCGTCCCTCATGATCGAGGCGCACCGGCGGGGCGAAAGAGTTGACGAGTGCAAGAGCCATCTTGGTCACCTCAATAAGGATCGACTGCATCGCGCAGACCGTCACCCAGCGCGTTGAACGCGAAGACGGTGATCAGCACGAAGCCGACGGGCGCCAGAATCCAGGGATAGGTGCCGATAACGGAGTAGTTTGCGGTATCCTGAAGCATCAGACCCCAGGAAATCAGCGGTGGCTTCACGGCAAAGCCGAGGAAGCCGAGGAAGGATTCCAACAGCACCACGCTCGGGATATGCAGCGTGACGGCGACGATCACGTGGCTCATCACGTTCGGGAAGATGTGCTGGAAGATGATCCGTCGGTCGGTGGCGCCGACAGCCATGGCAGCCCGGACATAATCGATGCGCGCGAGTGCCAGTGTCTTGCCGCGGACTTCGCGCGACATCTGAGCCCAGCCGAGTGCCGACATGACGATGATGACGAAGCCGAGGAAGACATTGGTCGGTGCCGTCACCGGGATAAGCGACGTTAGCGCCAGATAAAGCGGCAGTTGCGGGAAGGCGAGCACCACTTCGACGAAGCGCTGTACCCAGGTGTCGAAGGCGCCGCCAAAATATCCCGACACCATGCCGACCGTAGTTCCGATCACGGTGACGATGAAGACGACGGTAAGCGCAATCGTCAGCGAAATCCGCGAGCCGACGATGGCGCGCGACAGCACGTCCCGGCCGAACTTGTCAGTGCCGAGGAAATGCACCGGCTGCCCCGTAGTCGAACCGAAGAAGTGCCGGTCTGTCGGAATGAGACCGAGGAGCTTGTATTCAGCCCCGCTCACGAAGAAGCCGAGGAGGTTCGGATTATCATAGTCCGGGCCGACGATCGGCTGGAAGGTCACCGGGTCGAGTTCTTCCGACTCGGTCAAGCCATAGACGCGTGGCTGAAAGACGAAATTGCCGTCCTTATCGTGGAAGCTCATCATCTGCGGTGGGGCAAAGCCGACATCCGTCGCCTTCGGATCCATCGGCGCGAAAAACTCCGCGAAGATCGCCATTATCAGGAGCATGGCAACCAGCACGAGGCCGATAGTCCCGGTCCACGAGCGTCTCAGGCGGCGCCAGACCAGCGCCATGTAGCTTTCATTGCCATGCGGCACCGACTTGACGGTTTCCTCGTGCGGCGGCGGGGGAGCGGAATCGAATGCGAGCATATCAGGCTCCTCCGTACGTACGGACGCGAGGGTCCAGCATCGCAAGCAGCATGTCGGCGATGATGTTGCCGACGATGAGCGTGGCGGACAGCACCATCATGAAGGTGGCCGTCACGTAGACGTCGCCGATCGCCATGGAGCCGACGATTGCGGGCCCAACGGTTGGGAGGGAGAAGATGATCGCGGTCTCGATCTCGCCGGTCAGCATGTAGGGGAGCACGACGCCCTGATACATGACGAGTGGATGCAGTGCGTTTGGCACCGCATGGCGCATGACGACCGCACCGCCGGAAAGGCCCTTCGCCCTCGCCGTCTCGACGTACTGGGCGTTCAGCGTATCAAGCAGATTGCCGCGCATGACACGCATGTTGTAGGCGAGCCCGCCGAAGGTGGCGATGGCGACGACCGGCCAGACATGGTGGACGAGATCGACAAATTTCGCCCAGGACCACGGCGCGCCGCCGTATTGCGGCGAGAAGAAGCTACCGATTTCCGCGACGTTGAACTGGAATACCATGAGATAGACGATGATCAGCGCCATCAGGAAGCGCGGCACCGTCATGCCGAGGAAAGAAATGCCGGAAAGCAGGCTGTCGATCCAGGAATACTGGCGGGTCGCGGCCCAGACGCCGAAGGTGATGCCGAGCACGGATGCCAGGATGTGGCAGACCAACGCCAGTGCAAGGGTGCGCGGCAGGCGCTCAGCGACCACGTCGGCCACCGGCTTATTGTAGAACATGCTGTAGCCGAAATCGCCCTGCGTCACGATCCCTTTGATCCAGTTGAAATACTGGATGACCATCGGTTGGTCGAGCCCGTGGGCGACGCGATAGGCCTGGGCCTGCGCATCGGCGGCCGCGAAGGAGGCTCCACTCTGATTGATCAGCTGCGAACGGATGTAATCGGCATAGTCGCCGGGCGGCGCCTGGATGATCGCGAAGGTCACGATGCTGAGGATGATCAGCACCGGAATCGCGGAGGCTATGCGCACGAGCAGGAATCGGAACATCTGACGGTTCGCTTCTCATTGCGGCCAGTCGCTGTCTCTATGCGGCTGGCTAGTTGATCTTGGCCGGCCGCGCATCACACGCGACCGGTATCTTTCGTTGGGAGGAGAACGCTTAGTTGATCGGACCCTTGTCGCCAGGCTTGCCGGGCAGCTGCTCAGGGAACAGCTCGTACTTGCCCTGCTTGTCAGCAGCCACCCACAGACGTTCGCGGATGACGGAGTCTTCAGCCCAGTTGAACATGAAGATCGGAGTTCCAGCCGGCACGTTCGAGAAGCGCTTGTTGATGATCAGCGCACCCGGATACTCCGTGAGGCCGACCGTATCGACATTCTCGGTCGCGACCTTCTGATACTGCTTCATCAGGTCGACGCGCTCGTTGTTGTCCTGGCTGGTCTGGAACTTGGTTACGATGTCGACCAGCTTTTCTTCATAGGGCATCAGGTCAAGCTTGCCGTCCTTGCCGGCGCGGTGCTGCCAGCTCGTGCGGGGACCGACAGGCGCAAGCTGTTCGGTGTTCTGCACGACGGAAGCAAGCTCCGGTGAGCTGCGCTGGATCAGCCAGTCGAAACGACCCGCATAGTGGGCGTCATCACGCTTCGGACCATCCAATGCATTGAGGATGACCTTGATGCCGAGCTTTTCCATCTGCCCGATGACGCCTTCTGCAAGGCTCTTGTCGGTGGCGTAGGCGTTGTTGACCAGAAGCACGATTTCGACGTTCTTGCCGCCTTCGGTGCCGGCGGGGAAGTTCACGAAGCCGTCGCCATCGGTATCCTTGAGGCCGGCCTTGGCGAGCAATGCCTTGGCGCCCTTCAGGTCGAACGGGTAATAGACCACCGAGTTGCGGTCGTAGAAGCTCGTGCCCGACGACAGGCCACCCGGATAGATCGCGGTGAACGGACCCTTGACCAGCGAGTCGCCGATCGCCTTGCGGTCCAGACCCATGGTGACCGCCTTGCGGAAGTCCTCATTGCGGTTCAGTTCGCGAACAGCCTGGCCACGTGCATCAGGATCGCCCCAGCCGTTGGCCGAGAGGTTCATACGCAGGTTGTAACCGATCAGGCGCGGGCCGAAGGCAAGGCGTGCCGGTGCGGTCTTCTCGGCAGCGCGCTTCAGTGACGCCACGAAGTTTTCAGGCTGCTCCAGGTTGGAAATGTCGCCGGAACCGGCAACGGCCTGCACGTCTCGGTCAGCCCAGGTGGAGAGCTTGTAGTGCAGTTCGTTGAGGTAAGGCAGCTGGTTGCCCTTCTCATCGACCTTCCAGTAGTAGGGGTTGCGGCGCATGACGATGATGTCGTCAGGACGATATTCGACCGGCACCCAGGCGCCCATGACCGGCATGTTCATGAATTCCGGCGGGAAAGCATTCTTGAACTGGTCGTAGGTGTTCTTCGAATACTTCGGATGCTGTGGCTTCAGGATGTGCGACGGACCCGGGCAGAAGCTCGGATAGGACATCGTGTAGAGGTACTGCTTCGGGAAAGCGTCCTTGAACGTCCATTCGACGGTGTAGTCGTCGATCTTCTTCAGCGTCGTGCCCTCGCCGAAGGCTTCCGGCGATGCGCCACCACCGAGCGGCGAGACGTTCGGGTCGATGACTTCATCTTCCCAGTAGAACATGATGTCGTCAGCGTTGAAGGCGACGCCATCCGACCACTTTGCGCCTTCGACGAGGTGCATGGTCAGCTTGTGGCCATCAGCAGACCATTCCCAGCTCTTGGCGAGGTTCGGAAGCGGTTCGGTATCCTTGGCTTCGACCTGGAAGAGCGGTGCCGTACGCGTCAGGCATTCGGAGAGACCGATATCGATGCCGCCCCAGCCCTGCGTCTGGCCGGCGCCATAGTTCCAGCCTTCCGGCCGGCCGCCGATAACATGGCGCAGGGTGTCCCCGTAGACGCCGACGCCGTCGACCATGTTGTCGGTCTTGAAGACGAGCGGTTCCTTGGGCAGGCGATCCTTGACGGGAGGCAGCTTGCCGGTGTCGACGAAGTTCTTCTTCACCCAGTCCGGTTCGTTATACGAAGGCAGCGCCTTGAACTCTTCGATCGAGTCTCTCGAAACGTATTTGATCTTGCCTTCCGCCGGGAACGGCGGCGCAACGGGCGGTACCGTCGGCTCGGAAGCATAGGCGCTCAAAGCCGAGACCGAGACGCTCAGCGCCAGTCCGGCAAGAATGCCAAGGTTGCGGTAATTTCTCATCGTCTCTCCCTCTTGTTTCGAGGCGCTTGCGGCGACCCCGGTTCTCCTCAAACGATCCGGAAACGGGCTTGCGGCGATGGGGTCCCTCCCGGAGCCCCATCGCCACCCGTCCTCCGGGAAACTCAGACGGCCTGCTTGAGCGCCGCCTTCTCGGCACGAAGTTCTTCGATCGACCGAACGTTGCGGCGCGCAGCGCCTGTCCATTCACGGGTCTTGACCGTCGATTTCGTCAGGCGCTCCTTCGCAGCCGGAACAGCATCAGCATATTGCGGCAGCCAGCGAGCCTGGGCGACAACCATCTCGTCGACCATCTGCCAGACCTCTTCCGGTGTTGCGACGGCACCGACCAGCGGGTCGTGCAGCACGGCAAGCTTCAGGAGGTCGATATCGCCGCTGACGGCGGCATGGACCGACATGCGCTGGACGTTGATGGACGCCATGCAGGTTGCAGCGCAGGCTTCCGGGATCGTGACGCCGGAGACCATGTTGATGCCGAAGCGGTCAACGAAGCCGGGCGATTCGATGATCGCATCAGCCGGCAGGTTGGTGATGACGCCATTGTTCTTGACGTTGAAGTGGCCGCGATAGACACGCCCTGTTTCCAACGCCTCCAGAATATGGCTCGCATGCTCGTTCGAACGCTTGGACCGATCGAGCGGCTTCGACGCCGACTCCAGGAACTGTGGGAATTCGGTTTCGAACCAGTTGCGGGTTTCGGTGGAGTGGCGCAGGTAACCGCCGGTTTCGCCATGGATCCAGTCGGACATGTCGATCCACTTGGTGATCTCGTCCGGCCGCTTGCGATACCAGGGAAGGTATTCCGACAGGTGGCCGTTGCTCTCCGTCGAATAGACACCGAAGCGCTTCAGGACGTCGATGCGCAGCTTTTCCTGCTGCGAGAAGACGGGATGCGCTTCGAAGGCGGCAACCAGTTCGTCCTTGCCGATCTTGCGACCGTTGAGCTTGAGATCGACGAACCAGGTCTGGTGGTTGATGCCCGAGCAGATGTAGTCGAGTTCGGACGGCGACTTCGCGCCGAGTACCTCGGCGATCTGTTCGGCGCCATGCTGCACGCCGTGGCAGAGGCCGACGGTATCGACCTTGCCGTATTCGATCGCAGCCCAGGTGTTCATCGCCATCGGGTTTGCGTAGTTCAGGAACTTTGCGCCCGGCTCGGCGACTTCGCGGATGTCTTTGCAGAAGTCGAGGATGACGGGAATGTTGCGCTGACCATAGAGAATGCCGCCCGCGCAGATCGTGTCACCGACGCACTGGTCGATGCCGTACTTGAGCGGGATACGGATATCGTCGGCATAGGCTTCGAGACCGCCGACGCGCACGCAGCTGATGATATAGCGCGCGCCGGTCAGCGCCTCGCGACGGTTCGTCGTCGCCGTCACCTTTGTCGGCAACTTGTTGGACGCGACGATCGTGTCGAGGATCTGCTTGATCATCTGCAGATTGTGCTCGCTCATATCCGTCAGCGCGAACTCAACATCCTGGAATTCCGGCACACAAAGGATGTCGGTGAACAGTTTTTTGGTGAAGCCGACGCTGCCAGCGCCGATGATAGCGATTTTGAAACCCATGGTCCTTGCCTCAATGCGATCAAATGTGCCGGCGTTGAACGATGAGAAGAAGAATAGGACCCGGGCTTGCGCTCGATGCCAAAAAAGGCCAGAAATCCGGCTTATTCTCCTCCCCGCCGCTCCTCGGTGCTGGCGGTGTTCTCTCTCTTGAGGGCGGATTATGCGCATATTCGGCGGAGCCGCCAGAGAAGGATTATGCTTTCATGGGTAATTCTGTGCTGCAACAACTGATTGACAACGGACCCATCATGCGGACCGTATCGCTGCCGCGCGGCCGCCAGAGCCTGCACACAATGCCAACGAGCACCGGTTACGAAATCCGCGAGGACGCGACCTATGACTGGGATGGCCGCAAACGCGGCCAGACACCCTTTACCGTGCTTCAGCATACGATCCGCGGTTCGGGGAACCTGCGATACGAGAATCGCGAAATGCGCGTGAAGGAGGGTGAGACTCTGCTTGTCCTCGTTCCTCACAATCACCGTTACTGGCTCGAAGATGGCGATCGCTGGGAGTTTTTCTGGATTTCGATGAACGGCGAAGAGGCGCTGCGCATCCATCGCTCGATCCTTGCGGTGACCGGCCCGATTCTCAAACTGCAGCCGCAAACGATCGAGCATCTGGCGGATTGCAGCCTCCGGCTGATCAATGGCGGCGAAACGCCGGGGCTGGCCTCGGCCATCGCCTATGAGGCGGCCATGGCACTGTACGACGACGTGTTCGGTTCGCATCCGGTCTTCAGCGAAGAATACCGAACGATGCAGCATGTCATCGACTACATCATGGCAAATCTTGAACGCCCGCTGCCGGTTGAGGACCTGGCGCGGGTCGCGGGCCTCAGCCGAGCACATTTCTCGCGAATGTTCGCGGCAAACGAGGGCCTGCCGCCGGCCGAGTTCGTTCTGCAGAAACGCCTGAAGCGTGCCGTGAAGCTGTTGACCAAAACCGCGAACATGCCCGTCAAGGAGGTTGCGATCCGTTCGGGCTTCGAGGATGCCAATTACTTCTCGAAGGTATTCCGCCGCGTCTACGGTACGAATCCAACCGAGTTTCGTACGACAGGCATGTATGCGAGCGTCGGCAAAGGACGCTGACGCCCGCGACGAGTGCATGAGCTACCGCGCGCTTTCGTAGCTGAGCTTGGGGTACCAGGTGGGCGGACGGCCTTCAGGGGTCGTGTCGAGGACGTTCCAGAGCGGCATGAAGTCCGGTGCGCCTCGCGGATCCTGGCCGGGATCCGCCGTTGCCGCCCCCATTTCCGGGTTCCAGAAATGACGGATCACACCATCCTTGATCGTGAAGACGTTGTAGGCGGGTTCATCCCCGCCATCTGGACCGATGGCGTGATAATCGCGACTGAACTCTTCCGTCGTATCTGAATAGAGTGGCAGATGATGCCAGCCTCGTTCCTTCTTGAAAGCGAGCAACCGCTCGATCGGCGAGCGCGCGACAACCGCAAAGGCAACCTGCTGCGTGATATCAGGCACCTCTCCGTCAAACGCCGACAGCATCGACGTGCACATCGGGCATGGACGCTCACTCCGCGGGCCGTACATGTAGCTGTAGATCACAAGCGTTGGCTTGTCTGCGAAGAGGTCTTTCAGGCTGACCTCACCGTCCGGGCCTTGAAAGCGATAGTCCTTCGTCACTTGCCCGCCTGACGGCAAGGCGCGGCGCTGTTCCGCGACGCGCTCGATATGGCGGCGCAGCTCGATTTCCTCGGCGAGCAGCTCGTCGCGCGCGCGACGATATTCAGGGCTTTCATTTGGAAAACTAAGGCCGTTTCGTCGGGCCAGCTCTCTTGCGGAAACAAGTTTATTCGCATCCATCATATCAACCTCCTCAGGCTTTTGACGGGCGGATCTTTCCACCTCACGACAAGAAACGTTTGGGGAGCGGGAAATTCGACATCAGCAAGAAAAGAAATTTCGCTCTGACCGAAGGCCGACGCGATACAGCCGGCAGTGATTGCCGGTGGCGCAGGGAAATCTGCATTACTCGACAGTCTTCGCCGTCACGGTCAGGCTGGTTCCATAGGCATCTCGCAGCTCGCTATCCTCGACGCTGCGATCCACCGCCTTGTGCAAAAGCATCGAGGTGAAGCCCGCCTTGTAAGACCCTTCCACCAAAGTAACGTCGGAATTGCCCGGATTGTCAGAGCGCTCGAACCAATCGACCGGGTGGCGGAGAAGATTCATCTCGATCGCCCTGTTGGTCACGCCGTGACCAACGACGATCACATCGACGCCATCGTCCCTCTCATGCACGATATTCTGCAGGAACAGCCGCACGCGCTGGGCGACATCCGCGCGGCTCTCTCCATCCGGCGGACGCGCGTAGAACTTTCCGCTATTGTTGCGCAGGCGCGCCCATTTCTCGAATTCGTCGGGAAACTTCTGTTTGCGCTCGGCGTGATCGTAAATCTCGGTGAACAGGCCGAAATCCTGCTCGCGCAACAGATAGTCCTCACGGACGTCACCGACGATATCGAACGGCAGCGTTTCCAGAACGGCATCCTTGCTCTGCCGTGTCCTCAGATACGGCGAGTACCAAATGGTGAGCTTGCTCGCTTCAACGGGCGGATGATCGTGAAGGTAGGCGGCAATCGCTCGTCCGGCGGTCAGAGCCTGACGATAGCCCCATTGAGACAGCGGAACGGCATGATCACCGAACTGCCGGTAGGCTCGTTCGTCCAGATTGCCAAGCGACTCGCCATGTCGAAGAAGAATAAACCGCATCAGCTGTCCGCATTTCCCCATGTAGAATACCGACATCATGGAACGTGATGTCTCCGACTGCAACGCGGAGACATCACGAGTAGCAACAGTTTCGCGCTTACTGCGAGGCGGGGGCGAAGCGAGCCACCAAGGCATGCCGATCACCGGGATAGGTGAAGCGCACATGCGTGACCGGCCCGACGTTGCTCCAGGTCCGGCGCTCAACGACCAAACATGCGGTGTGACGGGCGATATCGAGGGCTGCCGCCTCATCCGGTCCAGCTGAGACCGCATGAATGCGATGTTCGGCACTGCTCCAGGGAATCTGATTGATGAGCCATGCACCGGGTGCGGTTTCCGAGAAATCGGCGGTCGCCGCTTCCGGGACCGTTGCGAGGCTGATCAGTCTCTGCTCCAGGCAGAACGGTCGCCCACCCGCCAGATGAACGCAGACGACATCAACAACAGAGGATCCCGGCGCGACATCGAGGCGCCTGATGTCCTCGGCCTTTGCCTTGCGTTGCTCACGCTTCGAAACGGTGAAGGCATAGGAGAGGTTCAAGGATTGAACTTCTGCCCGGATATCGTGAATCTCGAGCACAGCCGATTGAGCCTGCGGTTGCGTGACGAAACTGCCCGACTTCTTCCGGCGCTCGATAAGACCTGCCTTGGCAAGCTGGGTCAGCGCCTTGTTCACGGTCATGCGCGAACAGTCGTATTCCTTTGTAAGATCGAGCTCAAACGGGATGCGGTGGCCCGGCGGCCACTCGCCCGAAACGATGCGGCCTTCGATATCGCTCACGATCCGCTGGTGCAAGGTTGCGTCCTTGCTTTGGTTCATCGTCACGCTCCGTTTAATGCCTCCCGCTCTAATGTGTATGTTGTCGCCTGGAAAGCCCTATGCAGCGAGAAGCTCGCTCATCGCTTTCAGGAAACGTCGGTTGATCGCCTCGCGCTTGACGTGACGCCCGCCGGCGACCTGCTTGCGACCGAGCGCCCAAACGCTGTCGACAGCCACCCCTCCTGCGAAAACCCAGTGATCGAGCAACTGATCCTCGGACAGATAAGGCACGGCTGATTTGTCCAGTGAAATAAGATCCGCATGGTTGCCGACCGCGATACCGCCCGGTGCCTTCAGCGCAGCACCCCCACCAGTGATTGCGTGATCGAAGAGGCTGCGAGCCGTGGAGCCCCCCGGCACCGCGACCACATTGCGAGCCCTCAGCGCCAGACGTTCGGAGTACTCGAGTTGCCGCAATTCATCCGAAAGCGAGATCAGCACGTTGGAATCCGAACCAACACCGAGCCGACCACCTTCGTCGATGAAGAGCGGCGCCTGGAAGGTGCCATCGCCGAGATTGGCTTCTGTGATCGGGCAGAGACCGGCGATCGCTCCGCTTCGCGCCATGCCGCGCGTCTCATCATCGGTCATGTGTGTCGCGTGTATCAGGCACCAACGGTTGTTGACCGGGGCGTTGGCAAGCAGCCACTCAACCGGGCGCGCCCCCGACCAGGCAATGCAATCCTCGACTTCTTTCACCTGCTCGGCGATGTGAATATGGACCGGCCCCTCGCCCGCGAGCGGTACGACCTTGACGAGCTCCTCAGGCGTTGCGGCCCGGAGGCTATGAGGTGCCAAGCCCAACTCCGCTCCTGACAGTGCCGATGTGATCTTGCGACAGCCATCCATCAATGCGGCAAAGCTGTCGAGCGAGTTGATGAAGCGTCGCTGACCGTCGATCGGCGCCGCGCCGCCGAAGCCGGAGTGGGCATAAAACACTGGAAGCAGGGTCAATCCAATTCCGCTGGCATTTGCGGCCGCGCCAATACGTTCAGCGAGCTCAGCAATGTTCGCATAGGGTGTACCGTCCTTGTCGTGATGCAGGTAGTGGAACTCGCCGACGCGAGAAAAGCCGGCTTCCAGCATTTCCATATACAGCTGGGCCGCCACTGCCTCGACATGTTCGGGTGTCATCGAGAGCGCGAACTTGTACATCACCGTGCGCCAGCTCCAGAAGCTGTCGTTCGCCGGCCCCCTCACTTCCGCAAGCCCGGCCATCGCGCGCTGGAAGGCATGGCTGTGGAGATTGCTCATCGCGGGTACGAGAGTGTCGTGACGCTCATCCCCGGGCTCCGCCGCAACGCCCGTTTCAACGCTTGCAACAAGACCGTCCGCGATCGCCAGCCGGACGTTCTTCTGCCACCCCGACGGAAGAAGTGCTGCGCTTGAATGAAGCCTGGTCGTTACCGTTTGAGCCATAACGCTTTTTCTCCTCTTTAGCGTCGCACATCTTTCTTTTCGATGGAGCTGCGCAAAATTTCACTTGTCACCCGTTTATTATGTATATACATGTTTCCACATAAAGGAAGGCGCAAAGCTGATGAATGGGAACAAATTTTCAAGCACCGAGGCGTCCGGAGACCTCCGCCAGCATCTGTGGCGGAATGCGCGACTGGCAACACTAGACCCGCAAAAGCAGGGCCTCGGCATCGTCGAAAAAGGCGCCATCGTTACGCAGGGCGGCCGGATAAGCTTCGTCGGCCCGGAAGCGGAATTGCCGGTGTCGGCGATAGAACGCGCCGAGATCACCGACCTCGAAGGCCGCTGGGTCACCCCCGGCCTCGTCGACTGCCACACCCACATCGTTTACGGCGGCAATCGTGCCCGCGAGTTCGAAATGCGGCTGGAAGGCGCGACCTATGAAGAGGTTGCCCGGGCCGGTGGCGGTATCGTCTCTTCCGTCAAGGCCACGAAAGCGCTCACGGTAGAAGGACTTGTCGAAGCAGCACTCCCCCGACTGGATACGCTGATCTCGGAAGGTCTGACGACGATCGAAGTCAAGTCGGGCTACGGCCTGAACATCGATGGCGAACTGAAGATGTTGCGGGCTGCCCGCCAGCTTGAACGTGTGCGCCCGGTTCGCGTCGTCACTTCCTATCTCGGCGCACATGCCACACCCGTCGAGTACAAGGGCCGCAACGGAGACTACATCACGGATATCGTCATCCCGGCCCTCGAGCGCGCTCGCACCGAAGGTCTGGTCGATGCTGTCGACGGCTTTTGCGAGGGGATCGCGTTCTCGACAGCCGAGATCACGCGGGTCTTCGACAAGGCCAAGGCGCTCGGCGTGCCGGTCAAGCTGCATGCGGAGCAATTGTCGAACCTGGGCGGCGCGAAACTCGCGGCATCCTACGGCGCCCTCTCCGCCGATCATCTCGAGTACCTCGACGCAGAGGGTGCTGCCGCGATGGCTGCGTCAGGCACGGTTGCCGTTCTGCTGCCGGGTGCCTTCTATGCGATCAATGAAAAGCAACTGCCACCTGTTCAGGCGTTGCGCGACGCCGGCGCCCATATCGCCATCGCAACCGATTGCAATCCCGGCACCTCGCCGCTGACCTCGCTGCTGTTGACGATGAACATGTCCGCGACGCTCTTCAAGCTGACGGTCGAGGAATGCATCGCCGGCGCGACCCGCGAAGGTGCCCGCGCCCTGGGTCTCCTGGACGAGACCGGAACGCTTGAGACCGGCAAGTCGGCCGACTTCGCCATCTGGGACGTCGAGAGCCTCGCCGAACTCGTCTACCGCATCGGCTTCAACCCGCTTAATGCACATGTCTTCAAGGGCGAAAGGATCGACCGTTGACCATTACCCTTCATCCAGGCTCCGTTTCGCTCAAGGATCTGGAAACGATCTATTGGACCGGCGAGCCGGCAATGCTCGATGCATCCTTCGATGCCGGCATCGCAAAGGCAGCCGCGCGGATCGCCGAGATCGCCGCCGGCAATGCGCCCGTCTATGGCATCAATACCGGTTTCGGAAAACTCGCCTCGATCAAGATCGACAGCGCCGATGTTGCGACGCTCCAGCGCAACCTCATCCTTTCTCATTGCTGCGGTGTCGGTGCTCCGCTTCCTGAAAACGTCGTTCGCCTGATCATGGCCCTGAAGCTTGTCTCGCTTGGCCGCGGCGCGTCCGGCGTGCGGCTCGAACTCGTTCGACTGATTGAGGACATGCTGGAAAAGGGTGTCATCCCCCTCATTCCGGAAAAGGGCTCCGTCGGCGCCTCCGGCGACCTCGCACCGCTCGCTCACATGGCAGCCGTCATGATGGGCGAAGCCGAAGCCTTCTACGCCGGCGAACGTCTTTCCGGCAGCGCCGCGCTTGAAAAGGCCGGTCTGAAGCCTGTCGTGCTTGCCGCCAAGGAAGGCCTCGCGCTGATCAACGGAACGCAGACTTCGACAGCACTCGCACTTGCCGGTCTTTTCCGGGCGCACCGTGCTGCGCAGGCAGCACTTATCACCGGCGCGATGTCCACGGACGCGGCAATGGGCTCCTCGGCTCCGTTCCACCCGGATATTCACACGCTCCGCGGCCACCGGGGCCAGATCGACACGGCCTCCGCACTTCGGGCACTGCTTGAAAAGTCGGTCATTCGCGAAAGCCACATCGAAGGTGACGAGCGGGTACAGGATCCCTATTGCATTCGCTGCCAGCCGCAGGTCGACGGCGCCTGCCTGGATCTGCTGCGCTCCGTGGCGCGGACGCTTGAAATAGAGGCGAACGCGGTCACCGACAACCCGCTGGTGCTCTCGGACAACTCGGTGGTTTCAGGCGGCAACTTCCATGCCGAGCCGGTGGCCTTTGCCGCGGACCAGATCGCACTTGCGGTCTGCGAGATCGGTGCGATCGCGCAACGACGCATCGCGCTGCTCGTCGACCCTGCCCTCTCCTATGGACTGCCGGCCTTCCTGGCGAAAAAGCCGGGGCTGAACTCAGGCCTGATGATCGCTGAAGTAACGTCGGCCGCCCTGATGTCTGAAAACAAGCAGATGTCGCACCCGGCCTCGGTCGATTCCACGCCGACCTCCGCCAACCAGGAAGACCACGTGTCGATGGCGTGCCACGGTGCGCGCCGTCTGCTGCCGATGACCGAAAATCTTTTCAACATCATCGGCATCGAAGCGCTGACAGCGGCCCAAGGGGTCGAGTTCCGCGCTCCCTTGACGACAAGCCCCGAGCTGCAGAAGGCGATCTCGACCATCCGCGGCGTCGTGCCAACACTGGAACTCGATCGCTACATGGCGAACGATCTGAAGGCGGCGGGCGATCTGATCGCGACAGGCGCGCTCAACGGATCTGTCTCTTCCGGCATCCTGCCGGTCCTGGAGAGCTAAGATGGCTGTGTTCGAAGTCAAACAAGGCTCATCGCCTGTCATCCTCGGATTTCCCCATACCGGCACCGAGGCACCAGCAAACATATGGGAACGCCTGAACGATAACGGCAAGCTTCTTGCCGATACCGATTGGCATATTCACCATCTCTATGACGGCCTCCTGTCGGACGCGACGACGGTCCGGGCGACGTTCCATCGCTATGTCATCGACGCGAACCGCGATCCGGCTGGTGTCAGCCTCTATCCCGGCCAGAACACAACCGGCCTTGTTCCCGAGACGGATTTCGACGGCAAGGCCATCTGGAAGGATGGACAGGTCCCTGATGAGGCCGACATCGCAAAGCGGCTGCGGGACTTCCATGCCCCCTATCACGCGGCTCTTGCGGCCGAGATCGAACGCGTCCGGGCAATCCATGGCGTGGCGATCCTTTATGACTGCCACTCGATCCGCTCCCACATCCCGTTCCTCTTCGAAGGAAAGCTGCCGGACTTCAACATCGGCACGGATATGGGCAAGACCTGCGACAGCGCCATCGAGCAGGCAACGCTGACCGCCGTCAAGGCGGCCGAAGGTTACGACAGTGTCCTCAACGGCCGCTTCAAGGGCGGATGGACGACGCGGCATTACGGGCAGCCGGAGACCGGCGTGCACGCCATCCAGATGGAGCTCGCGCAGTCGACCCATCTTGAGACCGAGGCGCCGCCATTTGCATATGACACCGCCAAGGCAGAGCGCCTGCGCGTCCATCTCAAAGACATTCTGGTGCGTATCGAACAGATCGCGCCGGGCCTGAAACGATAACGATCACTCGACAGGGGGAACCCGCATGACCTCGAATCCACGCCACAATATCCGCGAAATCCGCGCGCCGCGCGGCAACGAGCTCAGCGCCAAGAGCTGGATGACCGAAGCGCCGTTGCGCATGCTGATGAACAACCTCGACCCTGACGTGGCCGAAAACCCGCACGAGCTGGTGGTCTATGGCGGCATTGGCCGCGCCGCCCGCACCTGGGCCGATTTCGACCAGATCGTCGCGACGCTCAAGACACTGACCGAAGAAGAAACGCTGCTGGTGCAATCCGGCAAGCCCGTCGGCGTGTTCCGCACCCACAAGGACGCGCCGCGCGTCCTGATCGCCAACTCCAACCTGGTTCCCCATTGGGCAACCTGGGACCATTTCAACGAGCTGGATAAGAAGGGCCTCGCCATGTACGGCCAGATGACGGCCGGCTCGTGGATCTATATCGGCACGCAGGGCATCGTTCAGGGCACCTACGAGACCTTCGTCGAGGCCGGCCGCCAGCATTATGGCGGCAACCTCAAGGGCAAGTGGATCCTCACCGGCGGCCTCGGTGGCATGGGTGGCGCGCAGCCGCTCGCAGCCGTCATGGCCGGCGCCTGCTGCCTCGCCGTTGAAAGCGACGAGACCCGCATCGATTTCCGCCTTCGCACGCGCTATGTCGACGAGAAGGCGAAGACGCTCGACGAGGCGCTTGCCCTGATCGACAAGTGGACCAAGGCAGGCGAAGCCAAGTCCGTCGGTCTGCTCGGCAACGCCGCCGAGATCTTCCCCGAGCTCGTTCGCCGCATGAAGGCTGGCGGCCCGCGTCCCGATATCGTCACCGACCAGACGTCGGCCCACGATCCGCTCAACGGCTATCTGCCTGTTGGCTGGACCGTCGCCGAACACAGGGCAAAGCGCGAAAGCGACCCCAAGGCCGTCGAGGCCGCCGCTCGTGCCTCGATGAAACAGCATGTCGAAGCCATGGTCGCCTTCTGGGATGCCGGCGTACCGACGCTCGACTACGGCAACAACATCCGCCAGGTGGCCAAGGAGGAAGGCTTCGAGAATGCCTTCGCATTCCCGGGCTTCGTGCCGGCCTATATCCGGCCGCTCTTCTGCCGCGGCATCGGTCCGTTCCGCTGGGCGGCACTATCAGGTGATCCGGAGGATATCTACAAGACCGACGCCAAGGTGAAGGAGCTGCTGCCGGACAACAAGCACCTGCACAACTGGCTCGACATGGCCCGCGAGCGTATCGCTTTCCAGGGTCTGC
Organism: Rhizobium grahamii; assembly: GCF_009498215.1. Taxonomy (NCBI): domain Bacteria; kingdom Pseudomonadati; phylum Pseudomonadota; class Alphaproteobacteria; order Hyphomicrobiales; family Rhizobiaceae; genus Rhizobium; species Rhizobium grahamii. The sequence continues at coordinate 423,576 of NZ_CP043499.1, read as the reverse complement.
CGGCGCGCATTTGCTGGGTTGGTCTCGGCGATCGTCACCGCCTGGCGCTCGCCTTCAACGAAATGGTGAAGAACGGCGAGCTGTCGGCACCTGTCGTCATCGGCCGTGATCATCTCGACTCCGGCTCGGTCGCCTCACCCAACCGCGAGACCGAAGCCATGAAGGACGGTTCGGATGCCGTTTCCGACTGGCCGCTGCTCAACGCGCTGCTCAATACCGCATCGGGTGCGACCTGGGTTTCGCTGCATCACGGCGGCGGCGTCGGCATGGGCTTCAGCCAGCACTCCGGCGTCGTCATCTGCGCCGACGGCTCCGATGATGCCGCCAAGCGTCTCGAGCGGGTGCTATGGAACGACCCGGCCACCGGCGTCATGCGCCACGCCGACGCCGGCTATGACATCGCGATCGATTGCGCCAAGGAAAAGGGCCTGCGCCTGCCTGGAATTCTCGGCAACTGAGATATTGCACCGGGCCTCAGAACGTCATGAGGCCCGGATACTGCAAGACGGCCTGATCGACGGTCACCAGCGGCACGCCTTCGATGATCGCCTGCGCAATGAGGATCCTGTCGAAAGGGTCCTTGTGGATCTGCGGAAGGCCGACGATCGCAATGGCATGCTCACTGTTGATCGGCAGCTCGGTATAGCCGTTCGCGAGCAGGCGATATCTGAGAACATAGGGATCGGCGCGAAAGTCCGAGCGTGCCTGCGCGTGTTTTATCGCCGTTTCCCATATGCTGGCAGGACTGAAGAGGAATTCGTTCTGTTCGTCTTCAATCAGGCTTTTGATGGACGTGGGGAGCCGACCCGATATCGCCGGCGGCCCAGGTCAGGATGTGAGTATCGAAGAGAAATCTCATTCCGGAAGCAGGTCGCCGCCATAGAACATATCTGCGATCTCGTCGGCCATCATGGTGTCGAAGTCATCCAGAACGGAGATCTCGCCCTTCATGAAGCCGATCCGGCACTTCTTCGGCATATCCGCCTCGTCGATCGGCACGACTTTGACCATCGGCTTGCCGGCTTTGGCTATGATAAAGGCCTCACCTTTCGCGGCCTTTTCAATCAGCCGCGACAGATGCGTCTTCGCTTCATGTATGTTCACGGTCTGCATGGCGGCCTCGGCGTGGACTTAGTTCGCTAAGCTTGGTTCACTTGGCCTTCTTTTACAATGTCGGAGATACAATGCCTCACGCCCGCGTCCTGAAAGCCAGTTCCTACCGCCGCATGCCGTGGAAGAATGGCGGCGGCGAGACCGTCGAGATTGCCGTGTCACCTCCGGATGCAGCGCTCTCCGATTTGGACTGGCGCGTCAGCATGGCGACGGTTGCGGCCGATGGGCCGTTTTCGATCTTCGCCGGGATTGATCGGACACTGTCGATCCTCGAGGGGGACGGCATGGCACTCGTGATCGATGGTGCAGAGCCGCGCGTATTGACGACAGCGAGCGAGCCCCTCTCCTTCCCCGCCGACGTTGCTGTGTCCGCCACCCTTCCCGGCGGCCCGATCACGGACCTGAACGTAATGACGCGTCGTGGGCGCCTGCACCATCAGGTAGAGCGCACCCAAATCGATGGCCAGTCCAGCGCTCATGTTACCAGCGGGACCTGGCTTCTGTTGTGTCAGCACGGCACGTTGTCGCTGGAATGGGCGAGTGAACCCGTTGTTCTCGATACCGGCGACGCGTTTCTCGTGGAGGGCGCTATCGATACCGTCGTGTCGCTCACAGGTCAGGCGCTCTGCTACCTCATCACCATAGACGCGGCGTGATCGCTGACTATCCACGGCATATTGGTGGTCTAGGTCGCAACCGCCGACCTGGAAATAAAGCAGAAAACAATATTGTCGCTATAGTATATAAAATAGATAGTTTTATCTGTGTGCGGGCTGCCCGCCGCCCTAGTGTTTCCATGTCGAAACAAGTTCAAGCGCTGAAGCCTATGCTCAGCCGCAAGGGGGCGAAACATGAATATCAGAACACTATTGGCGGCGATTACTCTCGGCTCCGCCAGCCTGCTGGCACCGTTTGTGGTCCAAGCCGCCGACAAGAAGGTTGTGGTTGCCTATCAGACCGACGCTCTGCCGTCTTCCGTCGCAATCGCCAACGGCGAATTTGCCAAGGCGACCGGCTACGAGATCGACTTCCGCAAGTTCAATTCCGGCGCCGAAATCTTCGCCGCCATCGCCTCGGGTGACGTTCAGGTCGGTTATGTCGGCTCAAGCCCGTTTGCGGCTGCCACCTCCCGCGGCCTTGAGGTCAAGGCCTTCTATCTCTCCTCGATCTCGGGAATCGACGAAGCGCTTGTCGTTCGCAACGGATCGGGCATTTCGTCTCTCTCCGATCTGAAGGGCAAGAAGCTTGCCGCAGCACCGGTCTCCACGGACCATTATCAGCTGCTGGCACTGATCAAGTCGCTGGGACTGACGGAAAAGGATGTGCAGGTCTTTGCAATTCCGCAGCCGGAAATCGTCGCCAGCTACAACCGGGGTGACATTGATGGTGGCTTTGTATGGGATCCCGCGCTGACCGAACTGAAAAAGAACGGCAAAGTCCTCGTGACCTCCAAGGACGTCGCGGACAAGGGTGCTCCGACCTTTTCTGCCTGGGTCGCCGCCTCGAAATTCGCCGATGAAAACCCGGCCTTCCTGAAGGGCTTCGCAGGCGTCATCAACAAGTACTACGCCTCCTTCGCGGCGGACAAGAAGGCTTGGGATGCAGACAGCGAGAATGCCAAGCTGCTCGCCAAGGCGCTCGGCGGAACGGCTGAACAGCAGGCCGCTGCACTCAAGAACCTGACCCTCCTGACGCCCGAGGTGCAGGCCTCCGAAGCATGGCTCGGCGGCGGCGAAAAGTCGGGTGCCGCCAAGATCCTCAAGGATACCGCCGCGTTCCTGAAGGACCAGGGCAAGGTGACGGAAGTCCTGCCGAGCTACGCGGCCTTCGTGACGCCGGATGCGCTTGTCAACGCCAGCAACTGAAACAGCCAATAATCCTCCCATCCCGGCACGCTGGCGCGATATCCGCGCCAGCGTCACATCATGAAGAGACGACATATGCTCAAAGTTGATCACGCAAGCGTCTATTTCCGAACGCGGGAAGGCCGCACGGTCCATGCGCTGGACCGTGTCTCGCTCGATATTGCGGACAGCAGTTTCGTCGTGGCGCTCGGCGCCTCCGGTTGCGGAAAATCCACATTGTTGAACGCGATCGCCGGCTTTCTCCCGCTCTCCTCAGGCACGATTACCCTCGACGGGCGACCAGTCACGCGTCCCGGTGCGGACCGCGGCGTTGTCTTCCAGAAAGACACGCTGCTGCCCTGGAAATCGGTCGTCGACAACGTCGCGCTTGGACTGCAGTTTGCAGGCGCTCCAAAAGCGGCGCGACGCGCACGCGCTGAAGAACTCCTATCCCTGGTCGGACTTCAGGATTTCGCGAACTCATTTCCTTATGAACTCTCCGGCGGCATGCGGCAGCGCGTCGGCATTGCGCGCGCACTGGCAGCAGATCCCGAAATCCTGCTGATGGACGAACCGTTTGGAGCGCTCGACAGCCTGACACGAGAGCAGATGCAGGAACTGCTGGTCTCGATCTGGAAGGCAACCGGAAAACGCATATTCTTCATCACCCACTCGATCGAGGAAGCACTCTTCCTCGGGACGCAGGTTATCGTGATGTCGCCGCGCCCTGGCCGCATCGTCGCGCGTTTCGATCTCGATTTCGTTCGGGAGTTTGCTCGGACTGGCGATGCTCGAGCGGTTAAGACCGCCCCGGAGTTTGCGAGCTTGCGAGAAGAAATCCGGACCATTCTCCATGGCGCCGACCACATCAGGAGTGCCGCGGAATGAGCGACGCTATCGAAACACGCGGCGTGGTCATCCGCACGGAAGCCGACCAGCCCAAATTCGTCCACATGAAGGGTTTCGGCGCGGGAGAAGGCAACACGGTCCTTATCAGCATGGCAACGGCTGTCTTTCTGATCGTTGCCTGGTGGCTCATTGCAAAGCTGGGTCTGGTGCCACGCCTGTTCCTGCCGACGCCGCAGGAAGTGCTCACACAGATCGCGGCGGTCTATCGTGACGGTTATGCCGGAGCTTCGCTCGGAGAACATGTCTCCGCGAGCCTGTTCAGAATCGCAACGGCAGCCGCGATCGCGATCGCCGCGGGTATCCCGATGGGTCTGCTGATGGGGCTCAGTCGCTGGGCGAAGGGCGTCTTCGATACGCCAATCGAATTCTACTGGCCGTTGCCGCCACTCGCCTACCTGCCTCTGATGATAATCTGGCTCGGCATTGGCGAGACGTCGAAGGTCACGCTTCTCGTGCTCGCGATGTTCGCCCCGATCTGCCTTTCGGCCCAAGCCGGTGTGCGCTCCCTGCCGATCGAACGCGTCAACGCAGCGCGGTCGCTTGGTGCGCGGCCATGGCAGCTTCTGATCAGCATCGTCTTGCCGTCGGCGCTGCCGGAAATCCTCACCGGTATCCGCATCGCGCTCGGAGTCGGCTGGGGTACGCTTGTCGCGGCCGAACTGATCGCTTCCAATCGCGGCATCGGGTACATGATCATGTCGGCGTCCCAGTTTCTGGCAACCGACGTCGTTTTCGTCGGCATCGGCATCATCGCCGCCTGTGCATTTGCCTTCAGCGCTGCCATCCGGCTCTTGGAAGCCACCCTCGTTCCGTGGAAAGGTAAGAGCTAGCGAGAGGACAAGAGTCTTCTCATAGCTCGCCACCGGCGGGCCCGCCGGCATGGGGAAGCGAAACATGAAGCAGATGCAGATCTACGCATTCGACATGAACTGCGTTGGCCATATCAATCACGGCATGTGGACGCATCCGCGCGATACGTCCCTTCAGTACACCGACCTCGACTACTGGGTGGATTTTGCCCGCACGGCCGAGCGAGGCAAGCTCGACGGCATTTTCCTGGCTGACATCGTCGGCGTCTACGACGTCTTCGAGGGTAGCCCGGCAGCCGTGATAAGGGCTGGCGCGCAGATTCCGGTCAACGATCCGCTGATGCCCATCTCGGCCATGGCCTACGCCACCAGGCATCTCGGCTTCGGAGTCACGGTCAACACCACCTACGAGCCGCCGTACCTGTTGGCCCGGCGTATGTCGACGCTTGACCACCTGACCAAGGGACGGATCGGCTGGAATATCGTCACCGGCTATCTCGATAGTGCCGCGCGCGCCATGGGCTTTGACAAGTTGCCTGAGCATGACGCGCGCTACGACGCGGCGGAGGAGTATCTCGAAATCCTCTACAAGCTTTGGGAGGGCAGCTGGGACGACGATGCCGTGCGCGCCGATCGGATACAGGCAACCTTCGCCGACCCTTCGAAAGTCCGGGCCGTGAAACACGATGGCCGATACTACAAGATGGAAGGCATTCATCTTTCGCAGCCATCGCCGCAGCGCACGCCGCTGCTCTTCCAGGCGGGCGCCTCGGCACGCGGGCAGGATTTCGCGGCTCGCCATGCAGAATGCGTCTTCGTTGCCACGCCAACCCCGCAAGCGGCAAAGCCGACCGTTGAAGCCCTGAAGCGCAAAGCGGAAGTCTTCGGGCGCGGAGCCGATGCCCTCAATGTTCTCGGCCTCGTTACTGTCGTCGTCGGTCGTACCGAGAAGGAGGCGCAGGACAAGCTCGAGGACTATCGCAGGCACGCAAGCGTGGAAGCCTCGCTCGCGCATTACTCCGCGTCGACGGGCGTCGATTTCTCGAAGTACGGCCTGGACGACCCGATCGAGCAGAAATCCACCAACGCCAACCAGTCGGCACTCGCAGCGATTACGAAGGAAGCGCCGAAACCGGTGACGTTGCGCGAGATCATCGACCAGATGGTCTTAGGCAGCCGGATGAAACCGATCGTCGGATCGGCCGAGCAGGTGGCGGATCGGCTGGCGACGTGGGTTTCCGACGGCTGCCTGGATGGTTTCAATCTCGCGCGCACCGTTGCGCCCGAGAGCCTGCGCGACTTTGTCGATCTCGTCGTACCGGTCCTGCAGGAACGGGGGCTGTTCAAGGCGGATTATACCGAGGGACCGCTAAGGCAGAAGCTGTTCGGCGGCAGCGGCAGGCTGCCGTCTTGTCACCCTGCCGCCGCGTTTCGCCGCTGACTACTTGTGGTCGAGCCTGGTGACCAGTCGATCGCCCAGCCATTGAATGCCGCAAACAAGCACGATCAGGACGGCAACCACCGCGACCATGATTGTCGTCTCGAAGCGTTGGTAACCATAGCGGATCGCAAGATCGCCGAGACCACCGGCGCCGATCGCGCCCGCCATAGCCGAGGCGCCGATCAGGGTCACCAGTGTCACGGTGAACCCCGCGACGATGCCTGGCAGCGCTTCTGGAACCAGGACCTCGCGAACGATCGTCCAGCGATTGCCACCCATGGCGCGGACAGCATCGATCAAACCACGATCGACCTCGCGCAGCGATACTTCTGCGATACGGGCGTAGTAGGGTGTCGCCGCGATGGCGAGCGGTACGATGGCAGCCCAGGTGCCGAGTGCTGTCCCGACAATCAGGCGCGTGAGGGGGATCAGCGCGACCAGCAGGATGATGAACGGCACCGAACGAAAGCCATTGATGATGGCGCCAAGGACACCGTTTATCCATGCGTTTTCGGCAATCCCGCCCTTGTTCGTGAGAACCAGCGCAAGGCCGAGCGGCAAGCCGAAGACCAGCGAGATCAGGCCGGATGCACCCGTCATCAGGATCGTTTCCCAGAGGGAACGAAGCAGAAGATTAAACATGATCGGTGTCATAGCCGAGAACCTCCACCCGCGCGGAGCGGGCCTTCAAGAACTGCAGAACCTTGTCCTTCAAGGCTGGATCGCGCGTTGGCACGGCAATGAAGAACCGTGCCACCGGCTGGTTCTGAATATGATCGATCCCGCCGTGGACGAGCCGGAAGGATCCCGGCAGCGCGGAGGAGAGATCGGCAAAGACAGCCCCTTGTGCCGCCGGCCCTGCCATGTCGATGCTGAGGATCGCTTCGTCGCCCGATGTCGGCGACAGGCGCGCGGCAATGTGCTCAGGCAACTGCGGGCGGCTGCCGGAAAGCAGGCTCTGGGTAATGGGCGCCTTGGGGTCTGCGAAAACTGACCAGACCTGCCCTTCTTCGACGATGCGACCGGCGTCGATGACGGCGACGCGATCGGCAATGCTGCGTACCACCTCCATCTCGTGCGTGATGAGGATGATCGTCAGGCCAAGCTTCCGGTTGATATCCTTGAGCAAGGTAAGGATCGAGCGCGTCGTCTCCGGATCGAGCGCCGATGTCGCCTCGTCTGAGAGAAGCAGCGCCGGCCGGGCTGCGAGTGCGCGCGCGATACCGACACGCTGCTTCTGGCCACCGGACAATGACGATGGGTAGTCCTTGGCCTTGCCGGCAAGCCCGACGAGATCCAGCAGTTCGTGCGCCCGTTTCAGGCGTTCGGCCCGCGCGACACCGGCGATCTTCAGCGGCAGCGCCACGTTCTCTTCCACCGTCTTCGACGACAGCAGATTGAAATGCTGGAAGATCATGCCGACGCGCCGGCGCAGTGGCTGCAGGTCCTTTTCATCGAGACCGACAATGCTGCGGCCCTCGATCTCGATCTCACCGCTGTCGGGACGCTCCAGACCGTTGAGGCAGCGGATCAGGGTAGATTTTCCGGCACCGCTTCGCCCGATAATGCCAAGGATTTCACCCTTGTGAACAGCAAGCGATATGCCATCGAGCGCAGCGGTCGCGCCAAAATGGCGCTGGACATCAACGAGGCGGACCACTTCTGCCGATGCCGCCTCCGTCTTTGTCGCGGCTCCGGAGGCCGATACTATTGAGTTCATGTTCTTTCCCTTCGGAAACGCCCAAGGCGGCCCGGGCAAGGAACGCCCGGACCGCCTTGTTCAACGCGCCCAACCCCTCGGCGCGAATCTATATCAGTAGGCGCTGACGCCAGTTCCCTTATACACCTTGTCGAACTCTGCCTTAACGGTATCGTTCTGGTAAGACGAAACGAGGGTCTTTACCCATGCTTCGTTCTCGCTGCCCTGCTTGACGGCGATGAAGTTGCGATAAGGATTGTCGGCAACAGGCTCCTGGGCGATGCGGTCGGACGCAGACAATCCAGCCTTCAAGGCCCAGTCCGTGTTGACCACCGCAGCGTCCAGATCATCGATGGCGCGACCGACGACGCCGGCATCAAGTTCCTTGATCTCGACATTCTTCGGGTTTTCGGTGATGTCGGTGACGGTTGCGAGGATGCCCGTACCGTCCTTGAGCTTGATAAGGCCTTCGTTCTGCAGCACGCGCAAGGCACGGCCTTCGTTCGACGGATCATTCGGCACGCCAATCGTTGCGCCGTCAGCGATCTCGGAAATCGCCTTGTGCTTCTTGGAATACAGGCCGATCGGCCAGACAGCCGTGTATCCAACAGGCACGATATGATAACCGTGCTGGCTTACCTGGTTGTCGAGATAGGGCTTGTGCTGGAAGGCGTTAGCGTCGACTTCGCCGCGCTCCAGCGCTTCGTTCGGCTGGGTGTAGTCGTTGAAGACAACCGTCTCGATCGTGAGACCCTTCTTGGCGGCTTCCGCGGTAACGACGCGCCAGACATCTTCGTCCTCGCCGCTCATAATGCCGACCTTGATCGACTTGTCTTCGGCGAACGATGCAACCGGTGCTGCGAAGGCGACGAGGGCGAATGTCGAGGCGGCGATTGCTGCAAGGCTCGCACGGCGCGTCAGATTCGATGTGGCGGACGTCTTCTTATTCATTGTGGTGTTTCCCGTCTTCAATGGATGAGGCAAGCCTCGAACGGCCAGATAATTTCAAAACCGCTTGAGATAAACCAAGCACGGCGATCTCTATTGCGCTGCAGCACTGAAAAACTCTTCGGCGCTTGAGTGAAATAGCGGGATAAAAATTCTACTGATTTTGTAGAATATTGTCGTTGCCGGCTTCTCTACCGCACTCTAAGTTAAACCATCCTGGCGCGGAGAACAAATATTCGCCCCAACTGATATGCAGACCCGGACCGCTACAGTGAAGCAAGACAGCGTGATACTCCCCGAACACGGCAGCAAGAACGAGAATCGCCGCCCGGTGGTTGCGATCATCGGCGGCGGGGTTTCCGGCGCAGGCGTGGCCTATCATCTTGCACAGCTGGCGGTGGATGATGCTCCAGTAATCATTGTGTTCGAGCCCCGCGCGGAACTGGGCAAGGGCCTCGCCTATGATACCCCGGATCCCACGCACCGCATCAACGTGCCCGCGGCCCGCATGAGCCTGCTGCCCGACCATCCCGAGGATTTCGTCGAGTGGATCGCGCGCCAAAACGCCGTCGCGGACGACAGTGACGCCTTGCGAACCGACGGCGCGCTTTTTCCGAGACGCAGCGTTTTCGGCGCCTATGTCGCCTCGGCGCTTTCGCCTCTTGTTCAAGCCGGCATCATCAAGCATCAGCGTGTGGTCGTGGGCGCCATACGCCGCGAGGGCGGGGCTTGGCAGATCATCGACACTCAGGGCGGACAGACATCCGCGGATTATCTGGTGATTGCCACCAGTCATCCGGCACCCTCCGCGCCGCGCGCGCTCTCCGGTCTGGCCGGGCACCCGCGTTTTGTCGCTGACTCCACGAGTCCCACGGCACTGGACGTGGTTCGCCCAGACGACCGCGTGCTGATCGTCGGCAACGGATTGACGGCGGCCGACGTGGTCGCCTCACTCAGCCGGAAGGGGCATCACGGCCCAATCACGTCGATTTCCCGGCGCGGCCTTCGGTCGAGGGGGCACGCGCCCGCTCCGCAGGAGCCGTTCGGAGACTTCGAAGCCGCCCCGGCGCACAGTGCGACTGTTCTCTTGCGTCATGTCAGGCAGGCGATTGCGGAAGCCAAAGCCGCAGGCGTGACATGGCACGCCGTCATCGATCAGGTGCGAGGGCATGGCCATGAGATATGGCGGAATCTGCCGATTGCCGAGCGGTGCCGGATCGTCCGCCACGTAAGACCATTCTGGGACGTGCATAGATTCCGGATCGCGCCGCAGGTGGAAGCGGCGATCGATCAGGCGATTGCATCCGGCCGGATGGAGGTCCTTGCCGCCTCTCTCGGCAAAGTCGATCGCAACGGCGATGTCATTGAGGTTGACCTGAAGCTGCGCCACGGTCCGTCGATTGAGCGCAGCTTCGACGCCGTCGTCGTCACGACCGGACCGTCCCATGGCGGCATTCTCGAAAGCCAGGCATGGCTTGCGGATCTGCGCGACAAATCACACCTGCAGCTCGATCCAACCGGTCTGGGCATTAGCTGTTCCGAGCGATCCGAGGCCATTGACGCGGATGGCCGGGCGGATCCGTCTCTGTTGATATCCGGGCCGCTCGCCCGCGGGACGTTTGGAGAACTGATGGGGCTGCCGCAGATCACCGAGCATGCCGTCTTTGTCGCCCGTGAGCTTGCGGGGAAGACGAAAGCTACCACTCGCTAGGCGACTTCCCATCCGCCTTCGGCCAAGGCAGCGCGATCAAGCTTGCGCTCGATGCGCCCGGCAAGCATCGTGACCGCATCGTCGCACATATGCGCGACAACGCCCGGATCATGGCTGACCAGCACGAACGTCATGCCGTGAGACCGCTTGAGATCGTTGAGCAGATTGAGAATTTCGGCTTGCACCGAAACGTCGAGAGCCGATGTCGGCTCGTCGAGCAACAGCAGCTTCGGCTTCAGGAGCAGAGCGCGGGCAATCGCGACGCGCTGGCGCTGGCCGCCGGAAAGCTGGTGGGGATAACGATCGGCCACCGCCACTGCCAGGCCGACCTGAGAAAGTGCTGTCTGAATATGTCCATCGACGTCGGCGACACCCCGGATCGCCAGAGGCTCTCCCAATATCCGCCGGATATGATGACGCGGGTGCAGCGATGCGTATGGATCCTGGAACACCATCTGAATGTCGTTGCGCAAGGGACCCGTGATCTTCCGCCCGGGCTGGAGAGGCTGCCCGAAAACGTCGATCGCGCCGTTCCAGCCGGTATTGAGGCCAGCGATCGCACGTAGGACAGTCGTCTTGCCGCAGCCTGATGGGCCGATCAGACCGAAGGTGCGGCCTGCCTCGACTTCGAAGCTTACGTCATGGACCGCGGTGAAGCCCTTGCTCGAACCATGAAACGTTACCGAGAGGTTCTCGACGCGCACTGCCCTCATCATTCACCTTCAAAAACCGGCAAACGCGTGCCGTAGGTCGCGGCAGAAGGGCGGGCTGCCCAGAGCGCGCGGGTGTAGGGGGAGCTTGCATTGGCGAGATCAGCCGACGCCAATTCCTCGACCAGAGCACCCTGACGCATGACAAGCACCCGATCAGCATAGCGATGAACCTGCTGCAGATCGTGGCTGATGAGCAGCAAACCCATGCCAAGATCAGCCGTCAGCGAACGAAGCAGCGCGAGGATCTGATCCTGCAGGCCACGATCCAGCGCCGAGGTCGGCTCGTCCGCGATCAGCAGGCGTGGATTGTTGATAAGCATCGCCGCGATCATCACGCGCTGCCCCATCCCGCCGGAGAGAGCTGCCGGATAGCTTTGATAGACGCGCTCGGGATCGGCAAGCCCGACCTTCGACAGCATTTCGAGCGCACGCTGCCGACGTTCCTTCGCCGACAGCCTGGTATGCAGAAGAAGCGTCTCTTCGACCTGGCGTCCAACCCTGTGGGCAGGATTGAGCGAATATTTCGGATCTTGCAGGATCAGGCTGATCCCCTGCCCTCTCAGCGCATTCCACTGCGTTCCCGAAAGTCTGGTCAGATCCCGGCCTTCGAAAGTGAACTGCTTCGCCTCGATGCTTGCCGTTGATGGCAGCAACCCCATGGCGGCGCGGCCGGTCATGGATTTTCCCGATCCGGATTCTCCGACGAGCGCGACCACCTCGCGGCCGACCTCAAGTGAAACGCCATTGACGACGCCAATCCGCCCGTTCGGGGAGGGAAAGGAGATTCGGAGATCGTTGATTGTCAGCAGAGGCTCAGCCATGACGCGGATCCAGTATATCCCGCAGGCCATCGGCCAGGAGATTGAAGCCCAGCGAGGTCACGAGGATCGCAACACCAGGTGTCGCGGCGACCCACCACTGGTCGAAAATCACCTGCGTTCCATCGGCAACCATGGAGCCCCATTCCGCCGTCGGCGGGCGGACGCCAAGCCCGAGGAAGCCTAGACCCGCGGCGGCAAGGATGATACCCGAGAGGTCGAGCGCCAGGCGAATGATTGCGGATGGCAGGATGAGCGGCAGGATGTGTCCCCACAATAGCCTGAGCTTAGTAATCCCGACCATCTCGGCGGCGGCGAGATAGTCGCTGCGGCGCAGAGCGGCGGTTTCGACACGCGCCTGCCGGGCATAGGCCGGCCAGCTGGTCAAGGCGAGCGCCAATGCGCCGTTGATCAATCCCGGCCCCATGATGGCGACGAAGGCAAAGGCGAGCAGCAGGCGTGGAAACGACATGACGATATCGGTCAGGCGCATCAGCGCCCGTTCCGCGAAGCCGCCCCAAAACCCTGCAAGGATACCGACAGTAATGCCGAGCGGCGCCATGACGAGGACGACGACAAGCACCAGCAGCAAGGTTGGCCTCGCCCCGTAAATCAACCGGGACAGGATGTCTCGGCCAAACGCATCGGTTCCGAGCCAATGCGCCGCACTTGCCGGCATCAGGCGACTGGACGTCTCCTGCAACGTCGGATCATAGGGAGCAATCAGCGGGGCGAAAAGCGCCGCCAGCAGAATAATGGTGACAACTGCCAAGCCGGCTGTCGCCGAAGGCGAGCGCAGAAGCTGCCTGAGGAAGGTTGGGCCGGTCTGGACCGGCTGCGAAACCGCGCTCATCGTCTCCTCCCCGCCTCAAGGTTCGTGACCAGGAGGTCAGTCAAGGCATTGAGCAGAACGAACGATGCCCCGACCACGAGGGTTGCGCCCAGAATAGCCGGCATATCGCCAGCGAACATGGCCGTCGTCAGATAGCGACCGATCCCGGGCCACGCGAAGACCGTCTCCGTCAACACCGCGCCCTCCAGAAGGCTGGCGTAGGCAAGCGCAATGACTGTCAGAAGCGTTCCAGACACATTCGGCAGGATATGGACGAAGACGATGCGGCGTGCGTTTGCGCCCTTAGCGCGCGCTGTCGTCACATATTCCTGGCCGAGCTCGGTCAGGATAGCCGCGCGCGTCAATCTCGAGATCGAGGCAAGCGCGTGAAAGGCAAGCACCGTGGCCGGCAACGCCAAATGCGCGATGGCGTCCTTGAACGCGCCCGCCTTGCCCGACATCCATGTGTCGATCAATGCGAAACCGGTGATGGGTTTGACGGTATACTGGAACACCACATCCGCTCTGCCCGGACCGGGCGCCCAGTGCAGGCGCGCATAGAAGAGCAGAAGCATCAGGAGACCGAGCCAGAAAATCGGCACCGAATATCCGAAGAGAGAGACAATGCGCGCGACGGTGTCGACCCAGGTCTTCTGGTGCAGCGCGGCAGCAATGCCAAGAGCGAGACCCAGTATCGCACCGATGATGACTGCGGCGGTCGCCAGTTCGATGGTTGCCGGAAACGTGCGTGCAATGTCGCGTGCGACCGGCTGGCCGGTCGAAACGGATTGGCCGAGGTTCCCGGAAAGCGCCGTCTCGATATAGCGGAGAAACTGTATCGGAAGCGGCTGATCGAGACCCAGCTGGACGCGGGCCGCGTCATAGGTCGACTGGCTCGCATGATCTCCCACGAGTTGCAGCGCGGGATCGATCGGTGAAAGCCTTGTCATCGCGAAGGTCACAAGCGCCAAGCCGAACAGTGTCAGCGCGAATGACCAAAGCCACTTGAGAAGCGGCCATGCGAAAGACAACTCCCGCCAGCGTTTCTGCTGGCGGGAGTTGTCTTGAAGGCGAGTTGACGAGTTTGCCGCTTGCGGCACTTATTTTTCCACCTTGTCGTAGTAGACCTGATCCGCGTTCAGGCCCTGTGCGTAGTTCTTCACCTTGTCGCTTAGCACGACCTGATCATTACCTTGAAGCATAAAGACGAACGGGGAGCTCGTCTGGATCTTCTTCTGCAGGTCCTGGTAAAGCGCGACACGCTTTGCCGCATCCTGTTCCTTGACGGCAGCGAGCGTCTCGTCCGTCAACTCAGGAATGACCCAGCCGGCATACTTCGCAGCCGTGTTGGTGGAGTTGTCACGATTGATGGCAAACGCGCTGGCGTTGGAGTGAGGGTCGAAATAGTCCGGGATCCAGTAACGCAAGGTCATCTCGAACTTGCCCGAGCGGCCACGAGCGTAGATATCGCTCGCCACGCCCGGCTGGATATCGAGTTCGATGCCGGCCTTCGCGAAGGTTGACTGGAGCGACTGAGCGATCGACAGGAACGGTTGATCGTTGAAGACGATGAACTCTACCTTGAACGGCGTCTTGATACCGGCATCCGCCAGAACCTTCTTTGCCTTTTCGACGTCAAGCTTGAAAGGTGTGTCGGTCAGGGCGCCGGGGAAGCCGACCGGCAGGAAAGCCTGGTGAACATTGCTCTGGCCGCGAAGCAGGTCCTTGGCAATGCCATTGTAGTCGACCAGATAACGTGCCGCTTCCCAGAATGCCGGCTTGCCGAGCGTCTCGTTGGCCTTGGTGTTCAGAAGGATATAGTCGGTACGCGCGGAGGGAACCGACAGAACCTTGATGCCGCTCTTGTCCTTCAGTGCATCGATCTGATCGGCGGCAAGGCCGCGCGCGATGTCCGCATCGCCCTGCTCGACGAGCAGGCGGCGCGAGCTGACGTCAGGAACGTTCCGGATGATGACGCTCTCGAGCTTCGGCTTGTCGCTGGAGTTGGCATTCGCCTCAAGGACCAGCGCCTCATGCGGCGTGTAGGCCGAAATAGCAAATGCGCCGCTGCCGGCGGAATTTGTCTTCAGCCAGCCGTTGCCGAAATCATTGTCCTTGGCCTGGGCTGCGACGGTCTGCTCATCAACGATCGAGGCGATCGGGGCGGTCAAAAGCGACAGGGCGAAGCCCGAGCCGACATCGGCGCTCCATGTCAGCTTGACGTGCTTGTCATCTACTTTCGTGACGGCTGCATCGACGTTGTCGGCCGTCCAGCCGAGTTCGTTCAGGATGAAGGCCGGCGACTTGTTGAGCTTGACCGCCCGCGTCAGCGAGAACACGACGTCCTCAGGGCGAACCGGGTTGCCCGACGCGAACTTGGCGTCTGCCAGCGCAAAAGTCAGGCTCTTGCCGTCACTGCCGGATTCCCAGGAGGCGGCCAGTGCCGGCTCGATCTTGGTTCCATCCTCGCGATTGGATTGGACGAGACGCTGATAGATGTTGTTGAACGACTGTACGGTCGTCAGTTCGAAGCCTTCCGCCGGGTCGAAGCTGACTGCATCGTCGATCGACTGCGCGACCACGAGCACATTGTTCGGCGTCTCGGCGTGAGCGGCAGCCGCTCCCAGCGCAAGCGCCAGGCCGAATACGCTGCCGAGAAGGCGGCGCGAATAGCGGGTCGAGGTAGACATTTTGAACTCCCTTAAGTGATGTTTTGTTGTATCTGCAATCAGCGTGAAGTCTCTGCGAAGGCTTCCAGTTCCGGGTCGAAATCGACGTCGACAACGTTGTTGAAGATGGCCGTCGCGATCATGATGCCGGCGAAGGCAACGAGGTCTACCAGCGTCTTCGCATCATAGCGCTGCTTCAGCTTCGCCCATATTTCGGCAGGTACGGCGTTCGAGTCGGCAACGATCGCCTCGCCGAAAGCGGCGAGCAACGTCTCTTCGTCTGAGAGCTCAAGCGCATCGGGGTTGAAACCCGCATTGATCAGGGCGCGGCGGAAAAAGGTTATCGCGATCTTCGATTTCGATGCCTTCGAGATCGCGTGCGAGAAAATCCAGATCGGCCGGTCGGGAATGACGGAAAGCTCGCTGCGCAGCGTGAACCATTCGGCATAGATCCGATGCGCGACCGGCGAATGCAGGAGCGTACGCTTCATATTGGTCATGCGCCCGCGCACCCGCACTTCCTCATCATGAGCGGAACGAATTTCCTCGGAAGCGGTGTCGTAATCGATCTGGGGAATGTTGCTCATTGGACTGCTCTGTTGGTTGAACGCAAACTATCCGGCAGCCCTTAGAAAAGGCAGTCCGGCTTTGTCTAGTGTTTTAGTGTTCTTTCGAAATTTTTTGCGCTTGCTGCGGGAATAGCGATCGGATTTTGCGCGGGTGATATATCAACAAACTCGCGCCATGCCAAATGTGCCTGACGGCCTATCAGAGTGGTCAAAGAGACGAAACTTTGGTTTAGCTCGCTTTGGCGCGACGGAACCGCTGTGGCAGCTCGACCGGGGTGTCTGCGCTTCGCATCAGCCGGCCCATGGCTTTGAGGCATTCGATCAAGTCGCTTCCGTCAGTCGATGCCTTTGTCAACTCGAGCAACCGGTATTCGTTCGCTGCCTGCTGCCAGTGCTCGGCACTTCGTCCATCCGGTCGCCCCTGCTCCTCCCAGATCGCATAGGCCCGCTCATTGATCCAAACGTCCTTATCACGCAGCATGAAAAACTCCGGCAAAACGCAGAACTGAAATAGCTCAGAAGAGGCTGGCAAATCGAGCTTAGGAAGTCGTTACTTTGCGGACGGGTTTCTCATCTGATGTTGTTGACAGCGGATTTTCTCCAGCCGCGGGGCTGCCTAGCCGGGCAGCCACGAATGATAAAGCGGATGTTCGGATAGAATCGGCAGCGCGGTCGGCTGCCCGGTGCGCTGCGAATAATAGGCGGCAGTCACGAGTTCCAGCGAGTTGCGTGCATCTGCCAGAGTGACAGGCGGATTCTCGCCCCGCACGAGCGACGCGTGAAACAGCTCGAACTGGCGGGTATAGCCATCTTCCTTGTGCTCGTAAGCGGCGAGAGCGTCGTCAACGCGGCGTTGATGCGCGTCGTCGCCGGCGACGAAAGTCCACGGATCGCGGCCCATCGTGTAGGGCTCCAGGATGCTTTCGGCCACGAGGTCTGCAAAACAGAACCTGAGGCGGGAGATTTCCTTGCGTGAACCGAGGGTCATCGACAGTGACGCCAACGAGCCATTCCGCATCCTGACGGACAAGGCGGCGGTATCTTCAACCTCGATCGGGTTCACCAGGGTTGTCCCGTAGGAGAAGATTTCGGCACAGGGGCCATGCACGTAATTCAGCATGTCGTGCGCGTGAATCGCGTGACCTAGCAGCCCGCCTCCGAGCTCGGTTGCCCATTTCCCGCGCCACGGGACCGCGTAATAGTCCGGACCGCGCCACCAATGCGTCTCGATCGTGGTTAGGAAAGGTGCGCCTGTGAGGCCAAGATCGATCAGCATCTTCAGCTTCTGCAAGCCGGAACCATAGCGATACTGAAAGATCGGCATGATCTGCGGCCCTTCGGCACGCGCCACGATACGGGCCATTTCATCGATCTCGGCGATCGAGCCGAACAACGGCTTTTCGCAGATCACGTGCTTGCCCGCCTCGATCGCCCTGCGGCTTAGTTCGAAATGCGAATTCGGCGGGGTGCAGATGTCGATAATGTCGAGATCTGCACGCGCGATCATCGCCTCAGCGTCCTGGGTGTATTCAGGAATGGCAAATTCAGTGCAGAGCGCTCTGCCGCGGTCCTCGTCCAGCGAACACAACACCTGAACGTCGAACAGTTCCTTGTTCCAGGCGAATCCTGTGAGGTGGCGCGAGGCAATACCTGCGCCGATCACGCCGACGCGAAATTTCTTCGACATGATCGCCTCCTCAGCGATGCCCCAGACGGGCAGCTTTCGATTGCGCTTCAAGCGACAGGCGGCAGACTTCATAGACATGCGCCTGCGGCATCGCCGTTTCGGTGCGGTTCGTCACATCGGCAACGAAAGCGTCGAAATAGTCGAGACGCTCGTCGCTGCAGTCGATGTGGGACATCTCCGTGCCGTTGACCATGAACAGGTGATCCTTGCCCGGTCGACCGGCAATGTCGATGTACTTGCGCAACTCGATGTAACCCTCGGTGCCGAGGATGGTCAGGCGGCCATCGCCCCATGTCGGCAGCGCCTCGGGCGTGAACCAGTCGACGCGGACGTAGCCGGAGGCCTTGTCCGAGCGCAGCAGGACTTCTCCGAAATCCTGGAATGCGGGTTCCTGGGGCATTCCAAAGTTGCCGATCGTGCTGGCGACAACCTCGCCCGTTGTCGAGCCTGTATAAAAAAGGAACTGGTCGATCTGATGCGAGGCGATATCAACGATGATCCCGCCGAACTGCTCTGGATCGAAGAACCATCTTGGCCGGGTCGGAAGCTGCAGACGGTGCGGCCCCATGCCCAGCGTCTGGATGACGGTGCCGATCGCGCCCTGCCTTACGAGCTTGCCGGCCTTGACCGCCGAGCGCACACAATGGCGCTCCGAAAAGCAGATCGAAAAGATGCGGCCAGTCTCAGCCACCGCGCGCTTGACGTCCTCCAGCTGCGCAGCGGTGGTTACGCCCGGCTTGTCGGTCATGACATCCTTGCCGGCCCGCATTGCGCGGACGGCAAGGCCTGCGCGGTCGCGTGGGATGGCAGCGATGCAGATCACGTCGATCGATGGATCGGCAAAGATCGCCTCCCGGTCGATCTGCGGCGCCTCGGGATAGGTCTTCTGGAAGGTCTCCAGGAGTGCCGGTACTGAGGTTTGCGGGCAGTAGCCAACGAACTCGGCACCTGCGGCAAGCAACCCCTTCACATGGTCGAATGTGTGCCCATGATCGATCCCGACGACGGCAAATCTCAGCATAACAACAAGTCCTCCTGAAAGCTCCTCATGCCCAGCGCGGAGCCGGGTCTATACCGCCGATGAACAGACAGCGAAAGCGCAAAACTGTCAAGGCAAGAATCCTGCCGCGCGAGCACATATTTCTACATAAACATATGTTTTAAAACACTAATTTTTGTATCTAAATAGTTATTTACCAAGAGCTTTTCATGCCACCGCAAGGACGACTCTATGAGGCGGATAGTAAGCCCGCGAAGGTTTGCACCTACGAGCGCAAGTCTTTCAAATTTTTCGCGTTAGGTTTGAACCTGCGGACTGAATGTCTTTAGGGCGCGCCCTCCTGAACGCCATATCCCGACACCGCCGGCCACAAATATGAACCTATCAATATCCGCGCTAACGCCGACAACGGCTAATTCACTCGCGCATTCACCTGCTTCATGGCCGCCCATACTGTCGGCGATGAAGGCGCGGATGTTGGTCTGAGACAACAGCTCATTCCAAGTCTGGTTCATTGCAGCCGAGTCCAGATCGTTTGTGACGAATGTCCGTTTCACGAAGCAATCATCCGGTCACTCTGCTGGCGCTTCTTAATCGGGCCTAGCTGGAACGAGCATAGCCTCGCCCTAGGTACTTTGGTCCAACGGAGGAAACGCGATGACGAGACTTAGCTATCATGTCGGCGAGCACGATGGAGGTTACGGCTACAGGCTTGGCGACGTGTGGTCGGAGACTTTCGCCGACCACGATGCGGCGTTGTCGGCGGCAAAGTCCGCGGCCCAGCGACAACATTTCGAGGGCAGCAATGCCGAGATATCGTATCAGCTCCCTGACGGTCGCTGGCAGAGCGAACACGTCGACGGCGGAGACAGACCGGACACGGAAGTCGTTGAAGACGGTGCGAGGGCCATAAGATGACGACGCTGACTGGTTCTTGCAAGTGCGGCAGCGTGAGGATTGCCGTGCGCGGCTCCCCGGTCAGGATTGGTATTTGTCACTGTACCGATTGCCGAAAAGAGAGCGGATCTGCATTTACGTTTTTTGCAGTCTGGCCGGCACCCCAGTTCGAGTTCAAAGGTGAGACAAAGGAATTCGAGGGGCGGAGGTTCTGTTCGATCTGCGGTTCGAGAATGTTCTCGGCGAACGCGGACGAGGCTGAGATCAAGCTAGGGATCCTTGCCGAGGCACCCACCCCACTCGCTCCGACGTACGAACTTTGGGTAAAGCGGCGGGAGAAATGGCTGGTGCCCATCGAGGGTGCCGAACAGTTTGACGAAGACCGGACCTAAAGTCCGGCTCGATCAGCACCTCGCTAAGTTGACGGTATCGGAGAATGCGCCAGCGGGATGACTAACGAAGTCTTCCCCCTTGCGGCCATCTGGTATTGGCGGAGCTGCGGGTACTCGGCAATTTACCCCTTCTCGGATAGTGGCACCCGCCAACAGGCACGGTGGGCCATTTCGGGTGTAATTGCGTAGTAGGGGCGATCTGGCCGTCTTCGGCTCTCTAAGCTGACTGCGCTTCCGGGCTTTCAAGACAATCCCGGCACATGGAGCATCGCAAGCGGCTTTCGGAGCGCGTTCAAGCGGATCTTAAATCTTTCGGACGAGGACGCCAGCGATCTCTGCAAACTGGCCATTCAACCATAGACATGGCCGGGTCATTCGTTCGCGACAACCCCTCGCTGAACTGAAAGGTCGTCAAACGCGGGTTCTGGGTCACAGCGTCGATAGCTTTCGCAATTTCCTCGGCACCGCCGAACTAATCACCTTGGACGGCAGGGCGGGGCTCATCCGACGCCTTAAAAAGGCGCGCGGAGAACGATAACCTGGCCAGCGAATTCATGTTTGACGCTCTGCGTTGCCGGAAAACCCTGCTTCGGTTCACCGCGGCAGAAGGGACTGCCGGCCATTTCGACAAGGGCAATCGTTCCCTTCTCAACAGACGGGCGTTGGACTGGCTGGACGAGCAATTGGCACAGGCGTGAAGGGGCCGGATGGAAATTGTCGCGCGATGCCGTTTGCGTTTCTCGAGCAAGAGCCAGGAATGACTCAATTCGAGAGACGTTGGTTCTGACTCGGCGGGCCGCGCAACTTTCGGCCTGTTCAGCGCACTCTGGCTTTGTCCATCACTTCCGCGAGAGAGGGTCCGCTCTCCATCACGATCTCCACCAAGTCGTCGATCGCAATTAAGCAGACCAGCCCACCTTCCGCTTCGATGATGGCCGGCGTGCCACTGGCCGCAGAAGTCGTTAGCATGAAGAGCGGCAGCCGCGCGTTTCGAGGTGACAGCGCCCCCCTCCGGCCTGTCACCGTCGGACGGAAACGTTTCTCGCCGGGATCGATCGCTTTGAATTTTGACTGCGTCGATCGCTGACCAATCGGTCTTCGCCTGAATCTCGTTGATCGCACCCGCAGCCTTTTCGCGGAGCCACTTGGCTCGGTGAACCTGATAGGAGGCCAGGAATTGCCAAGCAAGTGCACCGGTGACCTTGCCGTTAGCGAACATCTCAATCCAAAATTGGTCGGAAGGCTTTCTTTGGTTTTTGCTCGACCTTCGCTCCCAGTGGCAAGCCTCGGGAAGAGCCCGCTCCTTTGGCGATCACGGCGGCAATGACGGCCTAGCTTTCGCGGCTTTTCGCCCCATTCCTCGGCTTTTCGAGAACTGGATCGATCTCATCCGAGCAGGCTGATCGAACGAGATTCGGCGCTGTCCCCGCTCACCGATACGATCGAGAAGAAAAACCTCAACCGCATCCTTAACGCGACCTCAGGGATGCGGAGCGCTCTGCCTAAGGTATTAATGTTCAGCAACGCGATCATCCGTCAACGCGGTGACGATTTAGAGAACGGCGCTGTCCAATCCTTCATCCGGACTTCGATATCGAAGCGGGAAGGATTGAGGTCGACGACCAGAAGACTTCCGCTCAGAGGAATCGCGAGAGCCCCTTCGCTCTCGCAATCTTTGACCAATTTCCTTTGAGGTCTACCGGCTACTCCCGCCCGGAAACCTGGTCAGACGCCATTTACCCCTTCGCTTCCAGACGACTTTCCAGACATTAAATACTGCTTAAATCCCATCCCGTTCAGCCATTTCCAAGGCTTCGCCGATCGTTCTAGCGACGGCACGATAAGGAGCCGACCGGCGTGCTATTTCGTCGAAATCCTTCCGATCGCGCGACTGCTTAGAAGGACTGTCGTCCCACCGCGCAATGATCTCGTCGAGGTCGTCGAACGAAAGCTCGGTGCGGCGCTTCTTACCCCACCGCAGCTTGCCCTTCTCATTCTTGTAGGGAACCGAAACGCACTTTCCGACATGGTAGTGCCCGAACATGTCCGGCCCATTGTTGGTCGAACTCCCTTTTGCACGGCAGTTGTTTCTGATGAGCGCTCGAAGACCGAGCACAACCACCTCATCCTTTATCTTCTCCAGTCGTTGAGGATGCTTGGAAAGTATGCTCCCTATGACCTGTTCGATCGAGAAACGTTGCTCTCGCGATGACTCTTCGATCAGCGCTTCAAGAAAAGAATGAAACTCGCGTAACTCCAAATTGCTCATTCGGTGGCTCCGTAGATTTTGCACCGCGGATTTGGAGATAACCTAAGGAACAAGTCAAGAACGAAAAACGTCATTTGACAGAAAACGTAGAGGTTTGTCGATGTTTCCTCAGTCAATTTGGAAGCATCTTTTCGGTCACGTGGATCGGATATTTTTTGTATGGATCGCATCTCGACTCTATGGACAATGAGATCTGTTGGCCAAACAGAGAGAGGCGCAACTTGGAAATTCTAGGCCCCGATTCACCCACGGATGCATTGAACGCTCGCATTGCTCGCGAAGAACAGATCATATCAGAGACGCTATCCAAGTTCGACAGGGCGACAGCGACATTCGCGTGGCTCGATACGATCAGGGCGATCGAAGAGACAGTAAATCTCCTGACTGTTGAATGGGAGAAGGATTTCGCTGCCGCGCTTTTCGGGCTTCCGGTTCTTCAGCTCACCCTGTCTGCATCTCAATTTCAAAGAGTACGGCTCGGTCTCGCTAAAAGGTTCGACGACAAATACGTCGCCCGCTTTACCAGCCTGATGATGCAGTTTAATGCCTTGGGGATATCCCTCCGGCAGAATGGGCAGCCGCTGCTGGCCTCGTCCTTCACGACGTTGGGAACGCTGATCGGTTACCTTCAGTCAAGACGTCGCGCCTGCGTGGCGCTCCTTCACCGTCTTCCTGACGCCTGCACCGGGGACATCGTGGTGGGCACCGTGGACCCCGTCGTCGTATTCTTCCCGATCATCGAGTTCCACGCCATCCCCCTCACATCTTCACGCAATGCGTTGCTGATCCGTGCGTCGACCGACAAGCTTGATATCGGCGACGGACGCGCAGTCGAATTTGCGAGTCTGGACGGCCTCTTTCTGGAGCCTGAGCGGTCCAGGATCACCGAGATGGAACTCGACGAGAAGGGTCGCTCGATGCTTGGCAGAGCGGAAAAACTTAGGCCTGATCGCCTTTTCTCAGCGGCCGAGCTTCGTAACGATCTGCTTCTGCTGGAAGCCGCCTACTCGGAATTCGACCTATCCAATACGAAGTTCGGACGAGCCGCGGCATTGATACGCAATATCTCGCGTAACTTTGTGGACCGAGATTTTTGGGTGAAGATACCCGAAAGGGACATGATAAAGCTCCTCAAACGGATGGAAATCAGTGCTGACCTTCAGGACGCCTTGGTGTTCCAAGGTATCAGCTATTCGGAGAGTGCCGAAACCTACGCGCCGCTCGTTCAGGTCGACGGCGTGTTTCATTCTACCGTCACGCTTCTTAGTCGTTTCGCCTATTACTGGCGTGCAAGAACCCTGGACAAGATCAAGCGGTTTCAAATCAGATCAGGCTTTATTTTCGAGAAAGCCGTGGCAAATGAGCTGCTGGCGCAAGGATTCGAGATAAAGGATATCAAGCGTATTGGTCGCCACGAATTCGACGTCATCGCGCTAGAAGACGGCGTCGTCTGGAACATCCAGTGCAAAAATAACTTTCTGGATCTCGGTTATCTTGAGGCAAGCCCCGAGCGATTTGCCCGATACAACCACCGCCTCGTCCGCGCTTACGAACGCGCCCTCGATAAGGACAGACGTCGAGAGCATGTGCTGGCCGGGCATGCACTTTCCGGCGAGATCGAGCATGTTGTCGTCAGTCGTTTTCCCGTCATTTGCAGCAACCCGAGGATACTGCCATTCAGCCTAATCCGTGAGTTTCGGAAGCGAATGTCATCCTTGAGTAAATCGGGGGCATAAATCTCGCGCCACGGTTAAACCGTTGCCGTCATACGCCCGAAGCGCGACTACTGCTGCCGCCTCTTTTGGATCGATCTTCAACTCCCACGTCTGAGTCATCGCAGATTTCGCAGTCCAGTCCGACGGATGCGCTTGTGGCGCTTCCTAAATAAATTCCCAAAGATCGCTGTAAGCAGCCTGTGATCTTGCAGTTCGCGGACATTCGTCGTTTTCTCCCTGCCCAGGGGGAATCATGAGAGCTATTCGACTCACACTCGGACGAACCACAATGACTGCATGCATATTGTTTGCGATCGGAGTGCAATCGCAGGCCGCTGACTTCATGGATTCAAAATGCCGTGACTTCAGGAAAAGCTTCAGCATCGACAAACGCACCATTGAGCGGCCGGAGCCGCCGTTTTGCGCGACCATGTTCGGCCAATTTGACGAACTTTCGTTCAACAGGTGCAGGTCAGAAATGGAAGATTACCGCAATAAGGTAGCCAAATTCACTGACTGCCTTTTCGATGAGAACGAGCGCGCCACTGAAGAATTCAATACCGCTGTTCAGAACTTCAACCGGAGGGTGGGAAGGTAGTGAAAGAGCTTTTTGATAGATGGCCCCGCCTCGCTTGGGCCTTTGCGGGTGCCGTTGCCGGAGTGTGCCTAGGACTCTTTTTCATTGGAAATTTTGGCGTTGCTCGCAGTGGTGGAGGGTTCGCGGTTTGGGGCTGGTTTTTTGGCGCGGTGGTAGGCACCTATGTTGGCTTTCGTGTCGGTGAATGGAAATCTCGCACACGCAGATAACGAAGATATTTTCCCGCCGGCCAATGAGATCCTTGCCTCGAATAAAGTACCCAGTAGCGCCTCGAACGCAGTCCGCAGTCCGCAGTCCGATGGCGGCTGCTTGTCCCGTGCTGCCCCCCGCAGGGAGATTTTCATATCGACGAGCGTCAACCCGATCGCCTATGTGATGTTTGAAGAGTTCGAGCGGGGACGGCCCATATCGTCCACCTTGGGCAAGTTTATTGAGCGAGGTGCCAGTTCGCCTGATTGGGCACCAACTCGACCCTCGGGTCGTTCGCTAGATCTGCGTTTTCTTCCATAAGTACCTGCCATGCCCGTGCTGGCCCGGCAACAACCAACGATGGAGAATTGTCAAGCTCGTTGACGACGATGAGGCCGACGTGCCTGTAGCGCTTTATCATCTCCAAAACCGGCCGTTTTAGCTTCCAAACCGCCTGCTCTAGTGCGCGGCTCCGTGCAGCCCGATCGGAAATTTTCGCTACTTCGTAAATATCTCTGGTTGCATCAAGCATGACAACGACTACCAAATTCCTGAACGGATCTGATTGGTCGATTAGGCGCTTCATTTCCTTGTCCAGCATACTGAAGCCCTTGTTGCGAGGCCGCTACATTAGCGAAAGGTCAAGTCGACCTCTACCAAATCGCTTTGCGTTTCTATTATGAGCGGTCGTTGGTAAAGCACAAGTTAACTCTAAGATGCGTTGCTTAAGCCCTATGGAGTCCCCTCGCAGAGACTCATTGTGCTCGATCAACAAAGCCGCAGCACCGGCGACTATTGGGCTGGCCATCGACGTTCCGTCCATGCAGCCATATCTTCCCTGCGGAAGCGCGCTTTCGACTGCTACACCGGGTGCCACGAGATCCGGCTTATGATCGTCACCGTTCTGCGGATAGGTTCTGCCCCACGCACTGAAAGTCGCCATGTTGTTGTTTCGGTCGCATGCTCCGACGCCGATAACGAAGTCGTAGCGTGCGGGGTCTAAGTGAGTGCCGGCACCCTCGTCGCCCTCGTTCCCAATGGACGCGACAATGAGCCGGCCGTCTGCGTGATGGGGCAGGAAGGCGCCAAAATAGCGCTTTTCCGCACCGCTGCTACCGAGCGAAGCGTTGATAATGTCCACGCCGATGCCATCTCTTCCAGCCTTGGACGCGAGCCAGTTAAGTCCGCCCAAGATTTGAGCGTCATAGCCGATCATCTTTCCGTCCTGCATCTCCGTCATCACAGCCGCAACTGCAAGCGACGCTTCGGGCGCGACGCCAACATTTCGTCCAGCACTTAGTGCGGAGACATGGGTCCCATGGACGTCATAGTCAATGGCCGCGGTTGTCTTGGGAAGTCCGTTCTGATCGAACTCGCAGAAATCGACATTCTTATCTTCGAATTCCGGATGGCTTTGGTCGATACCTGTATCAAGCACACCAATCGTCACCCCCTTGCCTGTGAAACGGCGGGGCTTTGTGGCGTCGATACCGACAGCCGAGAGATGCCAAGTACTGTAAGCCGCCGATTGGCTGCCGGCTTCGGGCGTCGGACGGTCGAGAACAACGGGCTCGTTTTTCATGACAACTAGCCCCTCCCCCTCGAGTTCCTGGACCTGTTCGCTCGTCAAGGGCGGCACGACGGCCACGCCAAGTCGTTCGAAGTACAGGCCCCGAATTGAACCATTCCCGCTCCGTGCGGAGCGGGCGACGAGCGAATTCCTACCCGCGTCAACGTTCTTAGCGCTCACCAATTCGAGACTGCCTCGATCTCCGACAAGCGTTGTACGGACTGCACGCCGTAGTGTTCTACGTGCGTCGCGGTCGGTTTCCCTCTCTCGTTCACTCCGCCGGTGCTGCTCCGCGGGAAGGATAATGTGCATCTGGTCGAAAGGAATGCTGGTCCACAGGCCAGCAGAAGCTGCATGGGCAGCCTTCGGTACTTCGGCCGAGCCGAAAATCGATCTGAAAGCTCTTACCTGCCGGCGGATGAGATCGCGATAATGACGCTTTGATCCCACAGAATTCGCATGGACATTTCGTCTCCATATTTTCTTCTTGCTTGAAAGAAATCTTGAGAATTCTGCTACGCTCGAATAGTGCTGCGTCATGTTCTTCATCTTTACTTGGATATGTAGAATTTCATAACCAACCACGTGATTCCACTCAAGCGCTTCGCTATCAGGTTGTGTGTTTTCCCTAAACTTTCGACGGGGCGTCCTTGGGCTGGGAAAATGACGATCGGAGGGCTATGAGAGCTGCATTACGGCTGTCTGCCTCGGATCTTACCCAGCACGCGAGCCTCTATGTCTCGCGCGGAGGCAGCACAAGTTTGAGATAGCCAGGAGCGTCCTCATCCGGGAACCTGGTTTCAAACTTCCGACATTCCTTCAGTTCCGGATCGTCCCATACTTTGCTGAGGTCCGTCCTATAGTTAAACGCCAAAAGTTTCGGTGACGCTGACGACTTGATTATCTTGGCCACCACGGTAGCGTCGGGATGCGGGTGCGCACTGCCATCGGTGGAAAATCCGTAGGCTTCGGCTCTTACCAAGGAAAGTAGCTTGCGGGTGGTGTTCTTTGCCGCGCCGTGATGCGATACCTTCATAATGTCGACGCTGAGTGGAGCGGTCACCTTAGCCCCAATCTGAATGAGCCCGTCCCAGAGATCGTTGGGATGGCAGTCGCCAACAAGAAGTAGTTTTCTTCCGAATGCTTCGAGTAGAAAGCCGATACTGCTCCCATTTGGCCGCGAGGTATCGTTGCTGTCCGGACTTGCAGCGAGTTCATCAATGTCCAGACCGACCCCAAACCCCTCCAACCCTTCTGGGTCGTCATCGCTGTTGTCAGCTTTCAGCTCTTGCAGCACGGCGGGCCAAACGCCAGCTAGCGCACTCAGTTTCCTGCGACTTGGCGTCAGTAAGCTCAGCGTGAACGGTCCAATAGCGACGGTGCCACCGTTCAAAGCCTCTCGGTGGATCGGCCCGCCTCCGAATTGCGAATTCCAAGGTATACGTGATTTGGAAAGTGCCTCGGATAGATCGTCGGCTTGGGAAACGCTATAGGCCTCCAATTCCTGCTTCGATAGTGAGCGCGAAACTTGAAGATGGCCATTGAACCAAACTTCGCTGACCGCGATATCTCGCGCCTCATCGCCCAGAAATTTCAGTACCCCGTCAATGTGGTCTTCGTCGATATGGGTCACAACTAAGAGGTCGATCGTCCTCCGAGGACCTAGGACCTTGTCGAGGTAGGGTTTCCAGTTGGAATAGGTTCTTCCACGCCCACCATCGATGAGGATGATGGCAACCTCGTCACCATCGGATTTGGCTTCGACTAATAGACAATCACCGTCTTCAGCAGGAAGCAAGTGAAGTACGACTTGACCCGTCATGTACGAACCGTGGTGAAAGCCTCGGTAGGGACCGCACGCGCCGCTACGGAACGCGTCTTTTCCGCGTAGTTGCTGTAGTTGTCGCCTTCCATTCCGGCGAGCATCGCAAAGGCATCGGACAACAGCTTCACTCCCATGGAATAATACGGAACGCCGACTTCAACGGCCGAAATTAGCGTTTGACATGCATATGACCATTCTTCGCGGTTTCGCGCGACCATGAGCCGACGCCATCCAAGGATCACAGAGATATCCGACAGCCATTTTTGGTGACTGGGCATGTTACCCAGCATGGTAACCCATTTTTCTTGGTGAAAATTTTCATGTTCTGCGTAAGCAAAGGCACAGACTTCTAAGGGTCTAGTTCTCGCCAGTTGAAGCCTATCGGCCTCGGAAAGCTCATCGAACGTCGCAGCCGCGTATCTACGCATGGCGTCGGAGTTTCCTGCTGGAAGCAAATCGGCCATCACTGCAGCATCTGGGTCTGCCATGATAACAAAGGGCACTCCTGCAGGCGCAGATCTCAGAATACATGTCTCGTCGGCTATTCCAGGATCGAACGGGAGACTTGAGACCGTCCAGCCGTCATCGGTCCAGTACTTTATCCAATGCCTCTCTGCCGAGAAAATGTTCTCAAGTCGAAGGTCTTTCGAACGCTCCAAAGGCGGCGTTTGCGACGACAATGTCGTCTGTCCCGCAATGCGCTCTTGGTCTGTGACAAAACTCCATGTGTCCGCCGCATCGTCTGCAGCGAAGACGTCGTACGTCTTAACGTACGCCGACGCCGTGGCTCTACGAGTCATCCCTCCGGCTGATGGACGAGAAAAATCCCGATCGGATGTCGTGGATTCCCTTCTCAAACTTGGGGCGCGTAAGTTGAGTTGCGTATCCCGATCGGATTGAACTACGCAGCGGTACGAAGTAGATTTGCCGTTTCGCCACATAGCATCGACGACATAATGCCCAGCGCCGAGATGGAGTTGCTTAAAATCGCCCATCCGGAGACGGAACTCGTCCCGCCATTCGCCGGAGGGCTCTCCGTCGAGTTCGGCAACCTTTCGGATCTGCGCTGAGACGCGATCAGCGCGCTCCCCTTCCCCGTGGATGAACATGATGCGCAAATCGCCCATCAGAAAAACGTCCTCTCCTCGATGTCCATCACAACGTCAACGAACGGGGGAGATATCGGGATTGCCGTCGTGGGAAAAGGCCCAAATTCCCCCTCGATGCATGGAACCGCTGAAAAATCGTACATTTGGTGCTCCAAGGCCAAACGCCATACGTCTTCCGACAGGCTTGCACTGCCGTTGAAGCTGTAGATCATGATTCCATCGCTGTGGCACGACACACTCACCCGAGAAATACTCTCGCGCGGATCGCAGCACAGTACAACTGGAATATTTTGTGGTTTAGGACCGATAAAGCTGATGTTGAGAGGTTCGCCGGAACTCTGACAGGTCTGGCGATTGACAAAGCGCAGGAGGTGTTTCTGAAGTTCACCGGTGTTAAACCACCAACCTCTTCCTCGACTGTCGACGTTTTTAACCGCTGCGCTCTTTGCCGCATCGAGGAATTCTGAAGCAAAGAGCGAAAGCCCCCCAGGCTTGCCATAAGCCTTGGTCCCTTCGGCGGATGCGTACAGTCTGCTGATCCTCGGTATACCGATCCTATCGAAAGTGGGGGTCGGGGAAAGCGCCTGCGTTGGCGGAGATCCCTGGGTAAGAAGAGCCGTTCCGTCGTTCCGGCACGTGTCGAAGAAGTAGATTTGCTCTCCTGGCCCCAGGATACGCATCGCATTTTCGATCTGGGCATCGATAACGCCTTCCATATGACGCCGAGAGTTTTCCCCGAAAGATCGCGTGAGGAGACAATCGGAAGAGCCCGATCTCAATCCATGGCCGCAGAAATAGAAGAAGCTGCGATTCTCAAAGCTGCTGGACGCGGAAGCCGACCAGTTGTCGAGCGCATCAATGATTTCGTCTGTCGTACCTGATGGTACCTCATACTCGACCCCTGTCTTAGGATTCGTGTAGATGTACGGAGTTTCCGTGGATACCAGCAGCGAAACCGATCCCAATGGACAAACCGGGTCATTGTGCTCGTTGATAAGCCAGTCGGCGATCGCCTTGGCCGTCGCGACCGGCGAATCCAAATTGCCAACTTTCAGCCGCTCACTAAGCTGCCCGTGGGGGTATGCCCCGATGCCGATTACAATTGCGTGCGTCTGTGGCTGGTCCGGTTCACACTGCACAAAATGTACGATTGCAGATTGCATGATTTGAGTCTTGCTGAATCAACCTTAACGCGGGTATGAATTTCATCAACGGCGTCAGTCGTCAAGCATGCTTACTTCACGCTCCTGATATAGTTAAAGTAAAACTCTTACTCGAAATCTTAGCCGCCAATGCCCCGTCTTGATCTTGTACTCACACTAATACGAGCAGCGTCTCGAGAGGATATCGAAGGCGTCAAGGCTGCGGCTGAAGCCATGGCTAATGAAGAGGTCCAACTTGGACATAATCGCGCTGCCGATAGAATTCGAACCGCTATCGACGGGCAAAAGATAGTCGAACCGACGCTAACTCGAACCGGAAATGGGGATGCGCCTGAGGGGCTACTCGTCGAACTTCCCGCGAAAGCCGGACTAGATCGGCTCGATCTCGACGACAGATCGAGGTCGAGCCTCCTGGCGCTCCTCACGGAGCAAAAGCAAAGCGGTAAGCTTCTTAAGAATGGACTTTCTCCCAGACACAAGCTTTTACTTTCGGGGCCGCCAGGAAACGGTAAGACATCCGTTGCCGAAGCTGTTGCGCACGATCTTGGGTATCCGTTGTACGTCGTCAGCTACGGATCGCTTGTCGGATCCCTTCTTGGAGAGACAAACCGTCGGATCGAGAGCCTATTCGCGCAGGCGCGTAGGCAACCCTGCGTGCTGTTTTTCGATGAGTTCGAGGCTGTCGGCAAGGAACGTGCTGATAAGCAAGAGACCGGCGAAATGAAGCGCGCGGTTGCGTCTCTCTTGACACAGATCGACACTCTTCCGTCGCACGTGGTGGCGGTAGCTGCGACAAACCATCCTGAAATGCTGGACCGCGCAGTCTGGCGCCGATTTGAGGTCAAGCTGGTGCTCGACCCACCTAACTACTCTCGGACAATAGGATTCCTTGTCAAACAGCTTGATCTGGACGCCAGCCTTGGGCTCATCCAGGTATTGGGCCAGTGCTTTACTAACAAGTCATTTGCAGAGTTGAAGGATTTCACGCTCGACGTCCGTCGACGAGCCGTGCTCGATGACATCGATGTTCATGGGTCTTTGAGGCGCGAGATCGAAATGCGTTTCCCAGAATTGGATTGGCCAACGGATGACCATAGACCCGACGAAGCCGCTTCTAAGGCTAGACCGCCCAAAATTGTCCGAAAGACTGAACGGAAAAAGACGAAAACTTCCGGGAAACAAGACGTTTAGCCGATCGCGCCAGCAGAGCCGGTTTGAAGATCAATTCGACCGCGTTTCACAGGTGCTTGCTTCTTCAGGATCTTCGGGCCTCATCACACGTGATCCCACGGCTCTGCTGCCTGAGACCCTTCTCGTATTTACCGTCAGCGGTGAAATTCAGAACCTTGCGAGGGCGCTTAAAGCGATTCCAGGCCTCGAATTGGTAGGCGAGGACCTTGAGGAGGATCTCGGTGATTCAACGGACGCCGAGGACGAAGGCGACAGTTTCCTGTATCTGATGCTGCCTAGTCAGTCGGCTTTGGCAGACATTGAACGTTTCTGGCGCCAATGGATGGCGGGCGATGAATCCTCGTTTAGCGCTCCCATAAGAAATCTGTTCGCCTGCCTTAAATCAATCCGGCGTTGGAGCGCTCAGGATCGTGTTTCGGAAACTGACGCCGAAGTTCTTAGAGAAATTGTACACGAAACCCCGACCCGGTCGATTGCCGTGGAGGTGGAGCTTGTTTTCAGGGAATCTGCCGCGCAGGCGAAGATCGCTGCGGATTCTGTAGTTAACGCGGTAAAGTTGGCAGGCGGGACATTACTGCATCATAGTCGCCATCCTGAATTTTCGTCCGACGCTTTGTTGGTCGAACTGCCCGCCAAGCAGGTAGAGCTGATCATTCAACGATCGGACGAATCCTTGGCCGGCCTTGATCACGTCATGTCCATCGGACCGCAGGCGTCGATTTCAGTGAAATCCGACGTTTCCGAGGGGGAAATTGGCCATGCTCCAGACGAGTTGCCTGGACGGGAGCCGATTGCGGCCTTGTTCGACGCCGTTCCGTTTTTGGAGCACGCCTACCTGAAGGACCGTGTGCACTATGACGATCCCACAGATCTTCAGAAGCTGGCAGTAGGATTCCGTGTTCATGGGACAGCGATGGCTTCCCTTATCATCCATGGCGATCTGAACGGCGAGCCCTCCCCACCAATCAGTCGTCCTCTTTACATGCGGCCGGTGATGTATGCGCGGACGGCAGGTTCCGTCGAAGAGGTTTTTCCGAGCGACAGATTGCTGGTCGACGACTTCTATGACGCAGTGGTTAGAATGAAGGCGGGCATGAATGGCGAACCCGCGACCGCGCCTAGCGTGCTGGTCATCAACGTCTCCTTGGGTGACAATCGACGCCGATTTGCGGGTCGCATGTCTCGCTGGGCAAGAGCAATCGACGATCTTTCGTGGCGTTATGGAATCCTGTTTGTTGTAAGTGCAGGCAATCTCGACCTTGAAGGACTCGATGACCTCCCTCTGACAGGTTTCTCAGACATCCCAGCATTTTTAGCCGCCACACCATCGGCGCGTGAAGCTGCGGTGCTTGCTGGCGTTGCCGCAGCCATCCGCGATAGATCGTTGCTCGCACCCGCGGATGCGATTAATGCGCTCACGATCGGCGCAATCAACCGCGATCGAGCCGATCAGACCGCCCAGAGTGCATCGGGAATCCTGCCCTACGACAAGATTGGTTCACTTCCCAACCCAAGTTCCGCGCCCGGCCTCGGCTATGGACGTAGCATCAAGCCCGACATCCTTATGGCTGGAGGACAGGAGCACGTACTTCCGACGGTCGGCGCAACTGGCGTTTCGGTCCGACCGGTACCGTTCAATGAACCATTCGGCCTGAAGGCCGCATACCCGCCTTTTTCCAGAGTTGCGTCTGCTTCCGCACTTGGCTTTGTGGGACAAACAAGCACCGCGGCCGCGATCGCTACACGCACTGCGCATCGACTTCACGATGTACTAGAGACGGCTTATGGATCCGCATTCCTGGGTCTCAGTGGACGGCACCGCGCCCTCCTCCTTAAAGCTTTGCTCGTGCACCGCGCTCGCTGGACTGACGCCATCAAAACCATTGATTCCGCCTTCGGTGCTGGCCTCAATTGGCAGCGGCGTCGTGCGAATGCGACCAGGTTGCTTGGATATGGTGTGGTAGATCATGAGGACGTCCTCTATTGCGTAAAGAATAGGGCGACGGCTTGGGCTGTTGGCGATGTCCCCAAAATGGCAGCTTCCATCGTGAGCTTGCCATTACCACCGTCGCTTTCAGGGCAGGCTGTTCCCAAATCGATAGCGGTGACGCTCGTATGGTTCTCGCCGACGGCTCCTGGACGGCGTAGCTATAAGACGACGCGGCTTATCCTGACCGATTTGAATGGTGATGATCTCGGACGACTTGGCTTGGACAAGCACGAACATCAACCAGACGTGAATGCCACTAGACGGGGAACGGTAGCCCATCGGGTTTTCACGGGCGCGAAGGCCGCTGCCTTCGTTGCAAACGAGCGAATTGAGTTCCGTGTTCAACGTGAGCGTGAAACTGGGCTGGGCTCTGATGACGATATAGGTTTCGCGATAGCGATCACGATCGAAACGGATGCCGATCTGCCCGTTTACGACGAGGTCGCGATCCGGTTGCCAATCAAGCCAGCAGTTTCGATCACTCCCCTTCCCTGAGAATAGGA
The DNA here is from genome assembly GCF_009498215.1 of Rhizobium grahamii. Lineage (NCBI taxonomy): Bacteria > Pseudomonadati > Pseudomonadota > Alphaproteobacteria > Hyphomicrobiales > Rhizobiaceae > Rhizobium > Rhizobium grahamii. Next base: position 389,403 of record NZ_CP043499.1, on the reverse strand, counting down.
CCAACGTTTGCCGTACAATCTCGGTCGCATCAGATTCTGGGAGGTTCGGTGACTAATCATCACCGCCGCTTTAAACAATCCGGCTCTTTTCAGATGTAGCCTCGGGAGGCCCTCGGCGGCCGATGGCGTGGCCATGATTTCATTCGCAGTGGGGGATAGTCCTTTCTCACGGGTCTGATATCATCTGCTCGTCATGTTGGGAGTGGGCGTCTTGATAAGTTTGGTTCCGAACGCTTTTTATTGGGCAATGTCCGACAAGCACACAGGGGGTCAGAAAACCATCGTGCAGGTTTCTACTATCTTCGGTGCAGACCCAGACTTTTGGACGCTCGCCGTCGCAGGATCCGACCAGCACCACATGATCGGCGAGTTCAAGATCATTGCTCCCGTAAACCCGCCGGAGCACTTTCCGCTTCGCCAGGCTGCCGAATAATCGCCTAGATAGGAAAAAGGTTGAGAGACTGGCGAGGGCGCGCCGTCCAAGACTTTTACGGGCGAGAGGCTTCGGCTAGATCGTTGTGCCAACGAGAGAGCCGCATAGGAGAACCCACGAACTTTTGCGCGATCGTCGCATTCTCCTACTCATCTCCACTTGCAGCGAGTGAAGGCGTTCATCAAACCGTCGCCGACATGTGCCATGCATCCGCCCGAAGACAATGAGGCGGCTAGACAGGGATGGTCGAGTGCATGCTGGATTCGAGCCAATCAAGCGCGAGGATTGCACACAGGGCGATCTCACCCTTGAATGCTTTGAGAAAGTAGCAGACCGAGATTTCGCGTCTTTTCGATCGCGTTTAGGCGTACAATCCGGCCGGCCCGGCCAGATTGAAATCTAATTTACGCTTTCTACTACAGCTTTTCTGATCAGCCTCCCGAGGATCTCCAGTTCGTCTCCGACCTCCGCGTCAAGAACGGCTTTCGCCAAGGGTGCGTTCTGGTTCGCCAGACCCGTTTCGGGAACGCTCGGATCCTTCCAGATAGTGAACTGATAGGTCTCCTGGCCACGATCGAGGTAACGCAAGCGAACCTTGCTCCCAAGACGTGCGATGCCTTTCTTCGGCGCGGCGGCGAAGCCCGGTCAGCTTGGGTTGCGGCGGCTCAACGGGGAGTACGAGCTGCTTTTCCTCGCTGCGTTCCAGGGACGCAGGTGTTGAGCTCGGGCCTAACGGACGAGGTGGTGGCACCGGCGCGGCAGCCCGTTCAGCGAGCTTTGTCTTCAACTGCTCCAGACGCGCACCGATCGCAGCACGAAGCCTTTCCACTCTGTCTAAGGCCGGCGACGCAGCACTGTCTTACGACGGGATCTCCGCGCATGGCGGTCCTGTTTTTCGTGTAACGGGGAAGCTGACCCGGCAGTGAGTTTCATCGCGGCTCGACTGATCGCGAGAGTGACGCGCAAGTCGCGCGACCGATCAACTTCGGCGGACCTACAAATTTACCGGCATTCGGAGCAAGTGTCTGCATTTGCTCCGTAATGCCGTGCTTTCATCACGCTACAAAGCTTGCATCATTAGTCAAATGTCCCCAATTTCCATTTTGCGGGAATAAGGGACACAACATGCGAACACTCTGGATTATAGCTGCGCTCTTATGCGTAGCGGCTGCGATTGCGGTGGCCTTCTTCGCGGGTGCCGACACGCTAACGCTGTTATGCAACCCTAGTGAATCCTGTGCCAGGGAATGGATCGCAGCGACGAGCGGATGGGCGGCCGTTCTCGCGGCGGTGCCAACCATACTCTACCTCTCCAGACAGGTCCGGGATGCTGATCTCCACCAGAGAACTGGTTTTGCGATCCAGCTTCGAAAGCATCGGATTCTCGCTGCGCGGACCGCTCGGATCGCGTATGTGGTGCTCGGTGAGATGGACAAGGAGGAAAAGACTCACGCCGAAACCGATATGCGCTATTGGGATAAGGAGATGATAAATGGGCTCCTTCACCATCTGCGAGACGGCACGATCTCGGCCTTTGAAAGCGAAATCGCTCATCCTATCAGCATCGGCGGATGGGGCTTGGCGATGATCATCGAACGAGGTTATGCGGGCATTGAGCCCGCGCTGCAATCTGCGCCGCAGACCGCACGAGCTTACTTCGAGAACCTGAGAGATCAAGCGGAAGCCTACCTCTCCGAGGTGGCTGAGATTACAAAGCATCCCTGACTGGTACTAACGTCATAAAAGGTTGTCGACACTTCGACGATGGTCAGAAGGCGGCAGAAGTTGAACAGCACGCGCAGCGCCTGGAATGCGAATAGGCGCACGTCCTATATATTGCATATTCGAGAACATCGATGCGATCGAGGTTAATCACAGAAGCGGCTTGGTCATTGATTATGGCAATAGGCACAAAGGAGGTGCCCCAATCATGTCAGGCGAGAACACCTGCCTCCCTCGCCGCAGATAAAAAACTGTCACGAGCTTCTTCAAGAGAGCCGTAATGTTGGACAGAAAGCCGGCATGCAGCTTTGGCGCTCTCATACTGTTGCCCGCGCTCGGCAGGCCATCTGTTAAGGAGATGCTCAAGCGCTTCTCTGGGCCCGTCAATCGTTTCCCTTACGCCGCTGCCAATTCGGATGAAGACCGGCACTTCCCAAAGGATAAACTCGGAAAACTCAACTCTTTCCTGGTTCATTTTTCTTCTCCAACTGACGTATGCCGAGAAAAAGCCTAGGACAAAAAACGGTTTCGGCAACCGAAAACCGTGACTTAGCGATTGCATTTTTTCGTGATCGGCAGCCAGCAGCAATATCAAGACCGCAGCCGGCCCGGTCAACGGCAAACTGGTGACCGGGCCGGCAGGCCGACGTGACGTCTTGGGGAGACTTGGTCATCGGCGATCCTTTGTAGCCGCTTTTCCGTTCGGAGCGCTACTGCAGGATTCGCCAGGCTATTTAAGGGTAGCAAGGGCTCAACCTCTTTTCGGGTCGAGCCCTCCTGATGCCGCCTTCAGGACACGGGAAGCACGGCCAATGCGAAATAGTTCTCTGTCTCCACGGGGTCAAGCTCGCAAAAAGACCCCGCCAACGGATGCCGGGGTTGCAAGTCTCGGGAGAGGAAATATGTGGGTAGGGCTTAAACGCTGGTCATCGACAAATGTTCGACGGTTCATCGGTTGGCTCGCGGAGCTGCCGGGTTTTGATTTGCTTCAACAATCCGTAAAGCTCCTCCACCCGTTGCGGAGGGGCTATTCCTTCCGGTTATATCCCCTTGTCGCAATCCGACCGGATCGCTCCAGATAACTCCCGAATGCCGAGATCGACAGTCTTCACCGGCGACGCCCGATCGGCTTGAGCGTTTACAAATCAACAAAGGTTTGACTACCCCGCCGGCCGGCCGCTACCAAGTTCGCTCGATACCAACCATTTTTTGGATCGATCGAACCAAAAAATGGATCACGTGAGACCTTGCTATCAAGGCAGGTAGCCGAGAACTCAACGCCCCCTCCGCATCACTTCTGCGAGCGTCGGAGGCGGGTCCATTACGATCTCGACCAGATCGTCGAGCGCAATGAGACACGCGAGGCCGTCCTCGCCTTCGATGATCACCGGCTTGCCGCTCGTCGCGCGTGTCGTGAGGATGAACAGCCGACGGCGTGCCTCCCGCAGTTTGAGCGGAACACCGCCCTCCTCCAGGATCGCCTGCTCAATCCGCGCGCGGGCCTGCGCAGGGGGATGCGTCTTGAAGCTCCTCACGACCAGTTTCCACGTGCTGTTCATTTCGCCTCCCCCTCGCCCGCCGACATCAGCCTCGCAACGACCGTTCCCGGCAGCGCTCCTTCCTGAACGATCAGCCTTGCGACCGCATCCACCACCGTCATCCGTTCGCGAATGATGACCTCCGCTCGCTCGAGCTGCTCGGACAGCAGCGACGCGACCTCCATCTCGATCTCGCGATGCTGGATCCGAAGCTGCCGGCGCTCTTCGAAGCCGGGGGCGTGCAGATGACGAAGCATGCCTCCCATGCCAAATTCGGAAACCATCCGCGTCGCCATGTCGGACGCGACCGCGATATCGCTCGCGACGCCTGCTCCGGCTCCATCGGTCACGCTGCCGGTGAACACCCGCTCGGCGGCGATGCCGCCTAGCCGCAGGCAGATCTCGTCCAGGTACGACTGCCTCGAACGCACGATCTTGGGGACGGATTGGAAATGCGCTCCTCCCGCACTGGTTTGTGTCGCACGAACCTCGGGGACGATCCCGACCGACTGGAGTTCGCCTAGCTCCAGCGCAAGCCCAACGACGGCGTGTCCCGCCTCATGCACGCTGACGATCCATCGCTCGTGACCGACAAGCGGGAGCGCCGGAGGCAGGCTTGCCTGTAGCAGCCTGCCGTCCAATCGCACCATGCTTCGGCGTGCCCGTCGTCGCGCCTCCTTAACCACTCCCTCGATGTCTGCGCCAGACATTCCCTCGGTGGCCGCCGCGAACTCCCGAAGGTCTTTGGCTGACAACGCCCCGTTCAAATAGGTGTCGGCGATCGTCGCCCGATCCTCCATGGCCGGGAGAGGAATACGGATGTGCCTGCCCAATCGCCCTTGTCGGAGGAAGGCCGGATCGATGGCATCGGGGTTGTTCGTCGCGCCGACCACCACCACGCCCTCTCGCCGGCTGGAGCCGTCGATGCACTCGAGCAGACCATTAACCACCTGCGTCGAATAGCTCGCGTGGTCGGCTGAAAAGCGCGCCCGGTCGCCGATGCTGTCGAATTCGTCGATGAAGAGCAGCGCGGGCGCGCGCTCGGTCGCCATCTTGAACGACGCCCGCATCGCGGCGAGCAGGTCTCCGAGATGACCGGTCGCCTGCCACTGAGCCACCGACGTCGGCACGAACGAGAGATCGCAGGAGCGCGCCAACGCCGCCGCATACAGGGTCTTCCCCGTGCCCGGTGGACCGCTCAGCAGCAGTCCTGCATCGAGTTCGGTCCAGGCGATCTGTCCGTCGCGCCATGCGGCGACGTCCTCCGCGAGGTCGAGCCCCCAACGCCTGGCCTCGCCGTATCCCCCCAGCGCCTCGAGCCTTGGCCCGGACTGATCGGGCCCAGATTGTTCGGAAACAACGTCGATCGCCCTCACTGCATTGACGATCTCCTTGACGCTCCGCCCCGGTCTCATGGCGGCCAACATCACGTCCAGAGGTAAGGTCAGCAGTCTCCGCGCCTGACGGTCCGTAAGGCTTAGCCCGAGAACCTGCTCGACCGCGGTCCGCAGATCCACCGCCGAAACGGGCGCGATGTCCGCGACCACGTCGGCCGCGGCGCGCAGCCTGCCTGGAATGTTGCGTGCATCATCCACGAGAACGACGAGGCCCCGTTCCTCGGCGACTTCCAACATGATCTCGTCGAAATTCAAGGCTCCGCGTCGATCGCGGCGCGGCGCAAGGACGCGCGCTTGCTCTTGCTTCGGTGCGGCGACGAGCATCATCATCGCCGCAGCATCCAGATATCCTTTTTCGTCCGCCCCTTTGGGAAGACGAAGCACCGCGATCGGGCGCCTGAGATAAGCGATGTCGCCAAGGTCGCCGAGCGCCTTGCGGATCCCGAGGCTATAGACGACACGCTCGACGTTCGGCTCGAGAAGCCTTGGTCTGTTCGGAAAAGCCATGGAGCGAACCTCAGCGCTGAAAGCGACGGACGACCGTCTCGGGACCGATCATCGCGTCGTCGAGATCGAGGTCGATCAACCGGTGCAGTGCCATCCAGGCGATGCCCGTCATGGGCGCCACTTCGCGGAACAGACTAAGGCATTCGCCGATCTGGAGGGATCCCGCCTCCTCGATGACCGCAAGCACGCGGACACGGTCGTTGAGCGGCGTTCTCCACCGCGCGTACCGGAGAAGATCGCGTGCGTTCAGAAGGCGGAAGCCACCTTCGATGAATTCGCGGAATTCGAAACAGTGACGCAGACCCGCGATGGCGGCCGCCTCGGTGACGTCGGGAACGTGTGCCGCATCCTCCGCCGCATCGAAATAGACGTTGGTGCCGTCGTTGTAGGTTACAAGAAAGTCGAAGACGTGCGGCCCGTCCACGGTGTCCACGCTACGCGGAAGGCAGGTCCATGCGACGACGCTCTGGTCGACGTCGAGCAGGCACCCCAGATCCCTCGCAAGCTGCGTCCGAAACATGAGAACACCGGAACAACGCACGGTGCCCGATGGGTAGAACTGTTTGGTGGTAGCCACCGCATAGGCGTCGTACAACGCCGGAGGCATTTCGAAATGAGAATGGCTCATCGCATGATCCCGAATACGAAAGATAGTGCCGATTCGCCCGCAGGCGAAAGGACAATCAACGTATTCGCGATATTCGAAGGGCGTTCATCATGGTGAACAAAATATGAACAAAATTTCGAAAGTCAACAAGATTCCGATTCGCGGCGGTTCAGAACGTCGAGCTTGTCCCGCATCGGCGAGAACTGGGTGGAGAGCTGAACCTTGAGCTCGTCGGTGACGTCGAAGTCCATTCGATGTGGAGCTCTCGCCTCGACACGCCGGTGGTGGGGCCGATGACAACTTGTAGCGATGAAGGCCCCGCATAAACAGCGAATAATCATCGCTCTGGGATCTGAGGAATGCAGGCTCCATCCGCCGGTACGAATTTTTGACACCGACGGATCTATGCCTGTCGTTGCCCTTCGGCTTCAGATGCCGCACGCACGCAACCGCGACCAGCAGCCTTGGCGGCATAAAGTCCAGCGTCGGCTGCTCTTAGAATTTCGCGCGGTGATCCACCGGTAGTGGCGGCGATCCCCACGCTCACGGTGACGACACCTTTTTCGCTGAAAGCGTGTGGGATGGAGAGTGCACGGACGCTGTTGCACGTCATCAGCGCGAGCGATCGTGCTTCATCGAGGTCGACCGACGGCAGCAATACGGTGAACTCCTCGCCGCCGTACCGAGCGGCGACGGCGCCATATACCAGACCGAATGCCTCCGCCAATCGTTCAGCCACCTGCCGCAAGCATTCGTCGCCCTCAAGATGACCATATCCATCGTTATATGCCTTGAAACGATCAACGTCGATCATCAGAAGCGATAACCGTCGTCCGGGACCAGTAGCCTTAGCAAGCGCGTTGTCGAAAGCGCGACGGTTGGTCAGTCCCGTGAGACTGTCAGTCGAAGCCAGCGCCGACAACCTCTCATTCAGTTCACGGAGGCGTTCCTCCCGTTCACGGTGGGCGCTCACGTACGATCGAAAACAATCTCGCCCTGAACCATATACGCCGCGCCAGAACCGTGAAGGACCAAATCAGACGCGAACTCATGCTATTCCCCCATTGCAAGACGGACGGACGCAGATAGCTCCCGCAACCCGAATGGCAATCCTTCATTCGGCGGCTAACACCCGTCTGCCACCAGCCATAAGCACACATGATCCAACGATGCCGGATAGCGCAGAACCAGCGAGGATCCCGATCTTAACCTTGTCCTGAATGGCCGGATCGTCGAAGGCAAGCAGACCGATGAACAGGCTCATAGTAAAGCCAATGCCGCAGAGAACAGCCACGCCAGTCATCTGCGTCCAGGTTGCCCGAGCGGGAAGCTGCGCCCACCCGAGCTTCACCAGGCTCCCGACTACGGTAAGAACGCCAACCAGCTTTCCGGCGAACAGCCCCGTCGCGACGCCGAGAGTATGCGGGTCGGCAAAGGTCGCCAGTGACGTGCCCACCAACGAAACGCCCGCATTCGCAAAGCCGAAGATCGGGACGACAAAGAATGCGACTGGCTTGTGAAGCAGATGTTCCAAGCGGTGCAGCGGCGACTCGTCATCCCGTGCCTCGGGTGCACCGGGCGTCGTTTTGATCGGAACGACCATCGCAAGCATTACCCCCGCGAGCGTTGCGTGGATGCCGGATGCAAATACCAAGAGCCAGAGGACCGCTCCGAGCAAAAGGTATGGCGAGAGCTTTCGGACCCCTGCCCTGTTCACTGCGACCAGAATGCCGAGGACGATCGCCGCGCCGCCGAGCGCCGCGAGATTGAGCTCGCTCGTGTAGAAGATTGCAATGACAAGGACAGCGCCCAGATCGTCGATGATGGCGAGTGCGGCGAGGAAGATCTTGAGGGAGGCTGGAACCCGTTTTCCGAACAATGACAGCACGCCGAGTGCAAAGGCGATGTCGGTGGCCGTTGGAATTGCCCACCCGCGCAGGCTCGCTGGGTTTGCGAGATTGAAACCTACATAGATAAGCGCTGGCACGATCATGCCGCCGGCGGCGGCGGCTCCCGGAAGGATGCGGCGGCTCCATGTCGATAGCTGCCCATCGAGCATCTCTCGCTTGATCTCAAGTCCGACAAGCAGGAAGAATACGGCCATCAGGGCGTCGTTGATCCAGTGCAGCAGGCTGAGCGGGCCGATGTAGAGATGCAGCGCGTCAAAATAGGCGAAAGCAAAAGGCGAGTTGGCGACGGCGAGTGCCAGGGCGGCCGCTGCCATCAGAACAAGTCCTCCGGAAGCTTCATTGTCGAGGAACCGTCGGAGGGTGGATTGGATTCGGCCAGTCGAGTTTGGCGTGGACATAGGTTCGCACTCCCATTGAAGGGTTGATCGTAGTCTCCGTCAATTTCGGGAAGCCCGCGGCGCACGCAGCACACGCCATGTGAGATAAATAGCGGAAGCGTGAACACACCGCCACCATGAACGGGCTATAATTCAGATCATGTCCAACAAAACCAAGTTACTGCTCGCCCTGTTCGGTCTCGCTCTTCTCGTCGTTCTTGTCTCGACGCCGCTGATTGTGGGGCACACCGTTGCACCCCCGCCGGTCTGATATATCCGCAGCATTTCGGGCGGAACTCTCTTATAAGCCAGCGGTTATCGTATGCCAGCCAATGCCGTGGCTGCCAAACGCAATGCTCTCCTTGGCTGCAAGGAAATCAGGCAACGCGACACGTTCTTCTATGACCCAACGAAACACTTTTTCGATATTGACGGAAAGCACCTCAAACAATATGTCACGTGATGATATTTATAGGAATTCGAACGTGCAGCGAGACACCAAGATTGTTCTGGCGACAGTGATAGGCAGCGTCCTGGTTTGCGCCGTATGCTTCGTGTTTTGGATGTTGGATGAACCCTATAAACCGAATTGGGAATTTCCATCCGAGACGCACGTAACTGACTGATCTTGCGAATGCGTCGCTCTTTCCGAGTTCCCCATGCCCGCCTCCTATCGCAATTCCAAGCTGCTCCGCCGTTCCCGTGTTTTCTGGGGATCGTTTTCGCTCTGGCGGCCGCGGCTGGTGTTCTGGTGCGGCGCCCTGGCGATCGGGGTGATCAGCGTCGGTTTCGCCAAGCTCGCCGACCTGGCGCAGAAGGCGTTCGGCACCCTGACATCCTCGGGCGAATGGGCTTTCCTGCTGCCGCTCGCCCTGACCCCCTCGATCTTCATGCTGTCGGCCTATCTGGCGGCGACGCTGTTTCCGAATTCGCAGGGCAGCGGCATTCCGCAGGCGATCGCCGCCCGGCATCTGCGCGAGGAAGAGGACCGCACACGGCTCCTGTCGCTCCGGATCGCCTTCGGCAAGATCGTGCTGACGGTGCTCGGGCTGTTTTCCGGCGCCTCAATCGGCCGCGAAGGGCCGACGGTGCAGGTGGGTGCCTCGATCATGCTGGCGGTCGCCCGCTTTGGCGGCATGGCGCAGGCACGCGGGCTGATCCTCGCCGGGTCGGCTGCAGGCATCGCGGCGGCCTTCAACACGCCGCTCGCCGGTATCGTCTTCGCCATCGAGGAGATGAGCCGCACCTATGAGTCGCGGGCCAACGGGCTGGTGCTGACCGCGGTCATCCTCGCCGGTCTTGCGGCGCTGGGGCTTTCCGGCAGCTATAACTATTTCGGCGAAGCCTCTGCGGCGCCAACGCAATTGCGCGACTGGGGCCTCGTGCTGGTCTGCGGTATCGGCGGCGGCGCGCTCGGCGCAGCGTTTAGCGGCTTTGCCCTGCATTTCGGCCAGAGGATCCGCCGCTGGACGCAGCCGCAACCCCTGAAGCGCATGCTTGTACTCGCCGGGATCTGCGGGCTGGCGATTGCCGTGATCGGCATCCTCTCCGGCGGCACCACCTTCGGCACCGGTTACGAGCAGGCGCGCGGCGCAGTCGAGGGCCATGCGCTGCCGCTGCTGTTCTTCGTCGAGAAACTGGCCGCAAGCTTCCTGTCGATGATCTCAGGCATTCCGGGCGGCATCTTCGCGCCATCGCTCGCCGTCGGCGCCGGTTTCGGCAGCGCTGTCGGCTCGCTGCTCGGCACCAGCATCGCGCTCCCCGCCATCCTCGGCATGGCCGCCTATTTCTCCGGCGTCGTGCAGGCGCCGATGACCGCCTTCGTCATCATTCTGGAAATGACCGGCGACCACCAGGCCGTCATCCCGATCATGGCGGTCTCGATGATCGGCTACGTGACCTCGCGCATTCTCTCCCGCGAACCGCTCTATCATGGCCTGTCACGGGTGTTCATCGCCGCGGCCATCCGGGCGCGGCGCAAACTCGATATCGATCCCGATGAGCATCATTTCTGAGGGTTTCAGAGCATGACCCTTCGCTATTGTTGAAAGCGTTAACGGCCCGCTTCGGAAAGCGCCTATTGTTCGATCTCGTGATCGATAGTTCGCATGCGATGACGATAGATCGCGTTGATCACCATGCAGAACCGACGAGCTTCTGTTTCTTGAAGTCCATCCAGCGATCGGCCGAGATACTCCGCTGGCCAGCCTGTACAGATATCGTAGACCGTCGATGTGCTGTCATGTTCCAACCGGATCGCATATCGGCTGATTTCCACGGGCATTGTCGAACGAACCACCTGCACTGAAAATTTTTCGACGTCACGAATTTGGCACAGTCATCACGCCAATTTGATGGGATGATGGTTCGCGAACGTCAAGTAAATGCCGCTGCTTTGCAGCGCCTCCCGCATGAACTCGATCTGCTCGCGAACCGTTCTCCCAAGCGTGGCCACGCGAATTTATATCATATCATGACACATACAAGGTCTTTTTCATGCCCCGTTCAAAATCAGCGGCCCTAAGCGACCAAGTCTATGACGGATTGGCCGGCTTCAGGCTTGCCATGCGACGCTTCCTAGCGTTCAGCGAGGCCGCGCTCGCCGAAGCGGGCGTAACCTCGGCCCAATATCAGGCCCTGCTTGTCGTGCGCTCATCTCCTGACCGGCAGGTGAGGCTGCGTGATCTCGCCGAGCAAATGCTTATGCACCACAACGGCGCCGTTCAGCTCGTCGATCGCATGTGTTCTGCGGGGCTAGCTGAACGAATTCCTGCTGAGGACGACAAGCGCAGCGTCATGATCGGCATGACGTCAAAAGGTCGTGACGTGCTGGAAGCTCTCGCCCGCGTCCATGTCGAGGGCATGTTGGAGAACGAGCCGCTGCTGGCGGAATCACTCTCTCGCCTGCGCCAGGTCACCGAGTTGGCCTGAAGGCACGTCACCTTTTTTTGATCACGCCGTGATTGATCTCTAGCCCTCGTTTTGTATCATGACGTGATATAAAGGAGGAGAACAGCTATGACGGATGATATGCGGGGCTGGTCGAACTACCGGCCATCCAAGACAATGTGGGGATGGTCAATAGTCGCCGCATCGGCAGTGACGATGCTGCTCGGCTTCACCTGGGGAGGCTGGACGACAACGGGGCGTGCGCATGTGATGACAGATATTGCCGTGCGGGACGCAAGGACCGAACTGGTTGCCGGCGTATGCGTGCACAATTTCGTCACAGCGAGTGATGCGGCAGACAATCTCAAAGCTCTGCAGGCTAAATCGTCGTGGCAACGCGACGACTTCATCAAGGAAGGTGGATGGGCGAAAGTTGCGGGTATCGACGACACCGTTGCCAATGCGACCGACGCCTGCGCCGATCAGCTCATGAAACTCAAGGAGCTGCCGACTGCGACCGATCCTGCGGTCACGGACAGCTAGAGACTGGCCGGATGCGATGAGATGTCCGGCTAGCCAGCGGCCCGCCCGAAATGATTTCGGGCGGGCCGCCTTTCTTCATTGATCGGCTTCATCCGACACCGTCGGCGCAAGATCGTTTGAGCCCCGCTCATTAAAACTTCTTCATCAAGCAACCGCGACGGCGCAGGGGCGTTTGTCTATGGTATCCGAGGAGAGGCTTTCATGAACGAGCATTTGACAGACCCCGCGTCCGAAGGTCCGGCTGGCGGTTGGGGTTCGCTGAGATCGATCGCACGCATCTACGGCGAGAGCCTGTCCAACCCTACGGTTTTGGAGACCTTAAAGAGCCAGAACAAGCCGGGAGGCTTCATGTGCGTTTCCTGCGCCTGGCCCAAACCGGCGAACTATCATCCCTTCGAATTCTGCGAGAACGGCGCCAAGGCGACGCTGTGGGAATCGACGTCGGCGCGATGCACGCCCGAGTTCTGGAAGGATCATACAGTCAGCGAACTCCGGGAATGGAAGGACTATGACCTCGAGATGACCGGGAGACTGACGCATCCCATGCGCTACGACGCCCAAACCGATCGGTACGTCGAAGTAGGCTGGGAGGAGGCCTTCGCGGCAATCGGCGATTCGTTGAAACGCCTAGCCCCGAAAGACGTCGTTTTCTATTCCTCCGGTCATGCCGGCCTTGAAGCCTCCTACCTCTATGCGCTCATGGCGCGTCTCTACGGTAACAACAACCTCCCGCAAAGCTCGAACATGTGTCACGAGACGACGTCGGTCGGCCTCACGAACGTGATCGGCTCGCCGGTCGGAACCGTCGTGTGGAAGGATCTGGAAGAAACCGATTGCTTATTCTTCTTTGGCCAGAACCCTGGCAGCAACAGCCCGCGGTTCCTTCATCCCCTGCAGGAGGCGAAGCAGCGCGGTGCCAAAATCGTCACCTTCAATCCGGTAATCGAGCAAGGTCTCGTCAGCTTCGTCAATCCGCAAAGCCCGCGCCAAATGCTGACGGGCGAAGAGACTTTAATTTCGAACCTCTACCTGCAGGTCCAGTGCGGCGGCGACGTTGCGGCAATCCTCGGCCTCTGCAAGGTGGTGGTCGAAGCCGACGACGACGCCAAGGCGCGGGGCGTCAAGCGCGTCCTCGATGTCCCCTTCATCGAGCAGCACACGACAGGCTTCGAAGACTTCATCGATTGTGTCCGGCGTGTCTCTTGGACAGACATCGAACGCGAGAGCGGCCTGGCCGAAGCCGACATCCGCAACGCAGGCGACATCTACGTCAAGGCGGAGCGGGTTATCGGTGTGTATGGGATGGGACTGACGCAACATTCCAGGGGTGCCCTTAACATTGCGATGCTCGTCAATCTTCTTCTCCTTCGCGGAAACATTGGACGCGACGGTGCTGGCGTCTGTCCAGTGCGCGGTCATTCGAACGTCCAGGGCCAGCGAACTGTCGGGATCGCCGAGAAAGCCAAACTCGTCCCGATGGATAAGCTCAAGGCGTTATTTGCTTTCGACCCGCCGACGGAAGACGGCACCCATATCGTCGATGCCGTAAAAGGCCTAATGAAAGGCACAATAAAGGGCTTCGTTTCGCTTGGCGGCAACCTCCTGCGAGCAGTACCCGATCAGAAGGAGATGGAGCGGGCATGGTCCGACCAGGAATTGACCGTGATGGTGTCGACCAAGCTCAACCGAAGCCATCTCTTTCCCGGTCGCCAAGCTTATATCCTGCCCTGCCTCTCCCGCTCCGAGATCGATGAGCAGGCGACGGGAAACCAGTCCGTGTCAATCGAAGACAGCTTCTCGCATATCCACGGTTCGGTCGGAAAACGCAGGCCGGCATCGGAGCATCTCAAAAGCGAGTTGGCGATCATCGCGAGCATCGCAAAAGCCACGCTTCCGCAAAATCCGAAAGTAACTTGGGACGAGTGGACCGAAGACTATTCGCTTGTGCGCGACCTCATCGAGAAGACCTATCCGGAAGACTTCGCGGATTACAATGCTCGTCTGAACATTCCCGGCGGCTTCTATCGCGGAAACGCCGCGCACGAACGAGTGTGGAAGACGCCGGAGAAGAAAGCCCTTTTCACAACCCCCGACCAACTGAACTCGCTGTCTTTCGACGACAAGCCGGGCCGCTATCGACTGCTGACGATGCGGTCGAACGACCAGTTCAACACAACGATCTACGGCTATTCCGATCGCTTCCGCGGGATCGAGGGCACGCGCGACGTCGTCCTGATGTGCGCCGATGACATCGCGGCGGCCGGACTTGAGCCGGGACAAAAGGTAAGGCTTGTCAGCGACTTCGAGGATGGCCGCAGACGAGAGCTTGCAGGGCTTGTCGTTACCCCTCATGCGCTGCCGAAGGGCACGATCTGCTCCTACTATCCCGAATGCAACATTCTGAACGCCATCGACCACCACGATGAACTGTCGAAGACGCCAGCCTCGAAATCGATTCCCGTCCGTATAGAACCGGATGTCTGATCTTTTAGAAGGCAACCGGAAGTCGGATATTCACCGCTTCGAAACACTCGCGGCCCTCTGACTTCGGTTTCCCAGGGCTAGCTATATGATATGATGAATGGTGAACCGAACTACATCGCTATCGGCCTTGCGACAGTCCTTGGGATAGGGGCTATTGTTTGGATCGTTGCCATGACGGTCTGATGCGAGGTCGCAGCGGACCTCTTAAGGATTCGACTCGGCGCCCTGAAGAGCCTGCAGGACCTCGCGCGCCATGAGGTGTGCTGCCATGAGGACAGCCGGCGAGAGCGGTCGGCCATCGCGAGCGTCACGGGAAATCTTCAAAAGACCGATCAGTTCGATCGGGTTCTCGATGAACCCGTCGAGCGTTTCCTCGATTTCCGCTGGGAGAGAGAGGCCGATGCCCGTTGCGATATGCCCTTGCTCGTCGAGCACACCTCTCTCGATGAGAATAGTTTCAATTCGGCCCACCCAATGGCCGAGTTCCGCGCGTATATCGTCCATCATTCCCCCGTGCCCTGTTGAATTCAGCCGAAAAGACGCATTCCACCCGGCGGGATGCCCCGGCCGCCCTTGCGAACCTCCTGCAGGTAGGTCAGCACTTTCCCGATTATCGTAGGATGGACTGGCTTGGAGATCACGCCAACGACGTCAAGGAGGCCGGAGCGCACGTCCTCTGGGCTTCCGGTTACCATCACCACGGCGACGCCGAACTCGCTGGCCAGGTACTGCGCGATCCTCGGCCCGGTCGCCCCGTCACGCAAATTAATGTCGACGAGCGCGATCGTGCTGAAGGGAGCGAGCGCTTTGGCAGTTTCCCAAGTGTCGGCAATGCCCGAAGTCTCGAAACCAAAACTTGACACGATTTCCCGCAGGTCGGCGGCCAGAATGGAGTCGTCCTCCACGATCAGAATTTTTTCGACAGTCATCGCTCCCCATTTCTTTTGTTCAGCCTGCATTCAGGATTGACAATATGGGCGAAGGGTTAAAGAATGTCACCACATGATATAAAAGGATGAGGCGGTGACGAAAACAGCATTCCTTTCAGCAGTCTTGCAACCTACGTGGCCGTCATGTTCGCTATCGCTGCAATCCCCGGAGAGCTGCCGGATATGGTCTCGCAAGTCGCGACCGACCAGTCCGTCGATTGAGGCTGACAAAATGGATTTGAAGCTCTTTCTGGCGGGTGCCGCCGTCTTGTGCGCTGGAATTTCCAGCGGATCGGTCTTTATTCTCTTCTATCTCTAAGCAGCCAAACCCATCACGCCATGATATATTTTTCACGGCGACGGAACTGCAGCGCCTCGTTTCCATTATCCCTTGCAGAACGGGAGTACGGAGATGCAGGCTTCACTCATCAAGCGAGATCATGCCTACGTGTCGCGCGGTGGATCGCGGCAGAGAATAGTGACGTTGGTCGATCGCGGCGTTGTCTCCTATAGCCAGCGCGTTTTCGGCATTCTGATCACCAGGTCCGAGGGGCTTGCCGAGTTTGCCCAATGGGCATACGAGGACGCTGACCTTCGGCGAGCCTCCGCACCAGAACCGGGAATGCCGTGATGCTGATGAGGGCGCCCAGAAAGGCGATCATCTATCGTATGGTCATGAAAGACCATATCTGTCCCTTCGGCCTGAAATCCGTCGATCTTCTGACGCGTGAGGGATACGACGTCGAAGACCACTGGCTGACGACGCGCGACGTGACAGACCGCTTTCAGAAAGACAACGGTGTCGAGGCGACTCCGCAAACCTTCATCGACGGCAGGCGCATCGGAGGAAACGACGACCTCAGACGGTTCTTTGGCAAACCGGTCAAGGATCCAAACGCCGTTTCCTACACGCCTGTTGCTGCCGTCTTTGCGATGACAGCTCTGATGGCTTTGGCTGCCGGCTATGCGTCGGGCACGCCGGCCACTATCCGAACGGTCGAGTGGTTCATCGCACTCAGCATGTGCGTTCTGGCGATCCTGAAGCTGCGCGATCTCGAAAGCTTCTCGAACATGTTCCTGGGCTACGACCTGCTGGCACGCCGTTGGGTTCGTTACGCCTATCTTTATCCATTTGCGGAAGCGTTCGCCGGCGTTCTGATGATTGCGGGAGGAGTGCTCGGCCTCATTGCTTCTCCGGTTGCCCTGATCATCGGCACAATCGGCGCCTGGTCCGTGTTCAAGGCGGTCTATGTCGAAAAGCGCGAGCTCAAATGCGCCTGCGTCGGCGGTGACAGCAACGTTCCGCTGGGCTTCATATCACTGACAGAAAACCTGATGATGGTCGCGATGGCCGTCTGGATGATCGTAAAGGCAGCTTTGACATGATTGAGAACCTCGACGCTACAGGCTCCTCCCACAGTGATCAGGAAATGCAGCACGACGTCCTTTCCCTGCGCCGCCAGTACGGCGTTAGCAGGCACGAAGCTTGCAGGCTTATCGAGCGTTTTGGAAATTCAAAAGCTGAACTCGATCTGCTGCTCGCAGGACGTGGACGCACCGCCGCTCATCGCCGGCATGAGGTCGCCACTCCCGAAGCCGACGCCGCCTTTGGTATCGAGTAGCGCCGAAGCAAAATCACTTGCAGTTCGACACGCGATCCAAAGCCTTCGAAATTCCGTCGAGTGAATAGCTATAGCGCGTGTGGGTTCCCCGCGCCGAGACCGCCTGCAGAACCATGGTTCGCCCCGATCGCAAGGCTTGCATCAGCTCCGGAGCGCGGGACCGTGTTGTTGACCCAGCCCGTGTTGTCCTTCGTGAACATGCGGAACGTCTTCTGACCTATGGATACCTCGATCATCGATCCGGCCTTCAATGGATATCCAGCGATGACTTCTGGCTCTTTTCGATCGGCACCCTGAGCCGGCGCGATCAGAAAGTAGTTCCTGCCGTGATCGACCCCTGCGGGTTCGGCATCCCTGGGTACTGACAGCGCGTAACATACTGCCTTCCCGTCTCGTTGGTATGAATAGACGCCCCAGTCTCCGCTGGTCGCCACTCTCGGGGCCGCCGCTGCCGACGTGACGCTAGCCAGAAAGATGAGAGGGACGGCGAAAGCTCGCTTATTCATGTGCGGTTGTTTCCTTTTTTCGAGTGTCTGATGTTGTCTCCAGAACCTTGCGACCCGCTTTGAGCCTTTACGCCTCTCAAATAGCGAACCTCCTCGGCGATGAGCACCCCACGTTCCACAGTCCCCTCCCACACTCTGTTGCCGAGACCACAGGTGACGCGAGAGCTGCCTTGGTTGTCTTCGATGCTGACGGAGACCAGCCCCTGCGCCCGGTAGCGCTGGAACTCCCGCATAGACAAACCAAGTTTCTCGGCCAAAACAGCGTCAGGAAGGCAGCTCACTTTTCGACCCGGCATGATTGGCATGAGCTGGAAAGTGTCACCCAAATATACATCACGGCATGATATAAAATTCAAACTTCGTCGTTTCAAGGGTTTTGTCGGCGTCCAGTCAGCCAGAATTCAAAAAAAGCGAGAGAACGTTGCCAGGCCGGCATTTTAGGCCTGGTGAACTTGCCATCGTTGGGAGTCGCGATATGTCACATAGTGATATTTCTTCGTCACCGTCTGTCACGGTCGAAGTCGCCCCGCCTTTGTACGAAGGACCATACGATGGCTCATAGCTCGCCGGACCTGAAGCGCGATTGGCTGCTGCTGTTTTTCGGAACTTTGCTGGCACTTGTCGGCCTCGTCCTCGCCGGTGAAGGGGCATGGCTGATCTCCGTTGGCGGAAACTGGTACTACGCAATGGCAGGGATCGGCCTTTTCCTTTCAGGGATATTATGGATACTCAGAAGGCGGTCCGCGGTTTATGTTTACGCGCTCGTCTTTGTTGGCACCGTAATTTGGACTGCGTCTGAATCAGGCCTCGACTATTGGGGCTGGATCCCGCGTTTTGACGTCGTCCTGATCGCCGGCTTCGTACTTGCTCTGCTGATGCCGCGTCTGAACTTCTCCAGGACAATCTCCTATAGCCTGGCCACACTCTTGGCCGTGATCATCTGCGCAGGCGCGGGGCTGGCCTTTGCGCCGCATGGATATCACCATGATGGAGAGGTGCCAAACCCTGGAAAAGATAGTTACGCGGCCAATACCGGCGATGGCCAAGTGTCCAAACCGGATGACGATGACTGGTACGCATATGGCCGTTCCCTCGCCGCACAGCGTTTTTCGCCGCTTTCCGAGATCACCCCGGAAAATGTATCGCAGCTAAAGGTCGCCTGGACTTACGAGACCGGCGATACACCCAAGAAGGGCTATGGTCTTGAGAACACGCCGATCAAGATCGGCGACACGGTTTACACCTGCACTCCTCATAATGTGATAATCGCACTCGATGCTGGCGACGGAAAAGAACGCTGGCGCTATGATCCTCATGTTCCCGACAAAGCTATCCCCTACACAGCCGCCTGCCGGGGACTCGTCTATTTCGATGAGAGGACAAATTCCGACAACCAGGGTACCCCATCATCGCCACCTATCAGCCCGGTTGGTGATTGTGCGAAGCGCATAATTGAAGGAACATTGGACGGAAGGGTCGTCGCCGTCGATGCGAGCACGGGCAAAGCCTGTTCAGGTTTCGGTCACGCGGGTGCAGTCAGCATTGAAGACCATATTGGTCCTGATTGGCCAGGTTACGTCGCCATCACCTCCGCTCCGGTGGTTGTACGCGGCACGATCGTTGTCGGTCACGAGGTCCTCGACGGCCAGCGGGCATATGGTCCCTCGGGAGTGATCAAGGCATTCGACGCCCGGACGGGCGAACTGAAGTGGGCTTGGGATCCAGCTCATCCCACCACATCAAAGCCACTCACCGGCGATCAATCATACACCTCCGGCTCGCCGGACGTGTGGACGAATTTCACTGGCGACGACAAGCTCGGCATGGTCTACCTCCCCGTCGGCAATCCTTCAGGCGATTATTACAGCAGCCAGCGCTCACCGGACGAACGGGAATATGGCACGACACTTACCGCACTCAACGTTGATACAGGTTTGCCGATTTGGAAATTCCAGAACGTGCATAACGACGTGTGGGACTATGATCCGGGCGCCCAGCCGAGCCTTATCAGCTTCCCCGGTCCCCAGGGCGCAACGCCGGCGATCGTCTTCCCGACAAAACAGGGCGAGACTTATATTCTCGACCGCCGAACAGGAAAGCCGCTGTTTGGCGTCGAGGAACGCCCGGTGCCAGGCGGTGGCGTCGAGCCCGACCAGCGCTCGAAGACCCAGCCCTACTCGCTGTTCAACCACCTGAGCAAGCCCGACCTAACTCCGGCCGACATGTGGGGCATGACCCCATTTGACCAGATCGTCTGCCGCGCTGAGTTTGCCCAAGCAAGCTACAAGGGACAGTACACGCCACCGGAAGCAAGCCTGCACTCTATCGAATATCCTGGTTACAACGGCGGCTCGGACTGGGGTAGCGTTGCGATCGATCCTTCTCGCGGCATCATCGTCGCTAATTACAATGATATGCCGAACTACAATATCCTCGTTCCTCGCAGCGAGGCAGATGCCAAGGGTTGGGTTCCGCGTGACGAGCTTGACCCCAACGCCCCTGCAAAGGCAGAGGGTGCTGGCGATCCGCAAACCGGTGTACCGTACGCGGTTCAGGTCAACGCTGGCTGGCGGCTGCCATTTACTGGGCTTCTGTGCAAGGAGCCTCCATATGGCGGCATCCGGGCCATCGACATCAAGACCGGCAAGACACTCTGGGATCGTCCGCTCGGCACGGCGAGAAACAATGGACCGTTCGGCGTACCAACCGGGCTCAACTTCACTATCGGTACGCCCAACAATGGCGGATCGGTTGTCACGGCGTCCGGCCTAACCTTCATTGCCGCCGCTACGGACGGCCTTATCCGGGCGATCGACAACCGCTCGGGTAAAACTGTATGGACTGCGGTCTTGCCCGCGGGCGGCCAGGCAAATCCAATGATTTACGGTTACAAGGGGCGTGAGTACCTCGTCATCACTGCCGGAGGCCATCACTTCATGGAAACGCCCCCAGGAGACTATGTCATCGCCTATGCGTTGCCGGGATGAGTAGCTGACGTTTGATCCCGTGATCGACATCGGAGCCAAAGGAAACTTCCGAGGGACCTCCAAAGCTTACGGAGAGACGCCGGGAGGACGCTCGTCCCAGCTAGGTTTTGCGTGGCCTCGCGGCGGAGACACCGAGAAAGCGAGGCTCGATTCAAGATGAGCAGTATGGTCTTATCAGAATGTCTTATCAGAATGTCCCATCATCGCCCAACATAACCGCTTCATTCGAGCAATCAGAGATGAACCAGATGCCATGCTGCACCCTCAAGTCTCGATGAAAACAAAAGATCTATCGGCGGTCTCAAGCAAGGTATCTGCAATTGTTCCATAGGAGAGGATTGTACCTGTACGTCTGCTCACGCCCAGGATGATCAGGTTGAACTTACCTTTTCTCGCATGGGTGAGGATCGCCAGCTCGGGCGACGGGCCCTGAGACACCACTTTCTCGACCTCGACACCGTAGAAGCCAGCAATCTGATCGATACGGTGGAAGGCAGCGCGGTGGACATTGCCGGTGTCGCTGACTCTGGACAACGATACGGCTTGCCCTGGCTCCTGAAAATAAACCGCAGATATCGCGGCGCCGCTCGCCTTTGCTATGACGCACGCAAATTCCGCAGACTTCATCGAGCGCTTCGTCCCGCTGACAGGAACCAGAATTCTCAGTTGGGTATCGCTGGAGGGAATCCTTCCTCTTGATGCGACGAGGGCGGTCGTACCTTCGAATGCTTCAATCATTGTCGATAAATTTTCGCTGTATCCGCCCTTTTCGGCAGTCGTAGGCTCGACGCCCACGAACATCATATCGTGGCCCTTTTCCGCCGTGTCTGCGAGGACATCCTCCAACTTGCCATCCTTGTCCCTGATTGACACGTGGATGTCGGATGTGACTTCAGATCCTTCTTTGGAAGCGGCCTCGACAGCACCGTCTGCGATCTCTCTAACACGATCGCTAACACGCTGGGCGGGCTTGTCAGCCTCCGCGGTCTGCTCATCAGCGCGGACCCGGCCATCCGGCGCGTCAACAGCGAGAACTGTGACCGGCATATTTCTGACAGCCGCAAAATGCCCAGCAACGCGCGCAGCAAGATCGCTGCTCGATGACTGATCGGTCACAAGCAGAACACGCTCGAAATCAGAAAGAAAGCTGCTGTCTTCGAAAGCTTCAAGCTCCAGACGGTTCTTCTCGTCGTCCCGCATCGGCAGCCGCTTTAACGCCCAACGGAGTGTCGGGGCATGGCCATGGTGGTAACCACGGCCATCGCAACAATCACAGAGAACAGTCGCTCGTCCAACACGCCTACCGAAAGGCCGATCGATGCGACGATTACCTCCGTCGACCCGCGCGCGTTCATGCCGCATCCGAGTGCGATGGCCTCTGCGTTGTTAAAGCCGCTGAATTTGGCACCGGCGAACGCGCCTGCAAACTTCCCCACGCTCGCAATGACGATCAAGCCGACTGCGAGGAGAGCGATCGATGGATTCCCAAGCACGCTCAGATCCGTGCTGAGGCCTGTCAATCCGAAAAAGACGGGCATGAACAGCGCCGTCGTCAGCCCTCTAAGCTGACCTTCGATCTGCTTGGTTAGAATAGGCGACTGGCCGACCAGAATGCCTGCGACGAAGGCGCCGAGCACGGTGTGTACGCCGATTGCATTGGTGATGATTGCCATCGCGCCCATGATCGCGATGATGGCGCTCAATACCGGCAGATCGCTTTTGAACTTGTCATTCGTCCAACGGATGACCTCAAAGACGATGCGCCGGCCAACCGTGAAGCTCAAAGCCATGAATGCAACCGTGCCGATCACGCTCTTGGCCAAAGTCGTCAGATCGACCTGCCCGCTTTGCGCGAGGCTGAATGTCACGGCAATGATCACCCACCCGACGGTGTCGTCGATGATGGCGGATGCCACGATCAGTTGGCCGGCGTTTCGGCGCATGAAATCCATCTCGCGCACGACAGACGCGACAATTTTCACCGAGGAGATGGAAAGCGCGGTTCCAAGGAAGAGCGACGTCACGAGCCGTGCGTCAGGATCAGGGAGCAGCGCGGCAGGCACCAACTCGCCGAGCGCAAAGCCTAACGCGAACGGCAAAATGATTCCCGTGAGCGAGACGCCCGCCGCGGCCCGGCGAAGCCTGAGCGCCAAGCCGAGATCGGTCTCCATCCCGGCGAGCAGTAGCAAAAATAGAATGCCAAGCTGGGCGACGGCATCGGCCATCGCCTTCTGAGCGTCACCATCGGGAAAGAGTGCCGCTTGTGCCCCCGGCGCGAGCAGTCCGAACACGGACGGACCAAGGAGAATTCCGCCGATGATCTGCCCCATGATTGACGGTTGACCCGAGCGAACCATTGCCTCTCCAAGCAGTCTGCCGACAATGACGAGGATGATTATCTGAACCAGAAACAAGGCTTCGGATGGCCCAGCAGCCTTTCCATCAGCGGCTGCCGCCGCGCTCCAGTATGCCGCGGCGCACAAGAGACCGAGCGGCCACGCCAAACGTGAACGCTTCCCGAAGCTCATAAAACCAGATGTCAACTTGATGTCCCCACGCTCTGTCGCAGTCAAACGGTTTACGCACGCTCCGGTTCCCCCTTGAGTTGGCGAGGACGCAATTCCAGGGTCGAACGCCGACCCCTTTCCAGATGGCCGCCTTTCGCGCGTCATTCACAATCCTGAACAAAACCGGTGTGGGGCCGTTCTCCGAGATACCATCCGAGGACTGAGATATGGATCTGTCTATCTTGTTAGCTCGAGCTATGGCTTGGGTCGATTCCGTCCTGCTCAACGAGTGGACTGCCATCCAGATCGTTATCATCGCGTTAGGTTTTGCTGCGTCAACGTTAGCCGCACGAAGGGTCGAGCCTTCACTCGAAGGCAAAGCTCGAATGATAAGGGGCAACCCCGACCTTTTGCGGATGGTAATCGCGTTTTACGTCGGCTGCGATGGTTGTTCTTGATTGTATGGCTCGGTGGCGCCCTTGCCGTCCTTCAACGCGACTTTCCTGATCAGAACCGATGGCTTGTGTCGTCGACGCTTACTTTGAGCGCCGCTTGGCTGGCTGCCTCCGTTCTGACGAGGATCATCCGGAACAGGACCTTGGCGAAAGTCGCTGCCATGGCGATATGGATTTACATAGCGCTCTATGTAGTTGGGTTGGATGACCCGATTTTTGCGGCCCTGGACAGCGCCTCGATCAATCTCGGGGCGGTCCGTCTTTCCGTACTAATCATCCTGAAAGCGATAGCTCTCGTTACGGTCCTGGTCTGGATCGCAAGCTTTGCGGCCAAGATCGCATCGCATTGGATTCAGCGCTCAAGCGATCTGTCTCCGTCCTTCAAGGTGCTTATCAGCAAGCTCATCAAGATCGCCCTAATCGTCGTCGCCGCGGGTTTGGCTCTGACAGCAACTGGCGTCGATCTCACGGCGCTTACGGTGTTCTCGGGCGCGGTGGGCGTAGGTATCGGGTTCGGGCTTCAGAAGGTAGTATCGAACTTCATCTCCGGCATCATCATTCTGCTCGACAAGAGCATCAAGCCCGGCGACACCATTACCCTTGGTGACACATTCGGCTCCATTCGTGATCTGCGATCCCGCTTTGTCTCGGTGATCACACGCGATGGCAAGGAATACCTCATTCCGAATGAGGACTTCATCTCGCAGAAGGTGGTGAACTGGTCATTCTCCAGCGATCTGGTCAGGATCGACGTCGTGTTAGGTACGTCGTACGGCAGCGATCCACATGAGGTCGTGCGTCTGGCGATCGAGACCGCATCGTCCGTTCCACGTGTCAGGAACGACTTCGCCAAACCGGTCTGCTGGTTGACAGCCTTCGGCGCTTCGTCGCTCGATTTCAAGCTGAGGTTCTGGATCTCAGATCCGAGCAACGGTTTGACGAATGTTCGCGGCCAAGTCCTCATGGCACTATGGGACGCGTTTAAAGGCGCTGGTATCTCGATCCCCTACCCACACCTTGAAGTCGACGTAAAATCACCAGTTCAAGTTTCGCCACCAATCAGGGCAGACTAGCCAAATGGCTTATCCCGTTCGCACAGGTGTTAACACATCTAGCGTTGCAAAATGACTCACCTCGGCTGCCCGCTAACACTTCATCTGGTATCAACCTGCACGAACGGGATAAGCCTTCTAGCCAAAGACGTCACTTGCACATAGCTGCGACCTCCTTTCGAGACAATCAGCGCACCGCCGTCAGGGTCGGCGCCTCAGGATTTAGGCGAGTGAGACGGCTCGATTCCGCCCTGCGAAAATATGTCTAACCGACGGAACAAACTACGTTTTTCGAGGTTTGTCTTTTCGCAATAGAGGAGACACTTAAATGAGAACGATCATCGCAGTTTCCGTCGGCCTGTTTCTGTCGGCATCCGCGGCCTTTGCGCAGAGCGAGACCCCGTCGACGTCGCAGACGACCCCGGCCGTCAACACCGAACACAATCCGGGCGCTCCTGTCGCAGGCAAGAACAGCTTCACAGAGGCCCAGGCCAAGGAACGCATCGAAGACGCCGGCTATAGCGACGTCATGGGTCTGAAGCTCGATGACCAGGGGGTCTGGCGAGCGACCGCTAAGAAAGACGGCAAGGATGCCGGCGTCTCTCTGGACTTCCAGGGCAACGTGACGATGGCCAAGTAAGCGAGCGCGAGGAAAAAAGACATGCGTACGATCACAGGACTCTATGACAACTACAACGACGCTCGCGAAGCGGTGAAAGCCCTTGAGAAAGCCGGCGTTCCGTCCGACGACATCAGCATCGTCACTAACAAGGCGAACGGCGTCGAGGTCGAAGGCCAGGGAAGCTACGCGGAGGAAGGCGCTGGAACCGGTGCCGGTATCGGTGCAGTCGCCGGTGGTGCCGGCGGCCTGCTGACAGGCCTCGGCATGATGGCCATTCCAGGCGTCGGCCCGGTCGTCGCCGCAGGATGGCTGGCCGCGACCGCCGCGGGCGCGGTTGCAGGCGCAGTTGCAGGCGGGGCCGTCGGCGGCATCGTCGGTGCCATGATCAAGGAAGGCGTGCCGGAGGACGAGGCGAACTTCTATGCGGAAGGCATCCGCCGCGGCGGCTCGGTCGTTACCGCCAAGGTCGACGAGAACAAGGTCGCGGACGCCCAGGCGATCCTGAACAGTTCCCGGCCGGTCGACGTGGCAGCCCGCCGCGCCAGCTACTCAGAACAGGGCTGGACGCGGTTCGACGAAGCTGCCGAACCCTACACGCCTGAGCAGATCGAGGCGGAGCGCAAGCGGTACCGCGCGAACCGTCTGTAATCGAGAGCGAACCAGAAACCGCCGGCGCCGTGAAAGGCGTCGGCGGTTTCCCTTGTCTTCAACACAGCAGGCTGATGGTCGTCAGTCGTTTGTCGCAACCGCCAGCGCGGCGTTAAGCTCTCTCTGGGTAAAAGGCTTTGGAAGTCGGGGGAGATCGATTTCGAGACCGTCCGGTAGTTCCGCGTATCCCGTTGCAAGAATGACCCTCAGTGCGGGCCAGCCTTCGGCAATTCTTCCCGCCAGTTCCGCCCCGGTCATGTGCGGCATCGCGTGATCAGTTATGACGATGTCTGGCAGTGGACCGGCCACCAGCACTGCAAGCGCTTCATCGCCTGATTGCGCTTGAAGCGTCTGATGACCGAGATCTTCAAGCATCAGGACGGTGTTCATCAGGACCAGGGCGTCGTCGTCGACCGCGAGAACGGTGAGTGGCCCGGACGGTCGGACTTCCGGTTGGCCCCGCGCGGGTTGGACCGCTTGCTGCACCGTCCCGGCGACAGGGAGCCAGAGTTCCGCAGTGGTCCCCTGGTCAGGTGCCGACTTCACGACGAGAACTCCGTCGGACTGCGCCATCAGGCCCTGCACCATAGGAAGCCCAAGGCCCGTTCCCTTCCCGACACCCTTAGTGGTGAAGAACGGGATGGTCGCCTTTCCAAGAGTTTCGGCATCCATCCCGACGCCCTCGTCCTTCACCGAGAGACAGACGTAGTCGCCGGCGCGCACCCCCTTGATCTCCGCCTCCCGGAGCGACGTCTTCTTCGCGGAGATCGTCACGGCTCCGCCGCCCGGCATCGCGTCGCGGGCATTTACCACCAGATTGAGGAGCGCGTTGGCGAGCTGGTTTGGGTCGGATTGTACCTTCGGCAGCGACAACGGGAACGTCGTGCTGATCTCGATGGTGGGTCCGATCGAGCGCTGCAGCAGTTCAGCCAATTCCGAGACCAGAGAAGGCACGTCGACGGGTTCCAGCTTGAGATCCTGTTTGCGAGAGAAGGCGAGCAGTCTTTGGGTCAGGGAGGCCCCCGCTTCGCACCAGTGATCGCGTTGTCGATAAGGTTGACGATCTCGGGAACCGCGGTAGCCTTCTTCCGCGCGATCTCCAGACTGCCCAAGATTGCTGTCAGTAGGTTGTTGAAGTCGTGGGCGACACCGCCGGTGAGCTGGCCGACCGCCTCCATCTTCTGCGCCTGAAAGAGTTCCTCCTGCGTCCGCTGCAGGGCATTCTGCGCTTCGCGCTTCTCGGTGATGTCGCGCGTGACCTTGGCAAACCCTAGCAGCTTGCCGTCGTTGTCATGGATAGCGTCGATGATGACCGTCGCCCAGAAACGGGTCATCCTTGCGGACGCGCCACCCTTCCTTTTCGAAGCGGCCTTCGGCGGCGGCTGTCGCCAGCGCTTTTGCGGGCATCTCTTCGGCGCGATCTTCTTCGGTGTAGAACCGCGAGAAGTGCTGCCCGATGACCTCCTCTTCGTCGTAACCCTTGATGCGGCGAGCTCCAGGGTTCCAGCTCGCAACCTTGCCTTCTGGATCGAGCATATAAATCGCGTAGTCGGTGACGCCCTGCACCAGAAGCCGGAACTGCTGCTCGCTGCGCCTGAGCACTTCCTCAGCAATCTTTCGTTCGGACAGGTCGCGGGTGATCTTGGCGAACCCGACGAGATGGCCGTGCTGATCACGGATGGCGTCGATCACGACATGTGCCCAAAAGCGTTCGCCGTCCTTTCGTACGCGCCAGCCCTCGGCTTCGAAGCGTCCGTCACTCTCGGCCGTGGCAAGCGCTCGTGCTGGCACGCCCGCTGCCTTGTCCTCGGCCGTGTAGAAACGCGAAAAGTGCTCGCCCAGAATTTCCTGTTCGGTGTATCCCTTGAACCGCTGCGCTCCGGCGTTCCAACTGCTTACATGGCCTTCGGAATCCAGCAGATAGATGGCGTAGTCCGTGATCGCGTCTACGAGTAGACGATACCGCCCTTCTGCTGATGCAGCCTGCAGACTGGATGCGCGCGTATTCATTTATCCCCCTCAAATAGTCGGATGCCTCGACGTTGTCGATTTAGCGACACGGCCGAATGAAGCAAGCGCCCGAATTGTACGGCAACGAACTAATGGCTGTTCTGGGCCGCGACAGGTGCCGGCCTCTCCGACAAGGGAACATCTCGAGGTGATGCTCGTTGAACGCCTACTCGATTTGAAAGGCATAAGCGATGGATCAAGGTTTCTCTCGTCCCGAAAAGACAGGCCACAATATCACACTGACCATCAATGGCGAGGAGCGCGCCCTTCGGAGGGGCCACAGGCCGCGCGCGACTATATCTGCAACGTCTTCGGTCTCGATCCCAAGGACATCACGGTAAAGAACGCCTTCGTCGGCGGAGCATTCGGTGCGGCGCTGCGTCCTAAGCATCAGCTCTTCCTTGGCGTGATGGCGAGCCTTGACCTCAAGCGATCCGTCAGGGTTGAGATGACCGGCAGGAGATGTTCTATCTGACCTGGCGTCCGACCACGATCCAGACGGTTTCGCTTGCCGCCGACAAGGAAGGCCTTCTTCAGGCTGTGATGTGGAGTGTGATCAGTGGCGCGAGCCGAACTCTACAAGCTTCTGCGCTACCTTCCGGGTATCGTAAGGCTTAAGGAAGAACACGCCGCCCGACGGCAAACGGACTTCCCTTTCGCGGACACGGCCTGATGTCACAATGATGGCGATCGGTGGCCATCGGTCACGGATGGCTGCGGCCAGCATCAGGCCGTCCACGCTTCCAGGCATATCGACGTCGGTTAATACGATGCGGACATCGGTCCGGGTTTCCAGAATGCGTACGGCCTCTTCGGCATCACATGCCTTTACCGCTTCGAAACCCGCATCCTCGACCAAATCGACTGCCATCATCTGCTGGAGTGGTTCATCCTCCACGACGAGGACGACTTGTCGCCTGAAGGGTTTTGATTGGGCCAAGTCAGTCGCTCCTCTGCATTTGGGAAAGCTACCGGACATGTCGACCGAGAAGCCATTAGGTCCGTAACTTGGAGTCGAGCTGCCGGTTCCAATTAAACCCATCTTAATTAGGTTGAAGCCGAAGTTTTTGGTTGCGGGTTCGAAAGCCGGTGGGCCACCGCCATCGCACCAGGTGAAACAAAACTGAGCCTGCGGCCCCCCTGCCCTCCGTGTGCCAGCGAACGGCAACTGTACCGCCTTCGACCCGGAGGGAGCCGTACTTCACGGCGTTGGTTACAAGCTCGTGCGACAGCATAGATATCGATACCGAACCACGCGAGCCGACGGCTACCTTCGGGCCTTCCTCATCGCCAGCGACGTTGCGGTCGCTCTCCCGAGCCGCTATGAATGCCTCTCGTTAACAAGACCATCACATCTCGGGCCGGGGCGTTTCAAGAAGACAAGAAGCCCTTCCTTCTCCTTCCAGATGCGAAATTGATCAAGCATTGGTTAAACAGTGTCTAGGCAGGGCGGGCGTACACAAAGGCGCTCATGTGCCGAACTGTTGTGCGAACCGGAATTCGACGACACGAAGTGGTCGAACTGCGGATAAATGACCTGCCCAAGCGAGAGGACTGGGTCATTATTGGCGGCAACGTCCAGTTCGGCTCGTCCACGGCACAAAAGGTCGTAAGCGCCTCACGGTTCTCGGCAACGCGTCGATTCGGCTGTTTCCTAATAAAATTCGAAGACGACCAGCCTGCCACACCACCATCGCCCTTGATAGACGTAACCGTGAACTGGGCTATTCCGACCCATAGGTCACTGAGGCTCACGTCTCGACGCAGACAGGCTCGCGATTAATGCAATGACCGCTCGCCGCACTTTCTCATCGCGAATTTTTCCGAACGCCCGGTTAAGCGCGATTCCTTCTGCCGAACCAACGAATTCATGTAAAGCGTGGAATTCCAGCGTTCCACCTGGGTCTTCAACCCCAATTTGACCGAACAGTACAGAGGGGGTTGTACCTAACGCCTGCGCAATAGTGTGAAGGCTGCTTGACCCTATGCGGTTTTTGCCATTTTCGTATTTCTGGACTTGCTGGTACGTGACGCCAAGCTCTTGTGCCAACATCGTTTGCGACAGCCCAAGTATTTTTCGCCGGGCGCGTATTCTTGCCCCGACTTCCCTATCAACCTGGGAGAAAGCGCTACCTAAAATCCTTGGCATTGGAGTCCTTCAACGTCGAACCAGTTGATCCGTGCTTGTTCAGCCTGCCCGGTGTCCCTTGTCCAGAACTGACCAAGTCAACCTATACGATGTTCGCCACCACTTGGGCTCCTGCCCCTGAAGGACGAACTCCAGCGTCACATCCCGTTATTTGTCAATCGACGCGGAGCGGAAAGTGTTTCCGGCTTTTTGGCGGGATACACACCGGCGGCTCAATAACTCAGGGCTTGGCTGACCAACCGGCCTCCTGCCGGGTGATTAATTCATGAGGCGCAAGGGCCACAACTTCAGGAGGGTCTCGCCGGCGGATATCGTAGAACTGACGCTTTCGCGTCCACGCGCTCTCAAAGAAACGACTGAGTTCAACTTACCCTCTTGTTCCAACTTGCCAGGATTTACTAACGGAGGTAGTAGCATTTCGTATTTCTTGAGGGAATCGAATGAAAATCAGGTCATTGTCCGCAGTCGCGCTCCTCGCGGCCCTATGCGGTTGCGCATCCGTCGTGAGAGGCACGACAGAACTCGTTACGATCCAGTCAGTACCCTCGGGCGCCGCAGTCACAACAGACATCGGTCTGTCGTGCCCCGCAACGCCCTGCCAGTTGAAAGTGCCCCGCAACAAACCGTTCACGGCTACTGCAAAACTTGGCAAGCAGATTGGCAGCGCGAAGGTGGAGACGGTAGCAACGAACGAGGGCAACAACGCTATGGTTGGTAACATCGTAGTGGGCGGCTTGATTGGAGCAGCCGTAGATTCTGGAAATGGTGCCAACAAAGACCACAAGCCTAATCCCGTGACAGTTTACTTGAAGTGAAGGAAGGACCGCACGCCTAGTCAACGCCCAAATGAACAGCCCCGAGATTCGCGCTCATGGCCTTCTAAGCATTCCGGTCGAGCCAAATTTTCCTGTGTTCTTTGGTGAAAACAGCTTTATCTTGAATGGCTCTTTCGAGAGACCTGTAACGTGCGCGGATAGCCCTTTTTCAAGTGGTCGGCGACAAACCGGTCTGAGCTTCCTCGTTCAACCTTTCCTTGATCGCGACAAGCACCCGGCGGGGGCCATGCTCCTTTGCAAGCCTTTCCTTGGCTAGAAAAGTAACTCAGCGCGCGGCATTATTTGGCGCTGTGTTACGGCGTTCAAGCGTGAACATTGACGCCGCAGGGTTTGCCCCGTCGGCTGCTTCCGTCTTTGAGACTGCAGGTGCGTAGATATGTAGTCTCGAAGCCATCATTAAACGGCTTGCATCAATCAACGAAGGTCGAAGGTCTTGGATTCTTGTTCAGCACGCTCGAGTACAAGTTCGTATCGCCACGGCTTGCCGGGCGCCGACACGGTTATTAACCGTCCAGCCGCCTCGCTGAGATGAGGAGTGCCAGAGCGCGTCTGTGCGATTTTAGGCCACCGCCGGTTTTATTGACTATCGAGTGATTGGACATCGAATTGCTACTATGGCTTAGCGCCGGCTGCTCCATCAGGAAGCCACCGAATTCCCCTGTCCAAAGCCCCCCAAAATTAGGTGAAATCTTTAAACGAGCGTTCTGCGGATTGCTCGAATGCAATGTACCTCAGTCTTCTGCAACCCAAGACGTTGCCACGTTTAAACGTCCGTAAAGCATTTACCACTAGAAATGGGGCTATCAGCCCTTACGGAGCACGCCGACACGAGTCCCTCGCGGACAGCGGCGAAATAGCGGTTCTAAATCCTGGAGCGGTAGCCATTTTAAGGAGTTGCATAAGGGCCCTTAACGATCTTCGCATGGCAATCCTGCTAGTCAATGACCAGGGTCTTATCGCATATGCCAATCAACGTGCGCAGAGATTCCTGCTCGACATCGACGTGACCGACATGCCAATCGAATGTTTCATTGTCGATTGGGCGCTGAAGCGCCCAGTGCGGAGTGCCCCTATCGCATCATCCATCGAGTTCATATTTCGAGATGGCAGGTATATGACCGTTCGCGCCGCCGTCTTCTTGCTCCGCTTCGAGGACTCACTAGTGTCCGGAATCGCTTTTCGGGAGCCTTATCAGGCGACCATTTGACGGCCGGCGTCCTTTTCAGGAACGCACCCCTAGCCGCAAGAATTTGCGCCACAGCATTTCACCCAGACGATGCTGCTGCCTGCTTGGCTTGCGTCCGGAAACTCGGCCAAATCCAGGGTGCAGGCCTCGAGGAACTCAAACCCGAAACGAACGCTGTTGTTGAGCACTCGCGTTCTGTAGGATCGATCTTCATCTCTCGGAATGTGCTGCCGGCTGCAGTGATCACAAACCGTACGCCCGAACTTCAGCGAGGTCGAACATGAGAAGGGGTAATTCAGCCAGATCAGTATCGCCGAATACAGACCACCGACCAACATGGCCCTGTCGAAGGTCAAGCAATTAGCCCGCGCCGAATTGCCTCAGCGATCGCCTGGGTGCGGTTTGCTGCTCCGATCTTCTTCGTCGCGGATTTGATATAGCTGTTCACAGTTTCCAACTGATAACCCGTGGCTTTGCCAATGCCTTCGCTCGTCAAACCGAAGCTTGCTTGCGAAAGGCAGGCCATCTCACCCTTTGATAATCGCATCTGGTCGGCAGCATATCGCTCCATAAGAGGCTTGGTGAACGCGTTGTGAACTGTTCCAGAAACAAGCTCGAGAAATGCGATCTCGCCAGCGTCGAAGGGCGTCGCGCGTGTGTAGCCGACCGCTCCATATACAGTTTCATCTCGCATTATAGGCACGATGGTGCGATTGTGGACTCCGAACATACGCTGCAGGTAAAGCAGACGCTGTGGCACTTCCTTACCGGCATAAACGTCGCTCTCGACAACGACGGTTCTCGACGATTGAGCGGCGAGGATAAAGGGATCGGTTTGGGGCAGCCTGTCCGCCATGTAGGCCTCAATGAATGCAGGCGGAAGATCGGTGTCGATAGAGAAGCCCTCTCCGAAACGATAGTGGTCCACGTCCAGTCCAGAGACAAAAATATAGTCGAATGCAACCGCCTTTCTAAGCCGGTCGATTATGTCGTGCTGACCGAAGTACCGATGCTTTGGCACCGACCGGAGATCGATGTATTCGTTCAAGGCATCGGGCGAAAGCACTGACAGGGCACTGACTGGCATGGGGCGACTCGGTTTCCGGGCACCCAACTTATGGGCTGCAAGAGTTACCCGAACCTTAACGCGGCTTGACGCAGATCAATTCCCCTGAAAATGCGGACACAACGCGGCCTCCTCGATCTGCCGCCCTGCTCGGCGGGAGAGGACGCAATTTGCAGCAGACAGCCCGATTTGTTCCGTCGCCGATCGAGCACCTCTCACCACCACCCTAACCGGGTTGCTTCCGTCTGCCTCGATCGTCATTCCCCGAAGTATCACCTCGCTTCCGTGACATGTCGCGTAAGCGGCAATCGGAGTTCGGCACGAGCCATCGAGTACACGAAGAAACGCCCGTTCACACCGGACGGCGTCGGCTGTGGCAGCGTCGTCCAGAGCCGAAACCAGATCGGAGACGATGCTATTTTCCTTGGCGCTTTCAATGCAGATGGCGCCTTGTGCCGGAGCAGGTGGGAATTGGCGAGTATCGAGCACCTCCGTCGCGACACCAGCAAGTTCCAACCTGTTTAATCCAGCCTTGGCTAACAGCGTGGCGTCGACGATTCCTTCCGACACCTTCTGCAGCCTTGTACCAACGAGGCCTCGAAATGGTATGACAACGAGGTCTGGCCTGTGCATCGCAAGGAGCGCCGCTCTCCTCACGGAGGAGGTGCCGACAACGGCCCCTGACGGCAGGTCCCAGAACAGGGCGCCGCTCCTGGACACGAGCGCGTCACGGACGTCTTCCCTTGGCAGGACCGCGCTGATGTGGAGCCCCTCCGGAAGGATAGTGGCGACATCCTTGCACGAATGGACTGCGAGATCGAGTTCCCCCGTTAGGAGCCTCTCCTCTAGTTCCTGGGTAAATAGACCCTTGACACCGAGGTCGGGAAGCGGCCGCTCATTGAGCCGATCCCCTTTCGTTGTCAGTCGGACGATTTCGAAGGATTCGATCGACAGTCCGTGACAAGAGGCAAGACGCGCGGCGACTTCTGAGGCTTGGGCGATTGCCAGCGGACTTGCACGCGTGCCGATCCTGATGCGTCTTCCGAATTTCTCCTTGATCATCAGGCGGCCTCCTGTTCGTTTCCGTGCGAGCCTGGCGCGTCGAATTGGAGTTCAGCAAGTCTTGCGTATACGCCACCATTGCGGACCAGCGAAGCGTGGGTTCCTTCCTCGACGATCCGGCCGCTGTCCATGACCAAGATCCGATCTGCCTTGAGCACCGTAGCGAGTCGATGTGCAATGACGATCGTGGTTCGATCCTTCATAAGTTCTTCGAGTCCCTTCTGCACCAGCATCTCGCTTTCGGCGTCCAGGGACGACGTCGCTTCGTCGAGAAGAAGGATCGGTGAATCCTTTAAGACGGCCCTGGCAATCGCGATCCGCTGACGCTGTCCCCCGGAAAGCGTGAGGCCCCGCTCGCCTACGACGGTATGGTATGAATGCGGGAGGTCGGAAATGAATTCGTGTGCCTGGGCCCGCGCCGCGGCTGATTCAATCTCGGCGTCGTTCGCTCCCGGTTTTCCCAAAGAGATATTGTCCCTGACCGCAGAAGCGAAGATCATGGCATCCTGCGGGACGATGGCGATTTGCTGTCTCACCTCCTCCAAGGACAGGGTGGCGACATCGCACCCATCGATGAAGATTTGCCCTTCGGTTGTTCTATAGAAACCGAGCAAGAGCGAGAACAGCGTGCTCTTACCCGACCCCGATGCACCTACCACCGCGACGGTCTCGCCCGGAGAAACCCGCATCGACAAGCCTTGGACCACCTCACGATCGGGCATGCCTGGATAAGCGAACTTGACATCGCGGAATTCGACACCGCCCGCCACCGGAGTTCGTAGGGCGGCCGTTTTGCTCTGCTCCAAAAGACCGTCATCTTCGTCCAACAACTCGAAGAGCCTGCCTGCAGCACCTGCCGCCTGCGCCAATTCTCCCCAGACCTCCGAAAGCGATCCCAGAGAGCCTGCCGCTATGACTGCGTAAAGAAGAAACTGACTGAGGTTTCCAGCAGTCATCGATCATGACAACAGGCCCCGCGCGCCAATCCAAAGGACCCCGACGACGCTGGCAAAGATTAGAGTGATCGCGAACGCGGTCAGGTAGGCCCTCGATCGAGCGGCGCCCACTGAGCTTGCGTAGGAAGCTTCTACGTCTCTGATGTACTTTTGCTCGGCAGTTCTTTCGCCATTAAAGGACTGTATCGTCCGGCTTCCAGCAATGATCTCACTCGCGAACGCGGACGCCTGCGCCAGAGCATCCTGTGCAGCACGCGAGCGGCGTCGAACTGAGCGACCAAAAACAACCAGGGGAACGACGATCAAAGGAATGGCGCCGATGGTGATGGACGACAAGCTGGGACTGGTCATGAACATCATCGTTAGCGACCCCGCGCACAAGATGGAGTTGCGTAGCGCAACAGACGCGGCCAAGCTGACAGCCGACTTGATCTGGGCCGTGTCAGCAGTCAGACGCGAAGTGATCTCGCCTGAGCGGTTCGCATCGAAAAAGGACGCAGGCAGGCGCACAACCTTTGTGAAAACCTGAAGCCGGAGGTCGCTGACAAGACGTTCTCCGAGCGCGGCCACGAAAAAATATCTGCACGCGCTAGCGACCGCGAGCGCGACGGCAAGAGCAACAAGCATCACAAAGTAGCGGTCTACGAACGCACCGTCGGTACGGGTGAATCCCTGGTCTATCAGGCGGCGGACTGCAGTTGGTAAAGCCAGAGAGATCGCTGCCGCGGCTGCCAGAGAGACAATGCTGCCGACGACAAGCCATCGATGGGTTCGCAGGAACGGGGCCAGCCTTCTCAATCCACTAAACGATCTACGCCCGTGGCGACTCTCCACAGAACTGTGGCCGTTGTGATCCGCTGGAGAGGTCGGCGCGTCGGCGAGACGGTCGTGCTGGGCAATCATCATTGCCTGGAACTCCTGATTTAAGTTGGGTTCCTTTTCACGTCGAATCCGTGCCTAGTCTTTGATCGCGATCAATAACGAGCATCCTTTTTTGACCCGGTGAACGGATGGGCAAGCCTCACCTGCGACGCTTAAAGGTCGGCCGGTCTCAGCGGAGGCCACTGTGGGATGCGTCTCAACAGACGATCAGGCGTCAGCGTCAACCGTCGCAAACCTGAGCCAACCTATGTGGGCGAATATCCTCGGAGAACTCCCAGACAATGGATCAACTCCGCAGCGAAGGCCCTGCCACGCGAAGCATCCAAGTCCTGCTTGGCTTGGCTTCCTAGATTTAGATAGTAGTCCACCAGCATTTCGCCCAACGCGAGGGGAGACCCAAGCGCGGATCGCGGAAAGCTTGCTGGGGACGCGGGCCCCTCAAGTGGAGCCCCTACTAGAGAAGCCAGCCGCAACTCCGCCTGCCGTGAGAAAGATCGCAACGCCGTTTCCTTGCCAGCTTCGGTTTCGGATGCTGCCAGCGTATCAAGATGGTGCTTCAGTTTGCGCTCGAGGTCGGGCAGGCTGCCTATAGTGACGTCGATGTTCAGGCCCCGCTCGGTGTGAAATGCTCGCCTGCGTTCTCGTCGCAGTGTTGCGACATGTCCTAGCTCTTCTCGCGCCATACGCTCGGCTGCTTCCCGTATTTCTTCAGAGTGCGCGTGTGCTGAGACGTAGGTCCAGAACACGAAGGCGCGCTCCTCATTCCTTACCGCCATTGAAAAGGCCCGATAGGCGCTTAGAAGATCGGGAGAGACGATCCCGACGCCTTCGTCCTCAAACAGTTCGTTTGGACTTTCCGGTGCCTGGCTAGGAGTCGAGAAACCCAGCCCTTGTCGCCACTCGTCGACCTTGCTGAGGTGACTCAGCTCCTCTGCGACCAGAGTGTCAAAAACGCGTGCCAGATCTGGTCGCTCCAGCGATTCCATCCTCCGAGATAAATCCAGGTACCCGTCTATCGCCTCCTGCTCCATTCGAGCCGCGAGCGCCAACAGTTCGGCGAGAGAGGCCAGTTTCCATGGCTCGCGAGTGGTTGACATGTCCATTCCCTTTCTTCTCGCAAGCCTGCGGCTTTCGCGGTTGTTGTTTGACGCTTTGAGCCTGCGCATTTCACCGGAAAATCATCATCCTTGGTTGATCTTGATCAAATAACACATGGTTTTTCTCCGTATATGTTCTCACCGCGAACGCACCGAAGGGCTGAAGGACGCGATGATAACAATACAAAAAGGCGCAGACATTGGCCGCATAGCTATGTTCTTCATAGCGGCAATGGGTCTTCTCGCAGCTTTCGCGGCGCCTGCAATGTCGGCGGGCCAGCTACCGTCCTATCTCGAGAAGATTCAACCAAGCGACCTGTTTCAGGGTGCTGATCGGTTCGGCAACCCAGAAGGCGAGCCTCCGATCGCGCCAGTGTACCGCGGGCCTGACGTGCTTGGTTATGCCTATCTAAATTCGGACTTCACCAATTCCACCGGCTATTCTGGCAAGCCTATCCATATCGCCGTGGGGATCGACACAGCAGGCGTTGTGCGAGGGATCAAGCTGATCGATCACCATGAACCGATCGTGCTCATCGGCATTCCCCAGGCCAAGGTGGTTGCAGCACTAAATTCCATCATCGGGAAAAATCTCGGCCGCGTAGCTGTCGGCGAAGAGCGGCCGCCGCAGGTCGAGATCGTAAGCGGTGCAACCGTGACAGTCCTCGTCATGGGCGACAGCGTCATCCGCTCCGCGGTCAAGCTTATTCGAAGTGGCAGACTTAATCCCGCGGACGCCGGAGGCGTACAAAAACAAGCAGACGTGAAGACCCTGGATCTGACGAAGACGGACGTCAGCGACTGGCAGACACTCTTAGGTGACGGGTCTGTGCGAAGCCTTCGGTTAACTGTTGGCGAGGTCTCCAAGGCCTTCAATGATGCCGGCCAGCCCGACGCAGCGTCGCATCCGGAAACGACCAAACCGGACGACCGCTTCATTGATCTTTACGTGGCACCGGTGAACGTTCCGTCGATTGGCAAAACCCTTCTGGGAGATGCAGCATATGCCAGGCTTCAAAGCCGTTTGCAGCCTGGCCAGTCTGCGATCCTGGTCGCTGGCGACGGTGCGTATTCCTTCAAAGGTTCAGGCTACGTCCGCGGTGGCATATTCGATCGAATCGAGCTCTTACAGGACGGACAGGGCCTCCGATTCCGCGATCGCTACCATACTCGTATCGCAGCTCTCGCACCGGCTGACGCGCCCGCGTTGAAGGAGATCGCGCTGTTTGTCGTTGCGCCCGAATATACGTTCGACGTGACTGAGCCATGGGAACTCCAGCTTCTGGCACAGCGCAGCAGCACCGGTGCACGCGACAAAGCAGTCATTCCCTTCAATCTTGGATATGCGTTGCCATCGAAGTACGTCACGGTGACTAAGGCGGCCACTCCGGCTCGGGCGATCGTCACCCCGACGGTCGTCCCCCTAGCGGAGACAACAACGCAGGCATCAGACGAGCAGCCGCTTTGGATCAGCATCTGGACTCTGAACCGCGTCAATATCGGGATCACCGGCGCCGCCCTTCTCGTTCTGACCGCAATCTTTTTCTTCCAGGACTGGCTAGTCAAACGTCCAGTTTTGTTTGCGTGGGTGAGGAACAGCTATCTTGTCTTCACGCTCGTGTGGCTTGGCTGGTATGCGAACGCCCAACTATCCGTAGTCAATGTTCTGACCTTCACCAACGCGCTGATCACAAACTTCAGTTGGGAGTTCTTTTTGGCGGCGCCGCTGATCTTCATTCTGTGGGCGTCGGTCGCGGCCGGCCTGCTATTCTGGGGGCGCGGTCCTTTCTGCGGGTGGCTCTGCCCCTTCGGAGCGTTGCAGGAATTGCTCAGCAACATCGCAAAGCGCCTGAAGGTGCCTCAGGTCAAGCTTCCCTGGGGGCTGCACGAACGGCTCTGGCCTATCAAGTACATCATCTTTCTCGGACTGTTCGGACTGTCGTTCTACTCGATCTCGTACGCCGAGATGGCGGCGGAAGTCGAACCGTTCAAGACAGCAATCATCTTGAAATTTTTCCGCGATTGGCCGTTCGTCGTCTTCGCCGGGGCCCTGCTCATCGCAAGCCTGTTCATCGAGCGCTTCTATTGCCGGTACCTTTGTCCGCTCGGCGCTGCGCTTGCCATTCCCGGACGAATTCGAATGTTCGAATGGCTGAAGCGATATCCGGAATGCGGTTCTCCGTGCCAGCGCTGCGCGAAGGAATGTCCCGTGCAGTCCATTCATCCCGAGGGGCAAATCAATGTCAACGAGTGCATCTACTGCATGCATTGCCAGGAACTTTATCATGATGACCACCGCTGTCCGCACATGATCCAGGTACGGCTGAAGCGCGAGAAATTTATGGCGCTCTCCACACCGGAGTCGCGCGGCGAGAAACCACCGAAAACCGTCGTCACCCACAACGGGAAACCCATCGAAAGAGCTTAAATCGGCGCGCGGCGTTCCAGTCGCGGCCACAACTGAGGAAGTGAAACATGTCAACGGAAGACACGCAGCCACGTTTCAACAGACGTCAGCTTCTCGGGACCACGGCACTTGCTGCGGCCGCCGGAGCTGCAGCAGCAGGCGGTGCCCTTAACTTCTCTGGCGCGCTCGCCACGCAAGCAATGGCCGCGGAAGGACGCAAGCAGACCTGGGAAGTCAAGCCGGGAGAACTCGACGAGTACTACACGTTCTTCTCTAGCGGCCAGTCTGGAGAAATCCGGATAGTTGGCGTGCCTTCGATGCGCGAAATCATGCGCATTCCGGTGTTCAACCGCTGCAGCGCAACGGGTTGGGGACTGACCAACGAGAGCCGCAAAATCTTGACCGAAGGGCTGCTTCCCAGGACGGTCGAATTCCTCAAGGACCAAGGCGGCGTCTACCACAACGGAGACCTTCACCACCCCCACCCATCCCAGACGGACGGCACCTACGATGGGCGTTATCTCTACGCCAACGACAAGGCCAACACTCGCGTCTGCCGCATTCGTCTGGATGTGATGAAGTGCGACAAGATCATCGAGCTGCCGAACCAGCACACGGTTCATGGTCTTCGTGTCCAGAAGTACCCGAAGACCGGCTACGTCTTCTGCAACGGTGAAGACGGCGTTCCGATCCCGAACGATGGCAAAATCCTGGACGATCCGAAGGCCTATCAGGCCGTGTTCACCGCGGTCGATGGCGAAACAATGAAGGTCGCATGGCAGGTCATCGTCGATGGCAACCTTGATAACGTCGATGCCGACTATCAGGGCAAGTATTGCTACTCCACCTGCTACAATTCCGAAAACGGCGTGAACCTCGAGCAAATGATGGCGAAGGACCAGGACTGGGTGGTCGTCTTCAACATCAAGCGCATTGAGGAAGCCGTCAAGAACGGAGACTTCAAGGAGATCAGCGGCGTCCCTGTCATCGATGGACGACATGGTTCGAAATACACCCGTTATATTCCGGTCTCGAACGGGCCCCATGGCATGAACACGGCGCCTGACGGGATCCACGCCGTGGCTGCAGGCAAGCTGTCCCCAACCGTAACCGTCTTTGACGTGCGCAAGTTCGACGATCTCTTCGACGACAAGATCAAGCCGCGAGATACCGTGGTCGCGGAACCGGAACTCGGTCTCGGTCCGTTGCACACGGCCTACGACGGCCGTGGTAACGCCTACACCACGCTCTTCATCGACAGCCAGATCTGCAAATGGAACATCGAAGACGCCAAGCGTGCCTTCAAGGGCGAGAAGGTCAATCCGATCCGGCAAAAGCTCGACGTCCACTACCAGCCGGGCCACAACCACAGCTCAATGGGTCAGACGAAGGAAGCTGACGGCAAGTGGCTCATTTCCCTGAACAAGTTCTCGAAGGATAGATACCTCAACGCAGGACCGCTGAAGCCCGAAAGCGACCAGCTCATCGACATCTCCGGCGACGAGATGGTCCTTGTACATGACAACCCAACCTTCGCAGAACCGCATGATGCGACGATCGTTCACGCATCGAAAATCAACCCGGTCAGCATCTGGAGCCGCGATGATGCCTTCTTTGCCGACGCGGTGGCGCAAGCGAAGAAAGACAACATCGACCTCCTGACGGATTCTCAGGTGGTCCGGGATGGCGACAAGGTGAGGGTCTACATGACGTCGTCGGCACCCGCCTTCGGCCTGGAATCGTTCACCGTCAAGGAGGGAGACGAGGTCACCGTCTACGTTACGAACATCGATGAAGTCGAGGATCTTACGCACGGCTTCGCGATCGTGAATTACGGCATCAACATGGAGGTCGCTCCGCAAGCGACTGCCTCGGTCACCTTCAAAGCGAGCAAGCCAGGCGTCTACTGGTATTATTGCTCGTGGTTCTGCCATGCGATGCACATGGAGATGAAGGGTCGCATGTTGGTCGAACCGAAGACGATCTGATGCGACAAGTTATGACACTCACGATGGCGGCCCTCTGGGCCGCCATCGCTGCCACCGCCTCAGCCGCGGATCGCTTTGTGTCGCCGTCGGAAGGTCCGAGTTTAGTCGAGGCTGTCGCGCAGGCGGTGTCGGGAGATAGGATCATTCTCAGATCGGGCCGCTACCAAGGGCCCCTGACCCTGAATAAGCCGGTGGTCCTCCAAGGATCCCCAGGCGCGGTCGTAGTCGGGAATGGCAAGGGAACGGTCGTAACCATAAATGCTGCGGACGTCACCTTGCGTGGTCTTGAGATAAGAGGATCCGGCTCAAACCTGGAAACGATGGACTCTGGCGTCTTTGCGACCGAGGCGGCCACCGGCGCTGTCATTGAAAATAGCCTGATCTCAGAGAATCTCTATGGGATTTACATTCACGGTGCGAAGGATTCCGTTACCCGCGGAAATCGGATCGTCGGGATCAAGGAAGGCCGGCTCAGCGAGTCTGGAAACGGCGTAACGGTCTGGAACGCTCCTGGCGCGAAAGTTGTTGAGAACGACATCAGTTTTGGGCGCGATGGCATCGCGACAAACGCCAGCAAGCGGAATGTCTTTAGCAAAAATAACTTTCACGACCTACGTTTTGCAATTCACTACATGTACACAAACGACAGCGAGATTAGTGGCAACGTTTCGTGGGGCAATACTGTCGGGTATGCGATCATGTTTTCGAACCGCCTCAAGATCATCGACAACGTCTCCGACGGTGATCGCGATCACGGTATCCTGCTGAATTCAGCCAACAGTTCCTTGATAGAAGGCAACGTCGTACGCGGACGATCACAGCCTGCAAGCCGTTGGGCGTCTGCCGGCGCACGGGCGTCTGCGGACGAGATACCTGCGGAAGCGGCGAGCCCCATTGCTGCGGGAGATATCTCGGGGTTCCGCCTTGGCCCTGAAAAATGCGTATTCATCTACAATGCGAACAAAAACAAGCTCGTCGACAACGAGTTCAATGGCTGCGCGATCGGCATCCACTTCACGGCCGGTTCGGAAGGAAACACCATGAGTGGTAACTCCTTCATAAACAATCGCAATCAGGTGAAGTATGTCGGAACTCGCTACCTCGATTGGTCGGCCAACGGTCGCGGCAATTACTGGAGCGACAATCCCGCGTTCGACCTCAACGGCGACGGTATTGGCGACAATCCCTACCGCCCCAACGACGTGATGGACAAGGTTCTGTGGACATCGCCGCAGGCCAAGCTTCTCGCGACCAGCCCTGCCGTCCAACTGATCCGGTGGGCGCAAGCTCAGTTCCCGGCCTTGCTTCCTGGCGGCGTGATAGACAATCACCCCTTGATGGTGCCTCCCGCGCCTTCTGGAGCTTTAAAATGACAGAGCCGACCGTCGTCGTATCCAAAATCGCCAAACACTACGGAAACGTGCAGGCAGTAAGAGATGTTTCTTTTGCGCTTAACGAGGGCGAGATGGTGGCGCTCGTCGGCCATAATGGGGCTGGAAAAACCACCTTGATCAAATTGATGCTCGGTCTCATTCGCCCCTCAAGCGGGAGTATCAGGGTGATGGGCGAAGACCCAGCGTCCGGCGCTGTCGCTGTGCGTCAGAGACTTGGTTACCTCCCGGAAAGCGTTTCATTCCACAA
This sequence comes from Rhizobium grahamii, assembly GCF_009498215.1. Lineage (NCBI taxonomy): Bacteria > Pseudomonadati > Pseudomonadota > Alphaproteobacteria > Hyphomicrobiales > Rhizobiaceae > Rhizobium > Rhizobium grahamii. The sequence continues at coordinate 346,388 of NZ_CP043499.1, read as the reverse complement.
CGCGTTGACTGGTCGGGAAACTCTCGCATTCTATGCGAAGCTGAAGCAGGTGCAGGGATCCGATACCGTGGGTCTGCTGGAGCGCGTCGGGCTCAACGCGGAAGCGGCGGGCCGACCGGTTCGTACGTATTCGAAAGGCATGCGTCAGAGGCTAGGTCTGGCGCAAGCCCTGCTGGGGCAGCCTCGCCTTCTCCTTTTGGACGAGCCGACGAGCGGCCTCGACCCAGCATCGCGTCGCCGGTTTTACGACCTGTTAGCGGAACTGAAATCGAAAGGTGCGGCCATCCTTCTCTCCTCGCACGCGCTTACGGAGCTAGAAGACCGCGCAGATCGGTTGCTAATCGTCAACGAGGGCGTGGCCGTTGCAGATGGAACCATGGACGATCTTCGAGGACTAGCACGTTTGCCGACGCACGTGCGCGTCACGCTTGCAAACAGTCGGGCTGTCGAGAGACTTAAAAGCGAGAGTTTCGGCTGGAAAGAAACGGTGCCGGGCACGCTTGAGGCCATAGTGAGCAACGAAGAAAAGATTGAGCTTCTCCGTCACGTAACCGTCGTCCCTGGCGACGTCGCGGCACTCCACATAATCGAGCCCACATTGGATGACCTCTATGCTCATTTCCTGAGCGCTGGAAAGAGAGCGGCATGAGAAACGTCCTGATTATAGCCTCAAAGGAAATCCGCGAGGGGCTGCGCAACAGATGGGTCCTTGCGACAACGCTTCTTCTCGGCGCACTCGCGTTGACGCTTTCTCTGCTTGGAAGCGCTCCGACCGGGAATGTTGGTAGCGGCCGGCTCGACGTCGTCATCGTAAGCCTTTCCAGCCTCACGATCTTCCTCGTGCCGCTGATCGCGCTCTTGCTTTCCCATGACGCCATAGTCGGCGAGATGGAAAGAGGCACCATGCTGTTGCTTTTGAGCTACCCCGTTGGACGAAACCAGGTCCTGTTGGGAAAATTTTTCGGCCACATCGCCATTCTCGCATTCGCAACACTGATCGGCTACGGCGCGACAGCGATCATGCTTGTAGCGACAGGAAACACTATCGATGCCGCAAGCTGGTATGCCTTCTTGGTTTTGCTCGGATCGTCGATACTCTTGGGTGGCGTATTCATTGCGGTCGGATATCTCATCAGCGGTCTGGTCAGCGAGCGAAGCACTGCAGGCGGGGTAGCCATTGGCGTTTGGCTGCTCTTTGTCGTGATCTACGACACGGCGTTGCTCGGGGCATTGGTGGCCGCCGGAGGACATGCCCTACCAGCGGGCGTGCTCGACGCTCTGCTACTCATTAACCCCACGGACGCCTATCGGATGCTCAACCTCGGATCGGGAGGCGCCCGAGCACTGTCGGGCATGGGTGGCGTAGCCGAATACTCGGCACTTGGACCGACTGGCTTGGTAGCAGCGCTTGCCGCGTGGACCGCCGGTCCTCTGGTACTGGCTTCCCTGACGTTTTCTAGGAGAGAGCTATGAAAAACCTGATCACGATAATGATCTTCCTTTCGTCGCTGTTTCTGAGCGGTTGCGAAGAAAAGAAGGAATCGCCACCGCCGGCTCCCGTCGCGCTCACGAAGGACGCAATAGGCAGGTATTGCGGAATGAACGTCCTCGAGCATGCGGGACCGAAGGGTCAAGTCATCCTGGACGCCAAGGTGGGAGAGCCCATCTGGTTTTCTTCAGCACGTGACGCTCTTGCGTTCACAATGCTTCCTGAAGAGCCGAAGGATTTTGTCGCCATCTACGTCTCCGACATGGGCAAGGCGCCGAGTTGGGAAAAACCGGGCGCCGACAACTGGGTGGACGCTCGGAAGGCGTTTTACGTGATTGGCAGTTCTCGTCGTGGAGGAATGGGGACAGAGGAGACGGTGCCGTTCTCGTCAGAAGACGCGGCTATCGAATTCGCGGGAAAAAATGGTGGTCAGGTGGTGACGTTCGACGACGTTCCTCGCGACTACGTACTTGGAAGCGGATCCGACGCAGGCGAGCAGACGCCGAGCGACTCATCCGTAATATCGGAGGCACATGACCATGGTTAGGATGTTCAGCCGACGTCGAGCTATTTTAATCTTCGCCGCAGTGGCCGGCCTGCCTCTTCTAAGAGACGCGGAAGCAGCCGCGCCTCCAACGACGTGGGAAGGCCAAGCTCTCGGCGCGCCAGCGCGCCTTCTTCTTAACCATCCGGATCCTGCGGCTGCCTCACGCCTGGTCGAGCTTGTCGTGGCGGAAGTGGCCCGACTCGAGAAGGTCTTCAGCCTTAGCCGAAGCGACTCGGCGCTTTCCGAATTGAATAGGGTGGGTGTTCTTGCCGCTCCTCCACTGGACCTTATAACTTTGCTTCAAAGCAGTCGCAGCATTTGGGAGACGACCGGCGGCGCGTTCGACCCCACTGTGCAACCGATTTGGAGGCTATATTACAATCATTTCTCCTCTCAGAACGCCGATCCATCGGGTCCAAACATAGCCGAAATCGCAAAAGCTCTTTCGACTGTCGGTTTCGAGCGGATCAAGTTCAATCGGGATCGTGTCGTTTTAGGCTCTTCCGCGGGGCTGACGTTCAACGGCATCGCGCAGGGGTATATCACCGACCGGATCGTTGACCTGCTACGCAATGCGGGCGTCACTAGCTGCCTTGTCGATATGGGCGAGGATCGGGCCATCGGAACCCGTGCGGACGGGACTGCTTGGCAGGTCGGTCTTGCGGAAAGCGAAAACGACGAACACCCAGACCAGGTTCTCGAAATAATTGACAAGGCCGTTGCGACCTCAAGCAGCAGCGGATTTGAGTTCGACGAGGCAGGTCGCTTCGGCCACATTATCGACCCCGGAACGGCATCACGCCGCGACTTTACCGGCGTGTGTCCGTGGTGGCAGACGACGCGACCCGCGCGGACGCCTTGGCTACCTCGTTCTGCCTTATGCAGGAAAGAGAAATTCGGGCGGTCCTTGAAAAGGGACCCGACCTGATGGTCGATCTTATAAGCAATGAAGGGGTTCACGCACGGTTCGGAAACTCTGCCTGATCGGACCCGCAACTTAAGCGGCATTCGCAGCCGAGTACCCAGTTTCGATCGATGGCAGCGACAAAGTCAGTCATCGATCTTTGTTCCAGAGGAAAAGTACGGAGGAGAGACTAAATGAAATTTTTGAGAACTGGAGTTTTCGCTGCGCCAGTCGCAGTGATTCTAGTTCGGTTGCTGCAGCCGATTTCGAGGTGCATATGTTAAACAAAGGCGCCGACGGCGTCATGGTGTTCGAACCACTTCTGACGAAAATCCAGCCCGGCGATACCGTTACCTTCGTTCCTACCGACAAGAGCCACAACGCTGAGACTGTCAAGGACATGATCCCAGATGGCGCCAAAGCCTTCAAGGGAAAGACCAACGAGACCGTCAAAGAGACATTTTTGACGGCTCCCGTTGCGACTTGTCGCGCATCGCATCTCCGGTTTGGATGATCCGCAAACGTCAGGTAAGGGCGAAGCAGACCGCCATCCTCTTCGCATCTGCTAGCCGTAGGCGTCGCCTTCGGCTGACCATTAAATCACTGCGTCTCTCCGGATAGCGAAGGGCATTTCAAGGTTTGCTAATCCTTTGACGCTATTATTTTCGCAAGTCTAGCAATGGTGCACGATGACATTAGTTGATTTGGAATTGCGCAAGAACGCGATGGCGACCCCAGAGGAATCGATGGTTTCTCCGCGTCCAAAGCGAACAGTCGGATTTGACGCAATCGCCGCCGCTAACTTCGCCGATGCCACCACACTTACTATCATCTCTGTGGACTCGCGCGGAAACATCAGATTTGTCAATCGCGCTGCGGCGGATCTGTTTGGTTACGAACGAGAGGCGATGATAGGCCGTCCGGTTGAAATAATCATTCCCGAGCGCCTTCGCAGCGCTCACGCGCGAGGGTTCGCCCGCGCTATGGCAGGAGCCGAGTTGAATCTCGGAGGAAAGGCCGTCGAGGTCTACGCAATCCGTAAAGATGGAAGCGAGTTTCCGATAGAGCTCACACTATGCGCCTGGCACGATGGAGTCGAAATGGGAGCCGGCGCAGTCATAAGGGATATTTCTGAACGTCGCGAGCGTGACAGCCGGCTGTTGAGACTAGCCAGCCAGGATACCCTGACGGGCCTGCATAACAGGGGTCGGTTCGTTGACTTCCTTAAGGAGACCGTCCCGCATCGATCGGCACTGGTGCTGATGATCGACATAGACGGGTTTCAGGACGTCAATGACACCCACGGCCACGCGACAGGCGATTCATTGCTGCAGTCAATCGCAGTCCGACTCCGTCATCGGCTCCCTCCCGCTGCCCAGGTCGCTCGATTTGGTAATGATGAGTTCGCGGTATTTGTGCAGAATACATCCGAACAGAAAGCTGTTGAGGAACTGGCCGGGATTGTGATGACGGCATTTTCAATGCCCTTCGAAGTGAATGACCAACTGTTGGACGTTAGCGTCAGCATAGGAGGCGCCACATACCCCCGTGACGGCGATGATGCAGACGAGCTTCTCGCCAGCGCCGATCTAGCCCTTACCAAGGCGAAAAGCTTGGGTGGCAGATCGTTCCAGGTTTACGAACCAGCCCTGCGGAGCGAGGCTGGGGCTCGACGCGCTATGAGAGATGAACTCCGTCTTGCCCTCCGCGCCGGCCAGCTCGTCCTTCACTACCAGCCGCAAGTGGATATCGAAACTGGAACCATCTTCGGGGTCGAGGCGCTGATCCGTTGGCAGCACCCCGAAAAAGGATTGCTCCTTCCTAGTGCATTTCTTCCCGCGTTGGAGCAAAGCGCGCTCGCACTTGAGATTGGATGGTGGACTCTTGATGAGGCTTGCGGAACAGCGGCGATGATGAACACCCTGAGCACACAGCCGATCAAGATGGGCGTCAACCTCTTTCCTGCTCAGCTCCGCGCCCCTTATCTTGGTCGCAAGGTCTCTGAGGCCCTTGAAAAACATCGGCTCGAAGCGACTCTGCTTGAGATCGAGGTCACGGAAACGATCGCTCTCACCGATGACGACCGGTCTCTTGAGGCCATGAACACGTTACGTGACATCGGCGTTGGAATAGCTTTTGACGACTTCGGCACCGGTTATGCATCTCTCAGTTCGCTCCAGCGATACCCGCTCACGACCTTGAAGATTGACCGCGGATTTGTCTCCGAGCTGTCGACAAAGCCTCGTGACGCCGCCATCACGCGGGCTATGATTAGGATGAGCCTCGAAATGGGGATCGAGACGATAGCTGAGGGTATCGAGACTTTTGAACAAGAAGCGTTCCTGCTATCGCTCGGCTGCACCGCGGCGCAGGGCTACAAGTATGGACGACCAATGCCGTATGAGGCCCTTGCCAACCTTCTTTCGAAACGGTGAAGAAGAAGCCACAACGCGGCTGCGGATTTCCGAGGGCTTACGCTACTTGCCTTGCGAGTGCGCAACGAGACCAGAGCGAATGCAGCGCGCCGACAAGATGCTCAATATCGGCATCCGAATGCTGCGGCGTCGGCGTGATGCGCAGACGCTCGGTCTTCTTCGGCACCGTCGGATAGTTGATGGGCTGGACGTAGACCCCACAATTGTCGAGCAGCAGATCCGAGATCCATTTGCACTTTGCGGCGTCGCCAACCATGACAGGCACGATATGGCTGGGGTTCGGCATGTGTGGAATGCCGCTCTTGTCGAGCAGCAAGCGCAGGGTCCGCACGCGCTCCTGATGGCGGGCGCGTTCGAACTGGCTCACCTTCAGGTGCTGAATCGAAGCGACCGCGCCTGCGGCAAGTGCCGGCGGTAGCGAGGTCGTGAAGATGAAGCCTGACGCGAAGGACCGGATGAAATCGCATAGTGCCGAAGATGCGGCGATATAGCCACCCATCACGCCGAAAGCCTTGGCAAGTGTCCCTTCGATGACCGTGATCCGGTCCATCAGTTTTTCTCGCTCCGCTATGCCGCCGCCGCGCGGGCCGTACATGCCGACGGCATGGACTTCGTCGAGATAGGTCATCGCGCCATACTTGTCGGCGATGTCGCAGATTTCCTTGATTGGAGCGATGTCCCCATCCATCGAGTAGACGGACTCGAACGCGATTAGCTTCGGCGCCTTCGGATCAGCAGCCGCGAGCTTGGCTTCGAGATCCTGCACGTCGTTGTGCTTCCAGATCACCTTCTCGCACTTGGCGTAGCGAATGCCTTCGATCATCGACGCATGATTCAGCGCGTCAGAGAAGATGATCATACCGGGGATCTTCGAACCCAGCGTGCCCAATGCCGCCCAGTTCGAGACATAACCGGACGTGAAAGTGAGAGCGGATTCTTTCCCGTGTAGATCGGCGAGTTCGCTCTCGAGCAGAACGTGGTAGTGGGTCGTGCCAGAGATGTTCCGGGTGCCTCCCGCACCCGCGCCACAGTGATCGATGGCGTTCTTCATCGCCTCGATCACCTTGGGGTTCTGGCCCATGCCGAGATAGTCGTTGGAACACCAAACCGTAACGTCTTTCGGACCGTCTTTCGTGTGACGCGTCGCACGAGGGAAACCGCCGCGGTGGCGCTCGAGGTCGGCAAAAACGCGATAGCGGCCTTCCGCGTGAAGACCTTCCAGTTCGCTTTTGAAAAACGCTTCGAAATCCATGCATATGCTCCTTGCGATCGATCAACGCAGCAGTATCCCCCTGAACGTTGATCTTATTTGATCTGCGTCAAGGTCGGACCAAAAAACATCCCTCCTTCGCAAATGTTTGCAGCAGCCAAGCTCGCCCTAACGAGTTATTAAGGGCCGAACCCTAGATTAGGGGTCGATCAACATCGGTGGAATCGACGTGCAGCCTGCTTACCGCAATGTCTTAGCGTTTTCCGGCTACATGTTTCTAGTTTCGATCGCCGTTGCGTTCCCCCACGGTCACTATGTCCTTGTCGTTGCCGACCCCAGAAGCAGCTCCCGCGAAACCATTGACTTGATCGGTAAGGCAGATGGCTCGCTGGTGGCATTCGGTCGAACGTCTTGGATGGCGGTGGCCTATTCAAGAACGGACGGCTTTGCGACGCGATTGATGAACGCCGGCGCGATCCTCGTCCTCAATCACTCGCTGGCCGTGGGCTGCCAGCAGAAAGACGCTCCATGAATTCTTTGGACACGCTGCGGCTGAAGGCTTCGCCGGCCATCGTTTCGCTTCTCTGGTTTAACGCTGCGGTCATGCTTGTCCTGGAGGTCGCATCGGGGATGAAGATCGGCTTTCTTCCGATCGCCGGGTCAGCGCTCGTGGCCCTTGTGGCCACGCTTTCATGGCTTCGGGATCGAGCCGGACCGTCGACGCGCCTCACGACTTCGATGGCCCATGCGGCTAGCGTTGCGCTCATGGTTTCCGAGTTCGAAGGTTCGCCGCTCCAGATCGACATGCATATGTATTTTTTTGCGTCGCTGGCGATCTGCGCCGCTTGGATCGATTGGCGCGCGATCGTAGGCTATTCGGCGATCGTGGCCGGCCATCATCTTCTGCTATACTTCGCGATACCCCAAGCAGTCTTTCCTGGCACATCTAACATCGACCGTGTTCTGCTTCACGCAGTGGTTCTCGTACTTCAGAGCGGCGCGCTCATCGCACTCACCCAGTCCGTCATGTCCGCCTTCGCGGCTTCGGAAGTCGCTCTTTCGTCAACACGCCTTGCGCAGGAGGGCGAGCGCGAGGCCACGCGACGTGCGAAACTGGCCGATCTGGCCGCAGATGACGAACGGGCTAGGGCCGACGCGGAACGGCAAGAAGCTCAGCGGCGCGTCGAACACGCCGTGACAGTTCTGGCCCGCGCCCTTGACGATCTCGCAGCGGGAGACCTAACGACCCGTATTCCGGACAACTTCTCGGGTGATCTCGAAAACCTTCGCGCCTCCTTCAATCAGTCGGTCCAGGCACTTGAGAGAACTGTGGAGGCTGCCTCTAGCGTGACCTCCACGGTCCAGTGCGGCGCCAGCCAGATCCAGGACGCCACTTACGACCTGTCGGTCAGAACGGAGAGGCAGGCGGCTTCGATCGAAGAGACGGTGGCTGCTCTGGAAGAAGTTACCGATGCGGTTCAGCGCACGAGTCAGATCGCATCCAAGGTCGGGCAGCTTGTGGAGAAAGCGAAGACTGCGGCGAGCGAGTCTGGGCGCATCGTCACCAGCGCCGTTGACGCGATGGAACGTATCGAATCCAGTTCGCGCGAAATCCGCAACATCATAGGCGTCATCGACGAGATAGCCTTCCAGACAAACCTTCTCGCCTTGAATGCAGGGGTCGAAGCCGCCCGCGCCGGAGACGCTGGAAAAGGATTCGCCGTGGTGGCTCAGGAAGTCCGCGAGCTTGCGCAAAGAACCGCGCAGGCCGCTCGCGAGATCAAGGTACTGATCAACACTTCAACCTCACATGTTCAGAACGGCGTAGACCTCGTGGACAAGGCGGGCAGTGCCCTGGGCGCAATCGCCGAGGAAGTTTCGGAAATCAGTGTACACATGAACAGCATTGTTATCGGCGCCCGCGACCAAGCGACGGGGCTTGGAGAGATCGGTCAGACGATTTCGGAGATTGATCGTAATACGCAGCACAACGCAGCAATGGTTGAAGAGTCCACGGCCGCGACTGCAGCTCTCTCACAGGAGGCAAGCAGGCTTGAGCGCGTAATGTCGTCCTTTTCGACCGGACACCGCCGGCCAGGCACAACTGGACCGGCAGCGCGGGCCGCCTGATAGGAGTGGTGGGAGGCGGCGTGCCCCTTCCCAAACTTCGGGTCCACTGGCGCTTTGACGTCTTCTTTGATCAAGGTCAATTATCTTAGATGCGAGGCACGATAGTGGTGTCCGCATGAAGTTCGTTTCCAAGTTCTCCAAATCTCTTAGTGCCCTTGCACAGCCTTCTCGCTTCGTCGCGCTTGCTGACAGCGTTATCCCCGCGCTGGCGGGGACGACTTTGGTTGCCTTCACATTCGGGCTATGGTTGAGTTTCACTACCGACGTGGACTATCAGCAAGGCGAAACCGTAAGGATCATGTACGTACACGTTCCGGCGGCCTGGATTGCTATGCTCTGTTATAGCGTCATGACGATGAACGCCATTGGCTCGCTTGTCTGGAGGCATCCCCTTGCAGACGTCGCTGCGCGCGTCGCCGCCCCGCTTGGAGCAGCCTTTACCTTTGTCTCGCTACTGACGGGAGCTATATCGGGTAAGCCGATGTGGGGGACGTGGTGGGTATGGGACGCTCGCCTGACATCGATGTTCATACTCTTCATCATGTATCTCGGGATCCTCGCCATCAATCGGGCGATAGATGAGCCTAATCGCGCTGGCAGGGTGACAGCCGTATTAATCGTGGTCGGCTTCGTGAACATACCCATCATCAAGTTTTCAGTCGACTGGTGGAACACTCTCCATCAGCCCGCCAGCGTACTACGGCTTGATGGGCCGGCGCTCGACATGGAGTTCCTTCGGCCCTTGCTTACGATGGGTTTCGCGTTCGCGTGTCTTTTTGCGACGCTCTACGTGGCGTCGATCCGAAGCGAGATATGGCGTCGAAAGCTAATTTCACACTACCGGCTTTCAGCACGCGCCGCCGCGCATAAGGATGGATGAAAATGAATCACGAAGCCTATGTTCTGGCCGCGTATGCAGTTACTGCTATCGTCCTCCTGGCTACCTCAGCGAAGGTCTGGATTAAAGGAAGGTCTTTCCGACGTCGGGTGTCGGCGCTGGCTTCGGTACGCGCAAAGTCAATCGGGAGAGAGAGTTGATCGCGGGCCGCCGCCTGGCTGCTGCGATACCGCTTGTCGTGTTTCTCGGCTTCGCGGCTGCTGTTGGCAACAATCTCTACCGCGAGGCACAGGATGGATATTCGCCAACGGCGCTGCCATCCGCGCTTATCGGCGCGATCCACCCTCCATTGGCCCTGCCAAGGCTGGAGGAAGGTCTCTCGGCTTTGAGCGAAGACGTCATCAAGGATAGCGTGACGGTCGTGAACGTGTTCGCATCATGGTGTGTACCATGTCGTCAGGAACACCCTTTGCTCATGCGTCTCTCTTCGGACGCAAGGGTGAAGGTGGTTGGTATCAACTACAAGGACGATGCAAAGGACGCGACCGCGTTCCTGCAAAGCGAAGGCAACCCTTACGCAGCAGTCGGGACTGACCGATCAGGACGTCAGTCGATCGAGTGGGGCGTGTACGGAGTTCCTGAGACGTTCGTGCTCGACAAGGCCGGACGCATCGTTTTCAAACATGTGGGGCCCCTCGACCAAAGGGCGATCGCGAACGAACTTCAGCCTCTTATCGAACAGTTGTCGGCGACGGGTAATCCTTGATTCAGCGCCCAGACGGCGCGGCATGCCTTAAGTATTCGTGCCGCTACCCGCTTCAAGCGGGCTGAACCAGTAGCTGGCTTCGGAGCGCCCTTGCCTCCTTGCAGAGGACCTGGCTGGTCGCCAGAGGTGGAGAGACCGATACGCTTCCGAGTTCTTTGAGCCCGCTCAAAGACAAATAGATCGTAAGATACGATAGTCGGTGCGCGGGTCGGGAGAACACTTCCGTGTCAAGTCGGGGAAACCTTGGCAGAGGCCTGGTCTTGTGGGAGCGCAAGCCCGACAGGTCTCCTCGCTTTTCATCCCGACGACGGTTTCGCACAGCCGCCCATGGCTTTCGGCAGTCGTTCCCTTTTCGTTTCACGGCTTGTTCGCAAGACCAGCAAATCCACAATAGCAATTCGGATTATGCAGTGAAAGTAGAGAGTTGTGAGCAATCAATCGATCTGCCTCCACTGCCTTCACGTCAAAATACCCCGGAACATCGTGGCAACGACGAACAGAGAGCTAGCGTTTTCCACAGATTGTCCACAGGCCTCGTCGCAGCCAGTCCGATGCTAGCTGGTTCGGGTCTCCTCCGCGGCGATCTCGATCTGGTCGCGGATTGCGCCTACGCCAAGTCCTTCGACGAGGCTTCGAACTGCCTTGCGCTTTAGCTCCGACTCGACCTGCCCCTCAAGTGTGACGTGTCCATCCTTGACAGTGACCTGCACCTTTTGGGGAGTCAGCCCGAGATCGGATCTAAGGCGGGTACGCAATGCAAGTCTTATCGAAGCGTCTCCCCGCGGCAGGATCGTCACAGGCGCATCGATGATGAGTGGTAAGATATCCCGCCTGCTGACGATACCGATCAGCTTTCCGTCCTCAACGATCGGCAAACGCTTGATCCGATGAGTCTGCAGGCTTTCGGCGATGTCGGAAATCTCGCTATCAGGACCGGCGACGATCACGTCCTGGGACATGACGTCGGCGACCGACCACCCATTGCTGTTGATATACCGTTCGAGATCAAGCTCCGAAATGATTTCCGGTGATCGCGCCGGTCGCGGAGAAAGCCTTATTTCCCTCCGAAGCAGAAGATCGCCCTCAGTCAGCATTCCGCAGACTCGCCCTTGATCGTCTACCACGGGGAGACCGCTGACATTATTTTGAAGCATGACGGCTGCGGCATGTCGAACACCGGTCGCCGGGCTGATGTGGACTACGTCCCTAGTCATGACGTCCTTGGCCTGCATTTGTCTGCCTCATATTTGGAAGTATTGTATGGTGAGACAGTAATTGGCTGAAATGAACCCCGCTTTGACTTTGATCAAAGATGCGGCGATTTCAATAGCTTCTGGAGTCTTGTTTCCTCTTCCGAATTCAAAAAAGTCCCAGTCGGCCTGCGGGCACTTCGTCGCGAGAAGACCAGCAGTGAGAGGCCGCCGGCGAGAATAAGAACCAGGGGCGATCCCCAGAGCGTCATAGTGCGGACGCTGAAGCGCGGCCTCAAAAGCACGAATTCGCCGTACCGCGACACAATGTAGTTCAGAACCTGCTCATCGCTTTCGCCATGCTTTATGCGGTCACGCACCAACAGCCTGAGATCCCTTGCAAGTTCAGCGTTGGAATCGTCGATCGACTGGTTCTGGCAGACCATGCAACGCAGTTCCGCCGACAGCGTCCGCGCTCGGCTCTCCTTCGCCGGATCTGGCAGCATTTCATCCGGGTTCACGGCGAGAGCCGAGATTGGCAACAACGTTGCCAAGATCACCATCAGCACCTGCACGATACGGCCCCCCGACAACCGAAATTGGCGGGAGCGTCTCATCGCCTTCATTCCGCGGGCTCCATTGCTGCAGCGGCCTTGACCTTGCGCCGGGGCACACCGACGCGTAGGCGCCGGTCGCTGAGCGAAAGCAATCCCCCGAAGCCATGACCAAAGCGCCGCCCCAGATGCAGAGAATGAACGGCTTCCACCACACGCGCACGACGATGCCGCCGTCATTGGTCGGGTCGCCCAGGGAGACATAAAGCTGGCTCAAGCCAAAGGTCAGTATCCCCGCCTCCGTCGTCGGCATTTGGCGCGCACTGTAGACACGCTTCGCAGACCAGACGTCGGCGACATCGACGCCACCTCGGCGGATGCTAAAATGACCGCGATCTTCCCTGTAGTTCGGTCCGGTTGACGGCTGCATGCCGTCGAACTGTAGCGAGTAGCCGCCCGCTTCTGTGGTCTCGCCAGGCTTCATATGCAGCACATGTTCAGTCGCAAAGGTCGAGACCGCGACGATGCCGAGAACGGTGATGCCGAGACCGGCATGCGCAAGCGCCGTACCAAAGGCCGACCTCGGCAGGCCGGTCAGCCTGCGCCAGGCGACGTTCGCCGCCACCTTGCCAATTCCGGCGCGGTACCAGAGATCGGCAGCAGCGCCGAACACGAGGAACAATCCGGCAGCAAGGCCGAGAACGGAAAGAATTGGGCCGCCATGCTCGATATAGAACAAGACAAGTGCGGCAGCGAAAGCGAGGCCCGCGACCACATAGAGCCGCTGCAGGGCCCCAGAAGATCGCCGCGCTTCCATGCGAGCAGTGGCCCGAAGGGCACTACAAGTAGCAATGGGATCATCAGGAGGCCAAAGGTCATGTTGAAGAAGGGCGGACCGACCGAGATCTTGTCGCTAGTAAGGGTTTCCAGCAGCAGCGGATAAAGCGTGCCCGTGAGCACCGTCCCGCAGGCTACGGTAAGTATCAGGTTGTTCAGAACCAGCGCGCCCTCGCGTGAGATCGGCGCAAACAGCCCGCCTGCCGAAAGCAACGGCGCGCGGAAGGCAAAGAGCGACAACGCCCCGCCGATGAAGATCAACAGAATACAGAGAATGAAGACGCCTCGGCTCGGGTCGCTCGCAAAGGCATGGACCGAGGTAAGCACGCCGGAGCGCACGAGGAACGTCCCCATCAGCGAGAGCGAGAAAGTAAGGATGGCCAGCAGGACCGTCCAGATCTTCAGGGCCTCGCGCTTTTCCATGACGAGCGCCGAGTGCAGCAGTGCCGTACCCGCCAGCCAGGGCATGAAGGAGGCGTTCTCGACCGGATCCCAGAACCACCAGCCGCCCCAGCCGAGCTCGTAATACGCCCAATAGGATCCCATCGCGATGCCGAGCGTCAGAAAGGTCCAGGCGGCCAGCGTCCAGGGCCGCACCCAGCGCGCCCAGGCGGCATCGATGCGTCCTTCAAGGAGAGCCGCAACGGCAAAGGAAAAACAGACGGAGAAGCCAACGTAGCCAAGATAAAGGAGCGGTGGATGGATCGCGAGGCCGATATCCTGCAGCACCGGGTTCAGGTCTCGCCCCTCGGCCGGCGCGGGATCGAGACGAACGAAAGGGTTGGAGGTCAGCAGTATGAAGAGGATAAACGCGACAGAGACCCAGGCCTGAACCGCCAATACATTGGCTCGTAGCGTGTTCGGCAGATTGCGTCCGAAGAGCGCCACCATTGCACTGAACAGTGCAAGAATAAGGAGCCAGAGCATCATTGATCCCTCGTGATTGCCCCAGACGCCGGAATATTTGTAGATCAGCGGCACCAGCGAATGCGAGTTCTGCCAGACATTCTCGACCGAGAAGTCTGACACGACATGCGCGTAGGTGAGCGCACCGAAGGAGAAGGCAACGAGGCCGAAGAGAACGATCGAACCAAGCGACGCGACTTCCATCATCGCCTGATCGCGGCGGCGCGCGCCGATGAGCGGAACGACCGAAAGGATGATCGCTGTCGCCAGCGCGAGAACGAGTGCGTAGTGGCCGATCTCGATGATCATTGTTTCGCCTCCGCGTGTTGCCAGAGCCCTTGTTCTTTCAGCTTTTCAGCGACGTCCTTGGGGACATACCGTTCGTCATGCTTGGCAAGTACGGTGTCCGCCGAAAAAAGCTGGCCATCGGCTTCGAACTTCCCTTCAGCGACTACGCCTTGTCCCTCGCGGAAAAGATCTGGGAGGATTCCAGCGTATCGAACATGCACGACCGCCCCGCCGAGATCGGTCACGGTAAAATCAATGTCGGTTCCGGTGCCCCGCTTTATGCTGCCTTTTCCGACGAGACCACCTAGACGAATTCTAGTTCCGGGGTGAACGCCTCCCGTCGCGAGATCCGATGGCATGTAGAAGTAGGCAACGGACTGGCTGAAGGCAAACATAACTAGAAAGACCGCAGCCATGATAAAACTCATGCCACCAGCTATGACTGCGAGCCGTTTCTGCTTTCGCGTCATTGATCCGTTTTCCTTTCGACATCATATCCGCGCGCAGCCGCGATCAACCTGGAACCTTCGTCACTGTTAGCCGGAAAGCTCCCCAGCGCGCGCGCGAGCGCATCTTCCGCGCGAGACTTGTCATGAATGACCCCATATGAAGTGATAAGCTGCAGCCAGCCTTGAAAATTGACCGGATTTCTGGCCAGCTTTTCCTCAAGTCGCGTCAGCATGCCGCGGACCATCTTCGTCTTTTCATCAGCGCCCAGTGCGCTCGCATCCACGACTTGCGCCTCTGTCGGACCACCTGGAACGCCGGCGGTTGGAGTGGCGGACGTCCCACCGTGTTTGGTGACATGGTCGTTCACGAGCGGAAGCCATGGCGCGCCCGCGGGCGAATCCATGGCTAGCGCCACGAAGGCCATTTGCGCATCTTCACCTCTTCCCGCCTGTTCCATGCCTAGAGCGCTATAGAATCTGGCTCGCGGATTTTGCGGGTCGATCGCCAAGGCCTGTTCCAGAACGCTTTTGACTGCATCCGTGACCTTGCCATTTGACGAGGCCAGGAGCGCTTCTGTCAAACCATTTAGCCTGTCAGTACTGGGGCCTTGCAGCCTGATTGCGTTTTCATAGGCGTGGGCAGCGTCTCCGGCACGATCGGTTCTCAGGTAAATTGGCGCAATCACGTCCCACCCGCGCCCGTCGTCCGGCGTTTTCTCAAGATGAGTTTCCGTCTTGCGGATCAAAATGGCGAGATCTTGGCCGGGATGGGCGAGCCTCTCCTTCAACGGGAGCGACGGTAGGTCCGGCGAGCCAACCGCGACGTAAAGGGAGATGCTGGCAAGCGACAGGAAGGCCGCTATGGCTAGTTTCACCTTTCCCAGTGACAAAGGACGACTCTTCCTATCTTCCGCGTCGGATTCTCGAAACAAGCGCCTTGCGGTCTCCGCCCGTGCTAGCTCGTAGTCCTCGACGCTGATCCTACCCTCCGCGCGTTCGAGGAGGAGTTCCGCGATTTGATCGCGGTAGATCCGCCCCGCACTGTTTACCGGCACGACGGCACGACTCGGCGTCGACAAGGGATGCAGTAACACGGCCGTCACGATGCCCGTGATGACCGCGAAGATTATCCAAATAGTCATGTTCAAACGTACTCTGTTGCGAGAGTACAATAGCGCTGTTTCCGCCCCGGACATTGACGGGGATCAATTATCGCGCTGTTAAAGCATACGTCCGGTGAAGACGTAGCCGACGCCCCGAACTGACTGAATCAAAGCGGGCGCTTTAGGATCGGATTCGATCTTCTTGCGGAGCCTCAGGATCTGTGCATCGATTACGCGATCGAAAGCCTCAAGATTTCTGTTCCGGGTGAGCTCCATCAGAGTCTCCCTAGATAATACCCGCCCGGAATTACGAACGAAAACCAGAAGCATGTCGAACTCGCCGGTTGTAAGCGGAACATCATCCCCTTCGGGAGAGCTCAGTCTACGTCGTGGCACGTCAAGACAGTAGCCTTCGAAACGGAAAGCTTCGTCCGCTGGAGCGGATTTTCCAACGGGAAGAACTGCAGCGGCCCGTCGTCGAAGAACGGTTCTCAGGCGGGCGAGAAGCTCACGAAGGTGAAATGGCTTCGCGACATAGTCGTCGGCGCCGAACTCAAGCCCGATGACCTTATCTGTGACGTCGTCCTGCCCCGTCAGCATCAGCACGGGAACGTCGGATTTGCCGCGAAGCTCCTTAAGCAGGTCGAAGCCGTTCTCTCCGCCAGGTAGGACGAGATCAAGAAAAATTGCGACATACTCGTGCTTTGAAAGTTCTGCGCGCATGGCCGCGCCATTTGCGACCGCCGTCACGCGGTAGCCGTTGTCATCGAAATATCGGACGAGCATCTGCCTGATCCGGGCGTCGTCATCGACGACGAGAATACGATCCGGTTCCATATGCCTCCGTCCTGCTGCCTGTGGGCCTCACACATAACGCAGGATTGCAGGCCGCGCTACCACCGGCGGACTTGTAGGTCTGGATTAACCCCTATCGCCCGCGAAAAACGAGACGCGGGCGATAGGGCAGCAGATCAGAATTCCTTCCAGTCGGTCACGGTCTGAGCCCCCGCTGCCGCGCGTCCTAGCGAAGGTCTGAGGATGCTAATATTCCCGCCCAAGCGAAAGACCTGCTCGGGCTGCGGGCCGGCCATGGCGCGCGGAAGCTGGAACGCAGAAATGAATGATCGTAGTTTTCCACTTTCTCCGGCGAGCGTGGCGCTCGCCGCATTTGTCTCCTCCACCATCGCAGCGTTTTTCTGCGTCACCTGGTCCATCTCGTTTACGGCGGTGTTCACCTGCGTCAGGCCAACCGACTGCTCCTTTGCCGAAATGGCGATCGAATCCATATGCTGGTTGATCTTGGCAACATGTTTCTGGATCGTGTCGAGCGCGCTCCCGGTCTCGCGGACCAGTGCGACGCCGCTGACGACTTCCGTCTCCGAGGTGCGGATAAGATCCTTGATCTCACGTGCGGCGTTTGCGGAGCGCTGCGCAAGCTCTCGGACCTCCTGGGCGACCACGGCAAATCCTTTGCCCGCCTCTCCAGCCCGTGCCGCCTCGACGCCCGCGTTCAATGCAAGGAGATTGGTCTGGAATGCGATGTCGTCGATTACGCCAATGATGCTGGATATTTGCCGTGAAGATCCCTCGATCTTCTCGATCGCGTCTACCGCCATCGCGACCACCTGAGCTGAATGCTCTGCGCTCTCCTCTGCTTCCGCGGCGACGCACCGGGCCTCATCTGCGCGTCTGGACGAGTTCGCAACGTTGGCGGTGATCTGGTCGAGCGCGGCGGCGGTCTCTTCGAGAGAGGCCGCTTGCTGCTCGGTCCGCTTAGACAGGTTGTCTGCACTTCGGCTGACCTCCTGCGATCCTGCGTCGATCGCCGCCGTCGCCTGCGAGACCGCAACAAGCGTCTGCGCGAGCTGAGACACAGCGCTGTTGAAGTCGGTTCGCAGCCCTTCAAAATCGGCGGCGAACGGCGCATCAAGAGTGAAGGACAGATCTCCTCCCGCAAGGTGCTTGAGACCGGATCCCAGGCTTCGCGTGGCGGTTCCCATTTCTTCAGAACGCCGCCGCTCGATTTCAGCATTGCGCCGCCGCTCGTCCTCAGTGCGACCGCGAATTTCGTCCGCCTCACGCTCCAGTTCCAAGCCGCGCTGCCCATTCTCCTTAAAGACTTGGACGGCGCGAGCCATGGCGCCGATTTCGTCGCGACGGTCACGCTCCGCCACTTCGGTAGAATAGTCCGCATTAGCAAGGCGGCGCATTGCCTCGGAAAGATCGCTGACCGGAGCCACCAACCATTTGCGCACCCCTGCCAAGCCGAGGAGAAGGAACAACGTTAGACCAACTAGGATTGACGCGACAGTTGTCCAGACAGCGTTCCGGGAGGCGTCTTCCGCAGCATCATCCTTCGCGTCTACGTCGCCGATAAGCCTCTGCGCGACTTCGACCGAGGTCTTGGACACCGACGGGAATTGAGGCTGGCATTGCGTCAGGAATTCGACTTGGGATGCCAGGACTTCTTCAGGCGCGGTGGCGACGAGCGCCTTTTGGATCGAGAGCTTGCACGTCTCGTCGATAATCCCGAGGCCCCGGATTTTGATAGGCCGTAGCTCGTCGTTGCCCGGCAGGGCTGCGATGGCGGTATCAATGAACTTCACGAAGCTTTGGCGCGAAGCCTCCAATTCCGCCATGGCAGACCGGTTCGCGGCCTCGGTCCGCGACATGAGCATGTCGCTAATTGCCGCACGTGCGGTCTGAAGCGATCGGTTCGCGCGCGCGAGATTGATGACGGCGGTTTCCTCGCCTTGCAAAAGGCCCTGATACTGCTTGTCGATCGACAGCATTTGGTAACTCGAGTAGGCGACCGAACATAGGACGAAGAGCCCCACCGACGCGAGAAGTGTAAGAAATTTGATCGTAATGGACAGATGACGCATCGGAACTCCGCAAAACGCTCGCTGATCCTGTCAGCGGATGACATTCCGCGCAGAAAATCTCATGGCATCCCCTCATGTTCTGCCTGTGAAAAAGGGCCGCAACATTGCGGCAACCCCGAAAATAAGGTCAAGACCTTAAAGTACGTTTAAGCGATCTTCATTATTCACCCCCATTTCTGGGGCGCCTAGCACGCGGCGCGAAGACTTGCCACGCTTAGGATAGTTACCGTCCTGCCGTGTACGTTCACTCCGGCATCGGCAAGCGCCGCGAACGCTCGGGACAAAGCTTCGGGAGCCAGACCAAGCTTTCCTGCAAGAATTCGCTTCTGAAACGGCAAGCGGAAGCTGGCCTGCGCGGCGCCCTCCGGGCAACGACCCAGAAAGTAGTTTGCTACCCGTTGCGGCGCGGTCTGCAGCCGGTCTGCCGATATGCAGCGAAACGCTTCACTCAGATGTCTCGACATGATCCGCGCGGCATTGGTCTGGAGGATTGGATGACGACCCGCGAGCTTCCGTAGTTTCATCAGGTCGAAGATGGCGACATCCGTGACATCTGCCGCGCGTGCGGCAGTGACATAGTTTACCCCCTCAGTAAGCAGATACTCCCCAAAGGTCTCACCCGGCTCGCAAATGGAGACGTCAGCCTCACGTCCCGATGCTGCCTCCGTCTTCGTGAGCCTGACAAGGCCGTTAACAACGTAGAAAATCGCGACGGCCAGCTCGCCTTCGGGATGAATCACTTCGTTGTTCGAGAACGTCTTGATGCGGCAAATCGCATCGATTTCAGCGGCCACTTCGGCTGAAACGCCACGAAAAAGTTCTGACTGTCTTACGCTGCGTAACTTTTGAAGCATAGTTTCCTCCCCGGCCACTCTAGCGCCGTGTTTCCTCTTGTTCGTCGTCCGCGAGAACACGCCAGGCCGCGCCTTCGAGATCCTCGTACTGACCGCTTTTGAGCGACCAGAGAAAGGCTACAAGGCCAATACCGCCCATCAGGAGCGCGATCGGGATCAGATAAATCAGCATGTTCATGCCGAAGTTGCCTCCGGCATCAGTCTGTCGGCCTCGCCCTTTGCCGGGTGCAGCTTGACGAAAGTGTTGAGACGCAACGCGTTGCTTACGACGATGAGGGACGACGTCGACATTGCGACCGCAGCGATAAGCGGAGTGGCAAACCCGGCGACGGCGATCGGTACGGCCAAGAGATTGTAGCCTATCGCAAGAGCGAAGTTCTGGCGGATGAGAGAAGCCGACCGCCGAGCCACTTCAATGGCGTGCGGCACCGCATCCAATCGTTCGTTAAAGAAGACGAGATCTGCGGCCTGTCGGCCGATGTCGGATGCCGTGGCAGGAGCAATTGAAACATGCGCGGACGCGAGGGCCGGCGCGTCGTTAATGCCATCACCTACCATTAGCACCTTGCGGCCCTCATCGCGGAGCCTATCGCACGCATCAACTTTCTGCTTAGGCGTCAGCGCCGCCAACGCCACATCGATTCCTAGCCTTCGGGCAGTGGTCGCCACGACGCCTTCGCGGTCTCCCGAGACCATCAAAGTCTTGATGCCCATATCGTGAAGTCGAAGGATCGAGTCGGCCGCGCCCGGTCTAACACTGTCTTCGAAGAAAAAACGGGCGACGACACGGCCATCCCTCGCCAGAACGACCTCGGAAAGAGTTCCGTGATCATGCGAAGGAGCACTGCCGCACGCGAACGAAAAGCTACCCATTCGATAGCACGTTGCGCCATCGGACGCTTCCAGACCGCCGCCCGGCACCTCCGTGACGTGATCGAAGGCAGAAGGCGACGCGATGACGCCACGGAAGAGAGCCTGGGAAAGCGGATGTCTCGAGTGGGCCGCCAAACCCGCGGCCACCGCGATATCCGCTTCATCCGATGCGTCCAGACTAACGAGCCGGGGAGTTCCCATGGTGAGCGTGCCGGTCTTATCGAAGGCCACTGCGTCGACTTCTGCGAGCCTTTCCAGGGCAGAGCCGTCCTTGACCATTATACCCCGACGAAAGAGTTCGCCGGCCGCCACCACCTGCACCACAGGAACTGCCAGTCCGAGTGCACACGGACATGTTATGATGAGGACGGCGACTGCGACGAGCATGGCCTGTTTCCAATCGCCGCCGATGAAACCCCATCCTAGGAAGGAGGCCAACGCAAGGAGATGCACGACAGGTGAATAAAGCGACGCGGCACGATCTGCGATGCGCCTGTACCTAGCCCTTCCACCCTCCGCAGCCTCCATCAGAGAGATGATTTCGGAGAGAAGGGAATCCTTTGCCATCTTGGTCGCCCGCACGACGAGGGAACCGGTGAGATTCATTGCGCCGGAACTTGCGTATGTCCCTTGGCGAGCCGCCACCGGGCTGCTTTCGCCGGTGACGATCGAGAGATCGAGATCGCTCTCGCCGCTGACGACGACGGCGTCAACCGGGATCCGTTCGCCCGCCGCCACTGCGATTTCGTCGTCGACAACGATATCCTCTACCGCAACGTATCGTCGCGAGCCGTCATTCTGTAACACCAGCGCGCCGCGAGGCGCTATGCGGGCAAGACCGTTAATGGCTGCCCGCGCCTTTTCCCGCATGACGTGGTCGAGAGTCCGACCGATAAGGAGAAAGAACAGCAGGGAGACGGTGGCGTCGAACCACGCGTGTTCGCCGTGGTGCATAGTTTCCCATAACGACACCGCATATGAAAGCGTCACAGCCAATGATATCGGCACGTCCATGTTGGTACGGCGATTTTTCAGCGCATTCCAGGCTGAGCGAAAAAAGAACCTTCCGGCATAGACAAGCGCTGGCGCAGCTATCATCGCCGAAATCCAATGAAACATGTCCCGTGTCGCGGCGTCCGCGCCGGACCAGACCGAAACAGAGAGCAGCATTATGTTGGCCGCAGCAAAACCGGCGACGCCAACGGCCAGCAGTAGCTGGTTGCGCGTCCTGTCGCGCTCGGCAACTGGCGCACAGAGATGGGCGCGATAACCCGCCTGTTCGATAGTCTCTAGGATGAGCGCCGGATCCGTTGGAGCACTGTGAGACGTCTCTTGGTAAACGCAAGTGACGCGACGGGACGTGAGATTGACCCTCGCCTTGCTGACAAACGTCAAAGCGGACAGAGCCTTCTCTATTGTCCCGATGCAGCCACCGCAGTGGACGTCCGGAACGCTCAGGTCGAGCTGGCGCAGTCCCTCCCCGAGCGAGTGGCTCGCAAGGGCGATCTCTTCCGAGCTGAAAGCCCTTGGCTTCATCGCGAGCACGGCCTCGGCGTTGATCATGCAGCATGTCATTGGCCGAACCCCGCCGTGTCGAAGCGCTGAGCTTCGTGCATCACAACCACGCCGTCCCGCTTCGAAATCAGCTCGACGATCCAGTCGCCAGAGGGAACGTGGCGGTTTGCCTCAAATCGCCCCCTCTCGACAAGCGTTAGCGATTCGATGAAGTCCTCATGGTCGCCCACAGGACGCCGAAAGTGAGCCTCGACTTCATCGGCTTGAGCTGGAGAGCCATCGCGATTGTGGAGCTTGTAAGTGAAGACATTGTCGTGCAGTGAGATCGCGCCCGTAACGCCCGTTGCCACCATTGCCTTTATTGCGGAAGCCTTCTGATTGAACTGCTGGCTCGCGACATAGGTGTTTTCGACGACCAGGCCGCTCCAGCTCGACGAGGCAAACCATGCCATCGTCACGTTCACCGAAACGACAACCGCAAAGAATCCGCACGTCGTCAAAAGCATGTGCTTGCCAGTGAATCCTTTCGAAACCGAAGTCATTGTTCTGCTCCAGGGGTGTTGAATGAGGCTCGGTACGTCGCGCGGTCCGAGTGGCCGTTGTCTTCGATTGAGAGCAGGAACTCCGAAACCGGAGCGCTCGCAGAGTGCCGCGTCACGAAGACTTTGAGGGTCGTCGCCGCATCCGGCGCGGCGTCGATCGTGAAGCTTCTGCTTTCCTGCTTGCCCAGCTCGGGGATACGCATCGTCGCGCCGTCCAAGCCGGTGATGCTTAACTCGATCTTTCGCGGCCTGGGAACCATGTTGAGGACGCGGATCGTGTAGCCGTTGCGGATGGACCCGTCACTTTCGAGCACGTATTGCGGGTTTCGGTCATGGACGACATTCAATTCCAGCCGTTCGCGCATCGCCAGATGGACGATCATTCCCACGCCGATCATGCACCATACCGTGGCGTAGAAGACGACGCGAGGACGGAAGATGATCCGCCAGTTGAAATGCCTGATCTGATCAACAAAGGTGCCGTCCGCTTTGCGGACCAACCCAGGCTGCACTGGCAGGCGACCATTGTCGGTCGCGATCGTCATGTTATTGGCGTACTCGCTCAAAGTCGCGTAAGCAATAAGGCCGCGCGGCTTGCCGATCTTGTCCATCACGCCATCACAAGCATCGATGCAGAGAGCGCAGGTGATGCATTCCATCTGCTGCCCGTCGCGTATGTCGATCCCCATTGGACAGACCGCCACGCAGGCGTTGCAGTCGACACAATCGCCCACAGGTTGACCGGTCGCCTGGGCCTTCTTGCTATGACGGGATCGCTGTTCGCCACGCCAGTCGTTATAGGTGACGACCAGCGAGTTTTCGTCCAGCATCGCTCCCTGAATACGTGGCCAAGGGCACATGTACGTGCACACCTGCTCGCGCATAAACCCGCCGAGTATGTAGGTCGTCGCGGTCAGCGTCGCCACGGTGGCATAAGCCACGCCGGCAGCGTGCCCTTGGACCAGAGACGTAAGAAGGGTTGGCGCATCGGCGAAATAGAAAATCCAGGCGCCGCCAGTTGCCACCCCGATCGCCAGCCATACCGCATGTTTAAGAACGCGCTTGCGGATCTTGTCGAAGCTCCAAGATGCGGCGTCCAGCTTTATCTGCGCGTTTCGATCGCCATCGATGGCGCGCTCTACCGCGAGGAAGAGGTCCACCCAGACCGTCTGTGGACAGGCATAGCCACACCATGCTCGGCCGACCGCAGAAGTCACGAGAAACAGCCCGAATCCGGCCATGACGAGAAGCCCAGCGACGTAATAGAATTCCTGCGGCCAGATCTCGATGAAGAAGAAATAGAAACGGCGGGAGGCGAGGTCCACGAGAATCGCTTGATCAGGGGCATATGGACCTCGATCCCAACGAATCCAAGGTGCAAGATAGTAGATACCGAGCGTGACCAGCATCACGAACCACTTCAAGCGTCGAAACCGGCCCTCTGCGCGCTTAGGAAAAATCTTTTTCCTTGCCGCGTACAACGGCTGGCCGTCCCTGCGGGTTTCCACCGCCGTACCGTCTACTCGTCGGACGTTCTTCGGATCAGGAGCTGTATATAGGTTCATGTGCAAATCCCACGGTTCGGATGCACTTTTGCTACGTTTGAGCGCTTCGATCCTTGATTCAGATCAAGGAAAAGACTTTCAAAAAAAAGGGCCGCGCTCCGGACAGGAAGCACGAACCCAAAAGACTGGAAATCATTGCCTTCGCGCAGCGGGCGCGATGCCGCTGCGCGAAGCTATCTCGACTACGCTGAAGGAGAGTATGATGCGTAGCCGTGAGGACTGCGGGGGAGACTTTCCGCTAAGACGTCCTCGCAGACCGTGGTTATCGGCTTGTCGTCGAGTGGTCTTTGAGCGAAGTCAAAGATATCATCGAACTACCTATCTTTTCGGGGTCTTCGCTCTCTCGTTCTGTAGTGACCGCCTTACCCCTGACCGAAACTCGCGAATGGATGACGGAACGCGGCGTGCCGTACAGGGCCAAGAGAGGATCATGATCGTGAGTTGTCATATGGCGGCTTCTCATTTCCCACCTCCAAGCGAATGGACGAAGACGGTCAGTTCCTTGACCGTCGTGTCGCCCAGGCGTCCAGCCCAAGCGGGCATGACGCCGTGCTTTGGCGAGGCCACCTGTCTTGCGATCGCTTCTTCCCCCTTCGCCTTGAGCCAGATCGCGTCCGCCAGGTTCGGAGCCCCCATCTCGACCTTCCCCTTCGCGTCCTCGCCATGGCATGCGGCGCAGTTGTCAAGGAAGATCTGTTTGCCGGCCTCGGCCAAAGCAGAATCGGAGGGCGTGTTGGTCAGGCCCCAGACATAGGCTGCAACCTGGTTGGTCTGGGTTGCATCAAGCGTTTCGCCGAAAGCAGGCATTTCAGATACATGGGTATCGGTGTCGGCATCGAAACGGATGCCGTGAGCGATTGTCGTCTGGATCGACTGCAGGTCGCCGCCCCAGAGCCAGTCGTCGTCGTTCAGATTCGGAAAGCCGGGCCCACCACTGGCGCCCGATCCGTGGCAGGGAGCACAATTGTTCTTGAAGGCCGATGCGCCGCCCGCGATCGCGAATTCCCGAAGCGTAGCATCGGCATCGATTTCCTCGACAGTCTTAGTGGCGATCATCTCGTGGAACTTTGCCTGACCTGCCTTTGCCTGATCGAGATCCTGCTGAAGTTCAGCTCGCGTCGAATACCCCAGGTAACCTTTGGTGGCAGAAGTTAGCATTGGAATGGCCGGATAGGCGATGGCATACCCTACGGCCCAAAGGATGGTGACATAAAAGGTCCAGACCCACCAACGAGGCATTGGGTTGTTCAGTTCTCGGATGCCGTCCCACTCGTGTCCCGTGGTTTCGACGCCGCTAACGTCGTCAATGTGCTTCTCGGCCATCTCAATCGTCCTTCAAGGGAATCGCAGCGGCCTCCTTGGCCGTCTGCTTGCCGCCGGGGCGGAGTGTGAAGGCGACGGCGCAGACGAAGAACGCCGCCATCGCCAGAAGCCCCCAACTGTCGGCGAAGTGCCGCATTGCCGTGTATGTTTCCATCAGATCACCTCATCGGTAGCCGGTCGCATCGTCGTAGGTCGAGAAATCGACCAGCGTGCCGAGCATCTGCAGATAGGCGACGAGAGCATCCATTTCCGAGAGCTTCTGCGGATCGCCGTCGAAATCGCCAATCTTGGCCTTGGGGTATCGAGCGAGCAGAGCTGTCGTATCAGCATTCGGGTCTGCCTGCGCCTTCATATCCGCCTCGGCATTGGCGATCATGTCATTGCTGTAGGGAACGCCAACATCCTCGTTGGCCTTCAGGTCCATGCCGACGTCTTTCACGGTGACGTCTTGGGTTTTCAAGAAGGCGTATTTAGGCATGATCGATTCTGGTACCACGCCCCTCGGATCGGAGAGATGCTGGACATGCCACTCGTTCGAATACCGGCCGCCGACACGCGCCAGGTCCGGCCCCGTTCGCTTCGATCCCCACTGGAATGGGTGATCGTACATGGATTCCGCGGCGAGCGAATAGTGGCCGTAGCGTTCCACTTCATCTCGGAACGGCCGGATCATCTGGCTGTGGCAGAGATAGCAACCCTCGCGAATGTAGATGTTGCGGCCGGCCAGTTCGAGAGGCGTGTACGGGCGCATTCCCTCCACCTTCTCGATCGTGTTCTGCAGATAGAAGAGCGGCGCGATCTCGACGATGCCGCCGATCGAGACGACCAGTAGTGAGCCGACGAGTAGCAACGTCGCATTCTTTTCGAGGATCTTATGTTTGTCCAGTATCGATGCCATGGTTCACCTCATTCGGCAGGCTGTGCCTGAGGCACATAAGCGGTGGGGATAGCGGCTTCGTCGCGCAGGCGTCCGCGGATCGTCATGAAGACGTTCCAGGCCATCACGAGCCCGCCCGCCAGGTAGAGCGTTCCGCCCAGCGTGCGCAGCACGTAATAGGGGAACATCGCTGAGACGGTTTCTGCGAAGGAATAGACGAGGAAGCCCTGCGAATTGTATTCGCGCCACATCAGACCCTGTTGAATGCCGGCGACCCAGAGAACGGCGGCGTAGACGACGATGCCCAGGGTGGCGAGCCAGAAGTGCCAGTTGACCATACGGAGACTGTAGAGCCGCTCGCGGCCCCAGAGCTTAGGCGTCAGATAATAGATGGCCCCGAAAGTAATCATACCGACCCATCCGAGCGCGCCCGAATGAACGTGACCGATGGTCCATTCTGTATAGTGGCTCAGCGAATTGACTGTTTTCACCGACATCATCGGGCCTTCGAAGGTCGACATCCCGTAGAACGCGATGGCAACGATCATCATGCGGATGATCGGATCGGTGCGGATCTTGTCCCACGCGCCCGACAACGTCATAAGACCGTTGATCATCCCCCCCAGGACGGCATCCACAGCATGATCGAGAAGACCATCCCGAGCGTCTGTGCCCAATCCGGGAGGGCAGTGTAGTGCAAGTGATGGGGGCCCGCCCAAATGTACATGAAGATCAGTGCCCAGAAATGGATGATCGACAGGCGGTATGAGTAGACCGGGCGGTTGGCCTGCTTCGGCACGAAGTAATACATCATCCCGAGGAATCCGGCGGTCAGGAAGAAGCCGACGGCGTTATGGCCGTACCACCACTGTGTCAGCGCATCCTGGACGCCCGAGAAGACCGAATAGCTCTTCGAGCCCAGGAAAGACACCGGGACGGCGAGGTTGTTCACTACATGAAGCATTGCGATGGTGACGATGAAGCCGAGATAAAACCAGTTCGCCACATAGATATGCGGCTCCTTACGCCTAAGGATCGTGCCGAGATAGACGACGAGATAGGCAACCCAGACGATGGTCAGCCAGATATCGACATACCATTCGGGCTCGGCATACTCGCGTGCCTGAGTGATGCCAAGCACATAGCCGGTGGCCGCCATGACGATGAAGAGCTGGTAGCCCCAGAAGACGAACCACGCGAGGCTACCACCGAACAGCCGAGCATGACAGGTGCGTTGGACGACATAGAAGGATGTCATGATCAGCGCGTTGCCGCCGAAGGCGAAAATGACAGCCGAGGTGTGGACGGGACGCAGTCGCCCGAAATTTAGGTAGGGCGCCAAATCCAGGTCAGGGAACGCGAGCTGAGCGGCGATAATCACTCCGACGAGGAAGCCAACCACGCCCCATCCCACCGTGGCGATCAACCCGTAGCGGATGACCTCATCGAAATAGCCGGAAGTCTCGACCTTGGACACCTGCCCGGCCCTCGAGAAGTCGATCCGACGCACGAGCAGCAACGTACCCGCAAACAGGCAGAAACATAGGATGCCCATATGGATCGCAAAAAGGTGGTCGTGGGCAAGGCCGGCCGCAACCAAGGCCAGAAATGCGGCCACCGCGACCACTATTGTTTCAATCGTGTAATTCATGACGTAGTCCCCATGCGCAGGCGACCGGGAACGACCGCCTTGCTCGTAGTTTGAGGAAGGACTGTCATGAGGGCGACGCCGGCTCCTTGATCTATATCAACGAACCAGCACAAAGACGCGCAGCCCGACGCTGTCACAAACTGTTACGAACAAGCACTAAATCGCACGCTGCTCTCATCGTGATGTGACTCGGGCAAGTTCTACTGGGTTCACTCAACGAGGGGACACCACGATGCTGATGCAGGGCAAGAACGCTTTCACGAATGCTCAACCGACCAAGCATGCGGTTGCAACCCCGATACTTTCTTCGGTCTTTCATGCTTGCCCGCTGGAAACGATCGCTGCCGGAGAAGCGATCTGCTGGGAAGGGGACGATGCCACGCATCTTTTCCAGGTGGTCGAGGGTGTTGTCCGCCTTCATCGCATCATAGGCGAAGGTCGACGGGTGATCATCGCCTTTCACTTTGCCGGCGACGTGATCGGCGCCTCCCTCCTGGAGACCTTCTCGTTCACGGCTGAAGCAGTCAATGAGTGCAAAATTCGCCGCGTCTCGCGCCGCAGCTTCCATCATGACGTCGCCCGTTGCGAAAATATCCGTCCGGCTTACATCGATCTTCTTTGCCGCGAGAACGCAGCGATCAATGACCAGATGGTGCTCCTTTCCAAAAAGAACGCCGAGGAACGACTCTGCAGTTTCATCGTCAATCTAGCCTCGCGCCCTGGAACGCGACGTCAGAACGTTCTCCGCGTGCCGATGAACCGGCAGGATATCGCGGACTATCTCGGGCTGACCATCGAGACCGTGTCTCGGACGATTACTAAGCTTGCGGCACGCGACGTCGTCGTCGCTGAGGGGCGGCATGATCTAAAGATTATTAGCATGGACAAGCTTGTCCGACTTTCCGGCGGAACTGATGATTTTTCTGACAAAACCTGCCATAGGGTCAGCTTACACTGATCGAAGGAACGGCCATGCCCCACCGCCTCATATCGCCGCGCACGGCGTCTTCGCAGGAGCTTGACGCGCTCGTGCATGTTCTTGACGGGGCTGACATCATCGTACACCGCTTCGAGGGCGCGATCACCCACTGGTCGATCGGCTGCGAGAACATGTACGGGTGGACGCGCGAGGAGGCGGTTGGCGAAACGGTCTTCGACCTCCTTGCGACGCGCTATCCGACACCCCGAGAAAACATTTTGACGCAGTTGAGGTCGCGCGGCTTCTGGCAGGGCGACGTCATACATCGTCATAAGAACGGATATGACCTGGACGTGGCTTCTCGGTGCGTCCTCGTAAATCTTTCAGACGGCGACATGGCCGTCATTCAGACCAACAGCGACATTAGCGCGTTGAAAAAGGCGGAACGAGCCATCAAATCGCGAGAGGCTCACCTAACTTCAATCCTTGAGACCGTTCCGGACGCGATGGTCGTCATCGACCAGAAGGGGGTCGTGATTTCGTTTAGCAAGGCTGCCGAAAAGTTGTTCGGGATGGACGCGGGCCAGATCTGCGGAAAGAACGTCAGCAATCTAATGCCAAATCCCTATCGCGATGCCCACGATGGATACATCGACCACTATCTCGACACCGGCGAAAAGAGAATCATCGGTTACGGCCGCGTCGTCACCGGCCAGCGCGCGGATGGGTCTCATTTTCCGATGGAACTTCACGTTGGCGAAGCAACGGCGAATGGCGAGCGTATCTTTACGGGATTTGTCCGGGATCTGACGAGCCGCCTCAAGATTGAAGAAGACCTGCGCCAAGCGCAGAAGATGGAGGCCGTGGGCCAATTGACAGGCGGACTGGCGCACGACTTCAACAATCTCTTGACGGTCATCAGCGGCAATCTGGAGATGATCGACGGCAAGCTGCCTCAGGGTTCCCTTCGGGATATGATCCGTGAAGCGCAGGATGCGGCAGCCGATGGCGCGAAGTTGACGGGGCAATTGCTCGCTTTCGGGCGACGACAGCCTCTCAGCCCCAAGCAGGTCGACCTTGGCGCCCTCGTGACCAGTTTCTCGGACCTACTTCGACGCACCCTGGGCGAGGATATCAAGCTTTCCACTGTCCTCACAGGCGCCCACTTCGAAGCGCTCGTCGACAGTTCACAGCTTCAAAACGCCATTCTGAACATCGCGCTCAATGCCCGTGACGCCATGCCAAAGGGCGGCAGCCTGACGACCGAGGTTTCGCGCGTGCGCTTGGACGCCGACTACGCCAAGATGTACCCGGAAGTTCGTAGTGGACACTTCGTACTAATATCGATGACGGACACGGGTTGTGGGATGACCGATGAGGTCAAGAAGCGCGCGATCGAGCCTTTCTTCACCACGAAAGATGTTGGGGCCGGCACCGGTCTTGGTCTCAGCATGGTGTATGGTTTCGTCAAGCAGTCCGGTGGCCATCTTCAAATCTACAGCGAATTAGGTCATGGCACGACCATCCGCATCTACTTGCCCGCTCTTGCCGAACCCAAACCCGCGCAGACGGCTTCGCCGGAAACCGCCGAGGTTCCACTTCCCCGTGGCACTGAGCTCGTGCTCGTGGTTGAAGACGACCCCCGAGTGAAAAAGGTGGCGGTCGCACGGCTGCAGCAAATGGGTTACCGCGTGCTGGAGGCGGACAGCGGGCGCAGAGCCCTGGAAATACTCGCGGAACATCCTGGGGTCGCCCTTCTATTCTCCGACATTGTCATGCCCGGCGGAATGACAGGGGACGAAATGGCGACAGAAGCGATTAAACAGCGTCCTGATCTGAGGGTCCTTTTCACATCCGGCTATTCGGAACCTGCTCTGGCATCCAAGGACGTGATCCCCGGCGCCGAGTGGCTTCGCAAGCCCTACACCGCAAGAGAATTGGCAGGAAAGATTCGCGAGCTGCTCGACCGGCCCTGAACCGCAGAAAGCGTCGGACTCTTTCAATTCTGCTAATCCTTTAACGGCCTGTTAACCATCGCGCCCCATTTTAGGAGCGCAGAGAAAAAGAAGGCACCTCCCGCGGCCGAGAGAACAGGATCCCGACATGCAATCCCACGCGAGCTCGACCACAGACGTGCCCTATGAACAGCTTGTGAAGCGGATCGAGGTGCTTGAGGAGCGAATGCGTTCCCACTTCAGCGTGATCGCAATCTTGGGGGCCGCCGCGGAATCTCCTAAAAAGCTTCTCGAAATGCTGTCCGCCTATAGCGACCGCCATGTAGGTGATGAAGTTCAGCAAACGGCCCCTCTCTGGTCCGACGTAGTGATCGCCAATGAGGTAAACGCGATCATGAGCGTCATCACGGCTCAGCACGCCGGTCTTCGTGTTATCAAAGGGCGAGATTAACTGAATACGAGCATCCCGGAGCGCCTCGCACCGGTTTTCTCCTGTGCGGATTATTAACCTGACGCCGATTCTCGCTTCAATCTGCTGCACCTCACGGCTGGGCGCAGATGCCATGGTTCATCGCCTGGTCGTTCTGGCCAGCCCGTCTAAAAACGCTCCGTATCAATCGTCGACTAGATCAAAAGCTTACTGCGCTCGCCGAGTTGGTCGAGAAGCCCGCAGGCGGTCCTCACGATTTCTTCCGGAGTGCAGACATTTTTAAAGAACTAATTGCCGGAAGAGAAACCTGCGATCCTTACTGATGCTCCGAAATGGAGCATTTGTTATGGAAATAAACACGAAAGCCAAGGCCCTTTCCGCAGCCAAAGATCGAATTAGCAAGCTGCAGGAACAGATGACCGACAAGGCTCTCAAGATGGCGTCCGAAGTCGAGAGGCTCCTCGAAACGACGACGACGAGAGAAGCCAAAGCGTTTCTTAAGGTACACTGCGGTCTGTCATCCAACGACCTCGGCACCTACGTTAAATTCTCCAGAACGCTCAAGGGTGCCGAAAATATCCTGAGAAGAGGGCGGGTTCCCTTCGCGGTGATGCAGAAACTCGCGATGACCGACGAAGTTACACGCGCAGAGGCACTGACAACGATGGCTGGCGGTGCACATCTGGATACAGCCGACATCAGCGCGATCCGACGCCGGAACAAAGCTGAGAGATTGTCCAAGGCGGAGGTTTTCGAAAAGCGTCGCGCCGCGACACTGAAGGCCGAACTCAATCGCCGCGCGGTTGAATCGGCCGTCATGCTTGATAGGGAAACAAACGCGTTTCTGGAATCCGTTGGCGAGTTCGAGAAACGCTTTCGATACTTCATCCGCAGCTTCTCCGAGGCTAGCGTTGAAGAGCCGGATACTCGTACAGAGTACGATCGAGAGTTTGACCGCATACAGGCGGAAGCTAGAATCTTGTTCAGTCGTTTTGCTTCTATGTTTGGCGCGGAACAGGATAAAGATGAAGATCTCTCGATTACCCGCGCAAGAACAGGATTCGATCGGTTTCTTAGTGGACGCTTCGCACACCGAGGCGGTTGGGCGCTTGAAGTAAACGATCCCGATCCAACGGATCTGACTGTCATGTGGTCACTGCTCGGGTTGACGAGCAGGCCGCGAGGCTCACATTCTTTCCGTAGACCGACACCTGCAAAGCCAACCGATCTGACTGCACCAACTCGTCGGCTCCGGTCCCTGGAGCTCTGTGCGGGCCTTGGGGGCATGTCACTGGGGCTTGAGGCCGCCGGGTTCGATCCTGAGGCGTTGATCGAATTCGATGCCGACGCGGCAGCAAGCCTTCGGGCGAATAGACCTCAGTGGAACGTCATCGAAAAAGACATGAAAGAGGTAGATTACTCTGTCTATCGTGGCCGTATCGCTCTCGTAGCCGGCGGTCCGCCTTGTCCGCCATATTCGAGAGCGGGAAAGGGCGCGGGCAAGTATGACGAACGAGATCTTTTCCCGGCAGTGACCGAGGTAGTTGATATCGTTAGGCCAAAGGCATTTATGTTCGAGAACGTTGAAGGGTTCAACGACGCCAAGCACGCCGATCACCGGGCCGAAATTTTCGCGCGCTTTGCGGACGCTGGCTACGCCGTGCGAACCGTCTCACTAAATGCTAAAGACTACGGTATTGCTCAAGAGCGTCCCAGGGTCTTCATCGTCGGGATGCACCCAGACGCCATGACACGGTTTCGAGCGCCACCGGCCTTCAGCGAATGGCGAGCGACCCTCGGGCATGCCCTTGAAGACCTGATGAGCGCCGGCGGGTGGTCCGGTGCGGCTGATTGGGCAAATCGGCGCAAGACGCAGATCATTGTCCGAAACAACAAGGAAGAGCTAGGCGGTCTCGGTTCCACACTTCTCGGCGAGAAGCGAATTGGTCGACAAAAGGAGATCGCCCGCTGGGGGCTGCGAGAGGTCTTGGTCGGGGAGACTTGGGATGCGCCTCCCACAGACGAAATGGCGTCCGCCGCAGGCGGAGGCTTTATTCCAGGTCTGACGATGCCCATGAAAATGCGGTTGACCGGATTGCCGGACGATCACTTGGTTGTCGGCGACAAGTCATCGCAGTCTCAGCAAATTGCGAATGCTGTGGTCCCGCGGGTAGCACAGGCCATGGGCATGGCAATCTACTCCGCCCTACTGGGAGTCGACTTCAATTGGGAGGCCGCATTGAGGACCCCCCGCTTGGCTTATGAGTCGAATACACCGGACAGGGTGAAGATCGACGCGCCTTCTCTCGCCAACCTGGCGTTCGCTACTGTGAAGAAGACCGAATCGACGGCTGTGTAGGCAGAACCTGATTGTTAGATTGGCAGTGGCGCCGTTTCCGCTCCCGCGGAGCGAAACAAAAAAAATGTCGTTCGATTACGAAGTGCTAGAAAGCGACTTCCGCCGTTACTTCACTAGTTTGGCGCCCTTTGTGGTAGGTGATCAAGCTAGTGAAGTGCTGGCGAAAGCGCGTGTCTGCAGGAAACTGTTATTCCGAAACCCCGAATGACTACTGAGATTTGCGACTGCGGCTCTGGGCTTTCGAACTACAAATTGAGCAGGTTCGTTCGGTTCGACGAAACAATCCTTCGCTCATTTATACGCAATTCGGATCAGATCCCCGAGTTGCCCCTTTCTCAGACGGTACTTCACTTCTCGACTCGCCTAGCCATTAGGGTTCGGTTTGAGTGAAGTAGTGCAAAACCCGACCAAACCACGAAAGCTGATATGTATCCGAACTTCCGAAATAAATGCCCTAAAAAGGGGAATCCGCGGCTGCTGGTAGCGATATGAACGGTTTTTGAGCGAAAGCTAGTGAAGTTCTGTGGGATACTAGTGAAGTTCAGTTGACGAGCTCGGGAAACACTAATGCCATCAGTCAGTTAAGAGCCGTTCGAAATTTGCGAATATATAGAAGATATGGCGGCTGCGCCCGACGCGCTTCAGATAACGCGATGACCGATCCGATGACGGCGGGATTTGACTCGGGCGCCGATTGAACCCCAAGATTTGAACATGCCCAAACAACATCATTCAGCTCGTTGCACGGTCTCGTGGTTGCGGGTCTTAACTCGAAAAGCCTCTCCCGCGGAACATGATTCCTCATCGCTCGCTATCCCGTTCGGATACTGGTGGCCAGATATCAGCCACGAGAAATTTCAGCCTCTTCAGGTCCGTCGAAACGGCCTGCGTCGGTTCGTCCGGAACACAGCCTAGCGACGCCCCTCGGGCTGAGAGCTTCGGAGGGACTTTCGTCATGGCAGAGAATGCCGATGATATAAAGGACCACGCCGGCCATCAAAGGATGAGAACGGGCTCGCAACGCTTCCGGTTCCCGCTTGCGGATTTTCTCAACTCTTTGCGCCAAATTTGACGCTGGTCAAAGAGCGGGGGCTGCCTATCGCATAGAACTCTTCCCGAGGCCAAGGTTGGCCCCTTACCACAGGAGAATGCAATGCGTTTCAATATCGGTCTGATCACTGCAACGGCGGTTCTGATCGCATCGGCTGCGCCGCTGATGGCGGCCGACCATGAAGTTCACATGCTCAACAAGGGCGCAGATGGCGTGATGGTTTTCGAACCCGGCTTCGTCAAGGTTGCCCCTGGCGACACCGTCACCTTCATCCCTACCGACAAGAGCCATAACGTGGAGACCTACAAGGGTCTGATCCCGGAAGGAGCGACTGATTTCAAATCCAAGCCAAGCGAACAGTATCAGGCCAAGTTCGATGTCCCCGGCGCCTACGTCGTCAAATGCACACCGCATGCTGGCATGGGTATGGTCGCACTGATCCAAGTGGGCGACGCACCGGCCAATCTTGAGGCAATCAAGACCGCGAAGGTGCCGAACCCTGTGCGCAAGCGCCTCGACGCCGATCTCGCACAAGTCACCCAGTAAGTCGCACGGACGATGGCGGCCTCCCAAAAGGGGCCGCCCCGCCAAGGAGACAATGATGTTTAAGCATGCAACGATCGCCGTAGTCGCCGCACTCTTTACTGTTGGGACTGCATACGCGCACGCAACTCTCGAGCAGACACAGGCAAATCCTGGAAAAGCCTACAAGGCGGTCGTGCGTATCGGGCACGGCTGCGAAGGCAAGCCGACAATCAAGGTTCGCATCAAGATTCCCGAGGGCCTGCTCTCTGCCAAGCCAATGCCTAAGCCCGGCTGGAACATCGAAAAGATCAAGGGGTCCTACGCCAAGACGTACGAACTCTGGGGCGAGGCCGTTAAGGACGGAACGACGGAGATTGTTTTCTCGGGCAACAGCCTGCCTGACGACGAATATGATGAATTCGTATTCCGAGGTACGGTGGCCAAGGAACTTCCCGTTGGTACCCGCGTCTACGTCCCCATCGTTCAGGAATGCACCGATGGCGCCGCCGAACGCTGGATTGAGATCCCTGCTGCGGGAAAAACGTCTGACGACTATGAAACTCCCGCGCCGTTCTTCGACATCGTCGAGCAGCCCCGATCATAAAACAGGGAATGCCGCTCATGTGGCCTATCGCACGTGCGTGGGCGGCCCTCCCCATGCAAGCAGCAGTCCTGTTGGTTCTGCTGCTCTCAGCCGTTGTTCCGGCTCCCGCACACGCTCACGCGGTGCTCATCTCGTCCTCTCCCGCCAACAATCAGGTTGTGAACGACGCGCCGGCGGAGATTCAACTTCATTTCAACGAGCCCGTGAAAGTCGTTAGGGCGAGCGCCCGGCTCACCAACGACAAAAGCATTGATCTTGTCTCTTCGGGCGGGGGTGCGGACATAACGCTCCGACTTCCGTCGGTTGGCCGCGGCACCGTGATCGCCAGCTACCGTGTCGTTTCGGAGGACGGTCACCCAGTCGGGGGCACGGTTGTGTTCCACGTCGGAGCGGTTTCTCAAGCTCTCGCTGACTCGTCTGAAACACCTTCAGTCGCCCTAGATACCGCCATTTGGCTCATTCATGTCGCCTCGATCATCCTTTTAGCGCATGTCGTGGGCGGAAGGTTGTTCTGCGCGCTGTTCAATCCTTCGGACGCTGGTGTCCAGAGACCACTTTTTACTGCGTTCGCAGGATTCGCTCTTCTTGGGTCGGGGCTCTATCTCCAAGGACTCGACGAAATTGGCTCAGACCTCACGTTCGCCGGCGCAACGCCGCTATCGATGGCCATTCGAAGCAATGTTGCGGTAGCCGGGGGCTTATTCCTAGTTGCGCTCATTCTCGCCGCGCTACCGCCATTCCGAACCCGGTCGTTCACTTTGGCGACCGCGGCGATCGCAATCGCTGTTGCTTCCGCAGGGTTCACTTTCACCGGACACAGCGCAGTAGTCACCCCCGCATGGTTGGCGAAGACCTGCATCTTTTTCCACGGAGGGATTCTTCTATTCTGGATAGGCAGTCTTCCGCCGCTCTGGCGTCTAAGCCGTCGCCCCTCTCGCCAGATGTCCTTAAGGTCCTTTTCCGCCGCAATACCGATTCCCTTCGTCGCGATGCTGCTCGCCGGCCTCACCCTTGCCTTTCTTGAGCTTCCTAGTCTTGGTTCGATGCTAGATTCGATGTACGGCCGCGTGCTCCTCGTCAAAATTGGCTTGGTTGCGTTGCTGTGCGCGCTCGCAGCCTACAACCGATTTTGGCTCACCGGCGCGGCCATCCAGGGAGACATCTCGGCCTGCGGGCGACTTCGGATTAGCATAACGGCCGAGATCGTGCTTGCTGTCGTCATTGTGGGCGTCGCGTCTCTGTGGCGCTTCGCCGGACCCGACCAGCTCCAATACGCTCTCCTCCAGCCGCTATCGATCCATATTCATACAGAAAAGGCCATGGCTCAATTCGAACTGGAGCCGAAATCTCATGATACCGCGAGCGTGCATGTCACGATACTTGCATCCGACTTCGGTCCGATGCATCCGAGGGCCGTTACATTACGTCTTTGGAACCCCACTGCAGGGGTCGAAGCGATAAGATATGAGCTACTCAATTCCGGGGATGGCGAATGGAGGGCTGAGAATGTCCCCTATCGAAGTCCCAACGGGTGGAGGGTAGACGTCCAAGTGCTTATCGACGATTTTACCACCGCGCATCTCGAAGCGGGTCTGGACGACGCGGTGGATATTGATGGATCGGCCTCAGACACCAACCGTTCCCAATGAAGGTGAAACCTCACCACCCACAATGCAACATAATTCGGGTCAGATGAATAATAACCGTTTGCTTTTTGTACTCGCTGTTCTCGACAATGGTTACGAACGAAACTTCGTAACGCACGAGGTTCGGATCGTAGACGATTGCCTTGTGGCGCTCGTGGGCAAGGCGTCGCAGTCCTTCAAGATGGAGGACGTCATCGACCTTGTCCTCGTGGACCTCGCCACCGATCGAACGTTATCCGTTGCCCCGCACTGTCCAGGCGTGCATCCGCGATTGCGTCAGTGCCAGCCACCGCCAGTTTGGTGATCGCACGCGCAATTGTCGCCGTAGCTACCCCCGCCTCCGGATATTCCCCCGCTTGAGGCTGGCTCCGCGACCTTTGGACAGGCGATCTGCACTTTGACGATCTTGGCCGGCTGACTCGTGCACTGAGTGCCGAAGTCCGCCGAATTGTCGCGGTTCTCGGCACAACTCAGGGCGACGGGCAGAATTTCATATCGATAGCAGGCAGCGGCTTGAGCTGAACCTGCTAGTGTTGCGACTGCAACTAAGCAAAGGCCTAGGTCTGTGATCTTGCGCATCGGTTCTCTCTCCTGTTGAGCACGGGTCACCTCATCCTGGAGCGAGACGCCGGCGGCTATTTGCGCCGGCGCAAAGACGAGACGTTTCCGCGCCCGTCTCGGATAGCTTGCAGATTTTCCGAGTCGTTTCAGTTCTTACCCGAGTAAACCGAGCGCTTCGTCAGATAGACCAGGCCGGAGAAGACTATCAGGAACACCATCACCATGAACCCTGTCCGTTTGCGTTCCTCGAGATGGGGCTCGGCAGCCCACATGAGGAAAGCCGATACGTCGCGAGCATACTGGTCGACGGTCTGGGGTGATCCGTCCTCATAGGTGACCTGGTCGTCGGAGATTGGTTTGGGCATGGCGAGCGCGGCGGAATGGGCGAAATACGGGTTGTAGTTCGTTCCCTCCGCGATTTCGAGTCCAGCCGGGGGCGTCTCGTCGTAACCAGTCAATAGCGAGTAGATGTAGTCGGGGCCGCCTTCCTGATACCCGCCGATGCCTGGCAGCATATCGATAATGAACTGTGGGAAGCCGCGAGTAATGCCCCTCGCCTTCGCGATCAGCGAGAAGTCAGGGGGAGCTGCACCGTTGTTGGAGGCTGCGGCCGCTTCGGCGTTCGCAAACGGCGACGGGAAGT
Organism: Rhizobium grahamii; assembly: GCF_009498215.1. NCBI lineage: Bacteria > Pseudomonadati > Pseudomonadota > Alphaproteobacteria > Hyphomicrobiales > Rhizobiaceae > Rhizobium > Rhizobium grahamii. Next base: position 307,964 of record NZ_CP043499.1, on the reverse strand, counting down.
AATCGGAAGGCACGGCTTTGCGGGTGTACATATCACCATTGGCGTCCGGGCCGTCCTGCACCTCGTGGGCCGCCGCGAAAGCCTTCACCTGCTCGTCGCTGTAACCTAGGTCGGCCAACGAACGATAGGCTACCATTCTCATCGAGTGGCACGCAGAACAGACCTCTGTGTAGACCTTGAGCCCACGTTGAAGCTGTTGCTTGTCGTAGTGGCCGGTAAAGCCCGCAAACGACCACTCCTGTTCCTTCGGATGTCTCAGAGGATAGTGTGGGGTCGTCCCTTCCGTGTGCAGCGCGGGCGGCTGCGGAGGCGCCTCCTCGGCGCAAGCGGAATGTGCGAGGAGCGCTACCATGGCCGATGCGCCAATCGCTGATATCAATTTGATCATATGTCAGTTCCTATCGAACGGATTGACGGTAGTCGCCTTGGCCGCAGACTTACCCTGCTTTTCGAGCACGGCTTCCGTGATCGAGTTCGGCACACGGCGCGGTGTCTCGACGAGACCAAGCACCGGCATGACGACCAGAAAGAAGGCGAAGTAAAGCAGCGTGCAGATCTGCGAGATCGTGGTGTAGAGGCCTTCCGCCGGCTGAGAGCCGAGCCAGCCGAGGATGATCGCGTTGATCACGAACAGCCAGTAGAACAGCCTGTACCACGGACGATAGACCGCCGAACGAACGTTCGAGGTGTCGAGCCACGGCAGGAAGAACAGCACGATGATCGCGCCGAACATGACGAGAACGCCTGCAAGCTTCGAGTCGATCGGGCCGACGTTGAAGGTGATCGAGCGCAGCATCGCGTAGAACGGCAGGAAGTACCATTCCGGAACGATGTGAGCCGGCGTCTTCAACGGGTCTGCCGGAATGTAGTTGTCGGCGTGACCGAGGAAGTTCGGCAGGTAGAAGACGAAGTAGGCGTAGACGAGCAGGAAGATCGAAACGCCGAGCGCATCCTTGAGGGTCGCATAAGGCGTGAAACGGACAGTGTCCGTCTTCGTCTTGACTTCGACGCCCGTCGGGTTCGTCTGGCCGGTGACATGCAGCGCCCAGATGTGCAGGACGACGACGCCGGCAATGACGAACGGCAGCAGGTAATGCAGCGAGAAGAAGCGGTTCAGCGTCGGGTTTTCGACCGCGAAGCCACCGAGCAGGAACTGCTGAAGCCATTCACCGATCAGCGGGAATGCCGAGAAGAAGCCGGTGATGACAGTCGCGCCCCAGAAGGACATCTGACCCCAGGGCAGAACGTAGCCCATGAAGCCGGTCGCCATCATCAGGAGATAGATGAGAACGCCGAGGATCCAGAGGATTTCGCGCGGTGCCTTGTAGGAACCGTAGTACAGGCCGCGGGCGATGTGCAGGTAGACCGCGACGAAGAAGAAGGACGCGCCGTTGGCATGCATGTAGCGCAGCAGCCAACCGTGGTTGACGTCACGCATGATCTTTTCGACCGAGTTGAACGCAACCGTCGTTTCGGCGGCATAGTGCATGGCGAGCACGACGCCCGTCAGGATCTGCACGATCAGCATCACCGACAGCATGGCGCCGAAGGTATAGGCATAGTTCAGGTTACGCGGAACCGGGTATGCAACGAAGCTGTCGTAGACCATACGCGGCAGCGGCAGGCGCGCATCGATCCATTTTTCTAAGCCCGTCGACGGGCGATATTCTGATTCACCACTCATTTCGGGCTCCTATCATCCGATCTTGACCACGCCATCGCTGACGAATTCATGCGGCGGGATCGGAAGATTCTCAGGAGCCGGGCCTTTTCGGATGCGGCCGGCTGTGTCGTAGACCGATCCATGGCAGGGGCAGAACCAACCATTGTATTCGCCGGCCTGACCAAGCGGCACGCAGCCAAGATGGGTGCATGAGCCGATCATGACGATCCAGTTCTCCTTACCTTCGCCTGCAGACCTATCGGTCCCCGTGGCTTGGGCTTCAGCGGGAAGGTTCGCGTTGCGCGCCACCGGATCCTTTAGATCTGACAGCGGCGTGTCCGCAGCCGCCTTCACCTCTTCAGGCGTGCGATTGCGGATGAATACAGGCTTGCCTCGCCACTTGGCTGTCAGCGACATGCCAGGCTCGAGACTGGAGACGTCTACCTCGATGGACGCCAGCGCCAGCGTGGACGCGTCCGGACGCATCTGGTCGACGAACGGCCAAGCGACGGCCGCCGCTCCTACGGCCCCCGCTATGCCCGTTGTCAGGTAGAGAAAATCACGGCGGGTCGGCCCACCTGTCTCGTCTTCTTCGCTGCCAGTCATCACGCGTATTTCCTTGATCTTTGTTGAACTTGACCAATCCAACGCTGGGACGGCCAGCCGGTTGTCTACGATCAACATCGTCAAGCCTGTTTGCGCTATATCAATGATGGTGGTGTGTTTTGCCTGTCCGGTCGCCCATTAGCTTGATTTTGATACAACTTATGCTAAACAAAACTAGGAGGTCGAGCGATGACAGAGCTTGCGGGGAAGGCTCCAGAGAAACACGAACGGCAGGCTAGCCGTCGGTTCGAAACGCTCGTCTTTATTATCCTGGCATTCGCGATATGGCCCGTGGTAGCTGTCGGCGTGGTCGGCGGCTATGGCTTCCTGGTCTGGATGTTCCAGATTGTTTTCGGCCCTCCTGGGCCGCCCTCGAGCCATTGAGGACGGCATGTCGCAGCGACCGTCCCTATCTCGACGACAGCTCCTATCTGGTCACGTGCGATCTGACGCAATTCGCCCGCCGGGAACGTCAACAATGCTTCTCTCAAGCGCGTGCACGGGCTGCGGATTGTGCGTAGAGCGATGTCCCACCGGGATAATCGTTATTGATGGAGGGCTTCCGAGGCTCGAATTTCGCAATGGCGAGTGCACGTTCTGCAGCGAGTGTGCGCAGGTCTGTCCCGAACCGGTATTCACCCTGTCCTCTGCGCGCACTATTCCTTATGTCGCGACCATTGGAGGCGAGTGTCTGGCTGTGCGCGACGTCGCCTGTCAATCGTGCCGTGACGGTTGTCCGGAGGACGCCATACGTTTTCGCCCGCGAATCGGCGGGCCATTCCTACCTTCCATAAATGCCGATCGCTGCTCTGGATGCGGAGCGTGCGTTGCGTCATGCCCCGTTGACGCGGTTGAGATGGAGAGTCATTCGCCGGAGGGTTTGCATGCCTGATCGAGCGACCCGCCATCATATTTCCAGCGCTGTCGTTGCGACGATGCCAGCGTTCACTGCCTCTGTCGGCTGTGCGCTTGCAAACATGGCAAGCATTGAGGTTCACGGCGTGGAGAACGGCAAGTTCATCATCGTTATCGAAGGCTCGAGTACGGGAGAGCTCGGAACGGCGCTGACTAGCATCTCTCTCCTGGAGGGGGTTATCGCGGCGAATATGGTTTTCGAGCATGTCGAAGAGGAGACGCAGGACGATGACCGGAGAGTTCAACAGGCGTGATGTTCTGAAGGCTCAGGCGGCGGCACTTGCGGCGGCGGCCGCGGGCGTGACTCTTCCCGCGGCCGCGCAGCCAGTCCCTGGCGGCGTAACCGCCCTCGAAATCAAGTGGTCAAAGGCGCCTTGCCGCTTCTGCGGAACCGGCTGCGGCGTAATGGTCGGTGTCAAGGCCGGACAGGTGGTGGCAACCCACGGAGACATGCAGGCGGAAGTCAACCGAGGCCTCAACTGCATCAAGGGATACTTCCTTTCCAAGATAATGTACGGCGAGGACCGCCTGACGCGGCCCCTTCTGAGAAAGCGCGACGGCGTCTTCGCGAAGGACGGAGAGTTCGAGCCGGTAAGCTGGGACGAAGCCTTCGACGTGATGGCCGCGCAATGCAAAAAGGTATTGAAGGAGAAAGGGCCGACGGCAGTAGGCATGTTCGGCTCCGGTCAGTGGACCATTTTTGAAGGCTACGCCGCTACGAAACTCATGCGCGCGGGCCTCCGGTCAAACAATCTTGACCCGAACGCGCGGCATTGCATGGCCTCCGCCGCCTATGGGTTCATGCGCACGTTCGGGATGGACGAGCCCATGGGCTGCTACGACGACTTCGAAGCTGCTGACGCCTTCGTCCTCTGGGGTTCGAACATGGCCGAGATGCATCCGATCCTGTGGACCCGCGTAGCCGACCGAAGGCTCGGCCAGCCGCACGTACGTGTGGCCGTGCTTTCGACCTACACGCACCGGAGTATGGATCTGGCCGACATCCCGATTGTCTTTAAGCCGGGAACGGATCTTGCCATCCTCAATTACATCGCAAACCACATCATCCAGACCGGGCGGGTGAACGAGGCCTTCGTGAAGGATCACACGAAGTTCGCGAAGGGTGTCACGGACATTGGCTACGGGCTGCGCCCTGACAATCCGCGTGAACAGGAAGCCGCGAACTCGGTAGACCCAGGAAAGACTGAACCGATCGATTTCGACACCTTCAAGCAGCACGTTGCGGAATACACTCTCGAAAAGACTTCAGAACTTACTGGGGTCGATCCAGGGTTTTTGGAGCAATTGGCTGAACTTTACGCCGATCCAAACCGCAAGGTGATGTCACTCTGGACAATGGGTTTCAACCAGCATGTTCGCGGCGTCTGGGCCAACCAGATGGTCTATAACCTGCATCTACTAACCGGAAAGATCTCGGAGCCTGGCAACAGCCCTTTCTCGCTTACGGGCCAACCTTCTGCGTGCGGCACTGCGCGCGAAGTAGGCACGTTCGCGCATCGCCTTCCCGCCGACATGACCGTGACCAATCCCGAGCACCGAAAGCATGCGGAGGAGATTTGGCGGATACCGCATGGGATCATTCCGGAGAAGCCTGGGTATCACGCCGTACAACAGGATCGCATGCTGAAGGACGGGAAGCTGAATTTCTATTGGGTACAGGTGAATAACAACGTACAAGCCGGCCCCAACACCAGCAATGAGACGTGGCAGGGCTATCGAAACCCCGAGAACTTCATCGTTGTATCCGATGCCTATCCCACCATCACCGCCATGAGCGCTGACCTAATCTTGCCGGCAGCGATGTGGGTGGAGAAAGAGGGCGCCTACGGAAACGCCGAAAGACGAACTCACGTTTGGCATCAACTCGTTCAAGCCAAGGGCGAAGCTCGATCGGATCTCTGGCAACTTATGGAGTTCTCGAAGCGCTTCACGACGGACGAAGTTTGGCCGAAAGAAATCCTAGACGAACATCCCGAATACCGCGAAAAAAGCCTTTTCGACGTGCTTTTCAAGAACGGTGAGGTCGACCGGTTTCCGCTTAGCGAGGTGGACGCTGAGTATGATAACAATGAAGCCAAGGCCTTCGGCTTCTACGTCCAAAAAGGGTTGTTCGAGGAATACGCTTCGTTTGGTCGCGGACACGGTCACGATCTCGCGCCCTACGACATGTACCACCAGGTGCGTGGACTACGGTGGCCGGTCGTCGATGGCCAAGAAACCCGGTGGCGGTATCGCGAAGGATTTGATCCCTATGTGAAGCCTGGCGAGGGCGTGAAGTTCTACGGCCAGAAGGATGGCAAGGCGGTCATACTGGCAGTCCCGTATGAACCCCCTGCGGAATCTCCCGATGACGAGTTCGACTTCTGGCTAGTCACAGGGCGCGTGCTGGAGCACTGGCATTCCGGCTCGATGACGATGAGGGTCCCGGAACTGTATATGGCGTTCCCCGGCGCCCGGTGCTTCATGAACGCAGAAGATGCTCGCAAACGCGGCATCAATCAGGGGGCAGAGGTCCGCATTATCTCCAGACGGGGGGAAATCCGGTCCCGGATCGATATCCGGGGACGGAACAGAATGCCCACCGGGGTGATCTTTGTCCCCTGGTTCGATGCGAGCCAGTTGATCAACAAGGTGACGCTCGATGCCACCGATCCAATCTCCAAACAAACGGATTTCAAAAAATGCGCGGTCAAGATACTCCCCGCTGTTTGAAGCGGCCCGGATGGATGGCGGTAGCGGCGGGCCTTCTGGTCTTCCTGACGACGGCGTCCGTTGCCCAAGTGATTCAGCAGACGGTTCCTCAGCTTGAGGGTCCGACCCCTTCGATGGAAACCGGCGAAGCGAAGCCCCTTCCGAAATGGATTATCGACGACCAGCGAAGAATGCGCGCTTATCCCGATCAGCCGCCGATCATTCCGCATTCGATCGAAGGCTACGAGCTTTCTGTCAACGCCAACCGTTGTCTCTCATGTCACAAGCGGGAGTTCACTCAAGATAGCGGGGCACCGATGATTAGTGTGACCCACTATATGACGCGCGAGGGACAGATGCTGGCGGACGTTTCTCCCAGACGTTATTTCTGCACTGCGTGCCATGTACCGCAGGCTGATACCCAACCTCTCGTGCCGAGCGAGTTCAAGGACATGAGCGAACTGGGCGTCAGGCCCGCGGGAAGCGAGTAACGATCATGTTCGGATGGATCAGGAAGATCGTCATATGGTGCTGGTCGATTATCATCACCCCGGCTGCCACCATAGGCTTAGGCGTCCTGACGCTGGGTGGGTTCGTGGGCGGCGTTATGTTTTGGGGAGCCTTCAATACGGCGCTCGAACTGACAAATTCCGAGAAATTCTGCACGTCCTGTCATGAGATGCACGACAACGTCTATCAGGAACTAAGCCGGACCATCCACTTCTCCAACCGGTCGGGAGTCCGAGCAAGCTGCCCAGACTGCCACGTCCCCCACCAGTGGACTGACAAGATCGCCCGCAAGATGCAGGCATCGAAGGAGGTCTGGGGAAAGATCTTCGGCACAATTAACACGCGGTCCAAATTTCTCGAGAAGCGGCTCGAGCTCGCGCAACACGAGTGGGCGCGAATGAAGGCCAACGACAGTCTCGAGTGTCGGAACTGTCATGCATCAGTCGCCATGGACTTTCAAAAACAGACGCAGAGGGCCGCAGAAATTCACACGCGCTATCTGCTGTCTGGTAAGGCGACGTGCATCGACTGTCACAAGGGGATCGCTCACGAGTTACCCAACATGGACGGCGTCGATCCCGGCTGGAAGATGCCTAAGGAGCTGGAAGGCAAGAAGATGGTACGCCAGAGTCCGATCGATGAGCTTCAAGAGGCGGTGCAGCGTGCCCATCTTGAAATGGCGGACGGAGCGGAATGATGGCAGGACGTCGCGTGCTGCGGCGGACATTATCTTGCGAGAGACCCAGTCAGGCGTCAGAAGAGCGAGAATGTCTTCCGCAGCAGCGCGGTAGACGTCGCGGTCACGGCCCTCCATGGTCGTGCCGGCGACCGCCGCTTCGAGCATCGACTGAAATGCCGAAACGCGCGACGCATGGTCAACGACAGTCCAGACCGTCTCCGTCGATGCCGCGACTATCAGATATGCTGTGATTGAGATCCCCCAATGACCCGCCCCATTTCTCTTCCTATGAAGAAATGGTGAGGCGAAAAACGAACGACCGCAATAGCGTTTGATATCAAATCGCCTAGTCCGCGTGTCGCCATCAACCTAGTATGCAGTAGCGGTGAACGCGACCGGCTGAGCGGCTTCAACCTCGTACGCAGCGAATGCCGCCAATATAGACTTCATTGTCATGACACCTCTTTTGTCGGAGAAGGCTCAGGATATCCGCAAACGGTCTCCAACTCTTTGACGTTCATCAAAGTGCTGACCCAAGGAAAGGGATTAAGCTGGCGCGAACGGATGTGGATCGGCTTGTGCCGGTTTAAGCGAGCGCAACTTTCCAAAGGGAGGATCAGGCATGCTCTCGACGAAACGCGACGGAAAGCAGGGTGGAGAACGCTTTCCCATCCCCACGGAAGGCGAGATCGAGGGGAAGCTCATCGTACTCGAATCCATCGCCCTTGCTTGTGTCGAGGACACGGTTGCTCACCGCAATGCTGGTGCGATTGCCAGACTCCGGGAGAATATCGAGCGCATGGTTCGGGAGCGCTGCCACCCACTGAAGCTGGCGCCAGACGATGAAGTCGCCGCAGAGCAATACGCGCTCGAATTCTT